>CAMYZF010000078.1 GCA_947303755.1 uncultured Erysipelotrichaceae bacterium | reverse complement strand
GCTTCTAAGCCAGCGTCTAATCTCTTCTTGGTCTCATTGATTTTATCAATAAGCACACTTAAAGCGGCGATATGTTTTGGCTTAATACAAGTATTAAAGTTCTCAATTTGTTCTAAATATTCGAAGTAGGATAATCCTGCGGCTTCTCTTTCTGCTTTCAAAGCATCCATCGTTGTGTCGCCAATTCCTCTTCTTGGAACATTGACGATTCTTTCAAAACTCACATCATCTTTGTGATTGTAAATTAATCTAAAATACGAAAGGACATCCTTAACTTCTTTTCTTTGGAAGAACTTAACCCCACCATAGATTTGATATGGGATTCTTCTTCTCATGAATTCGTTTTCAAATGGAAGAGTGATATATGCCGCTCGATATAAAACAGCGATGTCTCGATATCTAACATTTGGATTTGATAAACGAATATTCTCTATTTGATCCGCGACATATTTAGCTTCTAGGTCACGGGAATAGGCTGATTCGGTGATGACCTTTTCACCACTTTCGTTTGTGGTATACAAGTCTTTTGGAACTCTTTTTTTGTTGTGAGAAATGAGTTTATTTGCAGCAGTTAAAATTGGCTTGGTAGAACGATAATTTCTATCGAGTACAATTGTCTCTGCAAGTGGAAAATCACGATTAAATTCCAAGATAATGTTTTGATTAGCGCCTCTCCAGGTATAGATGGTTTGGTCTGGATCACCGACAACATAAAGCGATGTTTCTTCTCTCATTAATAGCTTCACTAATTCATATTGAACATCGTTGGTGTCCTGGAACTCATCTATCAAAATATTTGTGATTCTTTTTTGCCACTTTGCACGAACATCTGGAAATTCTTTAAGGATTTGGATTGTTCTTAAAAGTAGGTCATCAAAATCCAAAGAAAGCATTTGGTCTTTTCTCTCTTCATACTTTAGGAAATATTTCAAAGCCTGTTTATCGTTTTCAGATGCGAATTTATCCAAAACAATTTCTTGAGGATAACAACCCTTGCATTTGTAGTATGAAATAAAGCCTAAAGTGTGTTTAACGACATCGTCGTTTCGTTTATGGCCATCTTCAACCGCTAAATCTTTTACCATTTTCTCTTGGTCGTCTTCGTCAATGATTGTGAAATTGTTTGGAAAACCAAGAACATCAATTTCTTTTCTAAGAAACTTTGCGCAATAACTATGGAACGTAGAAACAGATAAGTCTCTTCCCATTCCTTTTAGGATAGATAACGCTCTTTCTTTCATTTCTGCTGCAACTTTGTTTGTAAAGGCAATAGCGACAATACTAGAAGGATCAACTCCGAATTCGCTTATTAAATAAGAAATACGATAAGTTAAAACTCTCGTCTTTCCACTACCAGCACCAGCAACAATTCTTGTGTATTTGGAAGTTGTTGATACAGCTTTTAATTGATTTTCGTTTAATAGAGATGCGTAATCCATAATAATTATCAATTTATTACTATGTAATATGTTATCACATTAAAACTATTTACTCAATTCGTTAATTCATTTTTAATTGGATTAATTCCGGCGATGTTTTTTATCACTACTTTTTCTTCAATTTTGACCAAAGATGGATAACCAAGAATCCCAAAATTTTCTATACCAGAAATGCCTATCGTTATGGAAGCGTCTTTAATAATTGTTATTTGGTCGTTCGCTTCTACAAAATACAAATTTCCCCTTTCTAAAGCTAAAGGTATTATAAATTCTTTTAAATCATTACAATGCGAACATGTTTTAGAAAAGAAATATACATAATAATCCTCCCTATCAATTCCAAAAATGTTGGAATACAAAATTGTTTTATCCTTAACTTGTGAATAAGCATATGTCCCATTACTAGTCCAATCAAAGACAAAACCTGTGTTCACCGGCTCTTCTTCCCCTCGGCAAGAACACAAAAACAAAATTGGAAGAAGAAATAAAAGTTTTCGTAATTTTTCCATATATACTTATTACTGAAGAAAAATGAAAAAAATGCGAAAATAATAAAAATTATGAAATTGATATACGAAAGAAAGACATTAGTTAAGTCAATTCCACTCATGGCATTGATGGCTGCAATCAACATCATTGTAGCTGAACTTGCTGCTCTTTCTGCTATCGCATCTTTATTCCTAATTTTGGTTCTTCCATTATCTTCCGCAATCATCGAACTATGTTGTAAAGATAGATATTTTCCCATCTATGGTTTTGCTACTTTTGGCTTAGCATTAGCCTTAACTTTCTGGAACATTGAGACCACAATTTTCTATGTCTTACCATCCATCGTTACTGGCTATATTTTTGGTCTTTTAGCGAAACATAAAATTCCGGTCGTTTGGTCAATTATCTCCGCAACTCTCGCACAAACTGCGATTTCTTACGCATTGATTCCGTTAATTAATTTTATTTTTCAAGTCGATATTATTCTCACTTTTAAAACCGCACTTGGTCTTGCATCTAATCCCAACATCAACATCATTGTGCCAACCTTTATTTTCCTTATTTCTTTGATACAAGTCTCATTGTCCCAATTAATCGTTTCACAAGAATTACAGAAATTTGGAATTAGGCAACTCAACATTCCTCTTTCTGATTTAATCGCCTCAATTGTGGGAATAGTTTTTGCTCTCTTAATCATTCCTTTCTACTTTGTTTTACTTGATCTAGCTTATCTATTTTTAG
>CAMYZF010000077.1 GCA_947303755.1 uncultured Erysipelotrichaceae bacterium | reverse complement strand
AATCATTTCTACCACAAAACAAAGAAGGCAAAAGAGACTATTTCAAGGTCTAAAATCAACATAGAAAATGCTCAAAAAGAGAAGCAAGAATACTTAGAAATCCTTGCAGAATTCGAACAAGGTAACGAAAAACAAAAAGATGATTTAGTCCAAACTTATTTTAATTTCAAAAAGAAAAAGGAAGTTAAGAAAACCAATCAAAACCGTCCATGGAAAGTTAACCTAAACGGAACAATTATCTATTTTGGAAGAAACGCTTCTCAAAACGACTTCTTAAGCTTTGTTATGAAGATTGATCGTGAGTTTACTTGGCTTCATATTAAAGATAAATCAGGCGCGCACCTAGTTATCGCGAACAAGAAACCAACCGAAAACGAATTATTGACTGCATGTGAGTTAGCTTTACTATGCTCAAGATGCACAAGCGGAGAAATTACATATACAAAAAAGAAAAATGTCCGACGTGGACATGTTCTTGGCGAAGCTCTTGTTAAGAACTATTCGAATATTAAATTAAATAATGTTCGTAAAGAAACAATCGATTTATTAGAAAAAGCAGTTCGCTGCGACTAAATTGTGTATTTCTTAATCATATCGAACGTTGCTAGTTTGGGGTATTTTTGTTGCCTTAAGATTTCGTAAGTAACAATTGCCACTGCATTTGAAAGATTCAAACTTCTTGCTGTAGAAAGCATTGGAATACGCAAAGTCATGTCTTTATTCTTTGAAAGAATTTCTTTATCAATGCCAGTAGATTCTCTTCCAAACATTACATATACATCATCCAAAACATTGCTGAACAAATCCTCAGAATAAAGATGTGTTCCATATTTGGTTACAAAGTAAATCTTCTTTCCTTTAAACTCTTTCTCGAATTCTTCGTAGGAATCAAAATAATCGTAATCAGCATCTTTAAGATAATCCATGCCAGATCTTTTTAAGGCTTTATCATTTAGTTCAAAAGGAATTGGACCAATGATATGGACTTTAGAATTAGTCGCCATTGCGGTCCTTAAAATGTTGCCTGTGTTTTGTGGAATTTCTGGATGATATAAAATAATGTGAATCATAATCTAAAAAAGAAAAAGAAGCATAGCTTCTTTTATTTAACAAATTCTTTACCGAATTTCTTTTCGTAGGCTTCAATACATTTAGCGATAACTTCCATCGCCATCATACGTCCACGAATGTTGTTAACAATTGTCTCTTTTCCTTCTAATTGTTTATAAACAACAAAGAAGTGTTTAATTTCTTGAAGGATATGAGTTGGGATTTGTTTGATATCAGAGAACGAGTTATAAACTGGGTCATTCTTTGCAATCGCGATAATCTTTGCGTCCTTAGAACCACCATCGATCATTTCAAGCATACCGATTGGATAACATTCCACTAATGCGAGCGGAACGATTGGTTCAGAACAGATAACCAAAACATCTAATGGGTCACCATCATCTGCATAAGTTCTTGGAATGAATCCATAATTATGTGGATAGTGAGTGGATGTATATAAAATACGGTCGAGTTTTAAGGCTCCTGAATATTTATCTAATTCGTATTTGTTCTTTGAACCTTGTGGAATTTCGATACAAGCCATAAAGCTTTCGGGTTTTATTTTAGCGGGGTCAGCACGATGCCATAAATTCATATTATGTACCTCCTAATTCGCCAATAATTATAATCTGCAATATTTAAATAGCAATTATAAAATTGATTTCGTAATATTATTATATACCAATTATGCTCAAAAAGTATGTTCCATTATTGCTTGCTACTTCGGCCATTATTTGTGGTTGTTCTTCGGCAAGCAAAAATAATAAGAAGATAATCGCAGCGAATTTGGAGACATTTTTGTTTGATAAAGAAGCTGATTTTTTAGCACCAGAAGTTAGTAAAATATCCGCAAATCTTGAAGCAAATCATAATTTTGCCTTATATTTCACTAATGAAGGTTGTGGCGATTGTGAGACCTTCAAACCCATCATCACAAACTACTTAAAAGAAAGTAAAATGATGATCTATAAGTTTGATGTTGAAGCTAACCGCGAGGAACTGCAATTATTCAACACTTTATATGGCGAAAGATTCTTCACTAAAAATGAATCAGGGGCATTTGTAGTGTCCGCCCCTATGTTCTGTGTAATAAGTGAAAACAATATCGATTGGATCAAGAAAGAATCGTATATGAAAACATATGAAGCTTTCAAAAATCACCTGAACAGTAAATATCGAGTTGATAATCTTTATTATGGAGAAGGTAACATCCCATCACTTGATTACGTTAATAAAGAATTTACCTACATTAGTTACAACCAATCTAATCCTGATTTGAATAATTTATATAAAGAAAAGATTGCTCCATTATTAAACGAATCAAGCAAAAAAGTAATCATTTCTAATAATCCTATAGAAAACGAAATCAATCTAAAAATAACTGGTAAGACAATTAGTAAAACTTATTCCCGAAACGAAATAATTGTTACTAGTAAAACACCAGTTGAAACAATCAAATCTTATCTATAAAAAAGAGTGACTCAATCACTCTTTTATTCACCTTCAGCAGTTCGAATTCTAGCGATTGCTCTAAGTAAGGCTAGCTCTGCTCTTTTAACATCAAGGTTAGGATCTTTTCCTTTGGTTTTAAGTCTTTCTTCTGCTCTAGATTTTGCATCTTTAGC
>CAMYZF010000076.1 GCA_947303755.1 uncultured Erysipelotrichaceae bacterium | reverse complement strand
TTCTTTTCAGACACTACAGTTAATTCTTTTTCGTCTTTTGTTTTCTTAAGAATCAAAACATCTTTGAGAATTTCTAACAAATCTTCGGTGAGACGTTTTAAATCAACCCCACCTTCGGAGAACGCTTTAATTTTGCCTAAGGCAGAAGAGATATTTCCGTTATTGATATCTTTAATAAAAGATACTTTCTCTTCTTCTGAGGTTAATCCGAACAAAGAATAGACATCGTCAACAGACAAAGTGTTACCAGAATAAGCAATAACTTGATCAAGAATTGATAGAGCATCACGCATTCCGCCATCCGCTAAAGAGATGATTGCTCTTACAGCTTCTTGGTCATATTTAATACCTTCTTTTTCAAGAACAATCGCTAATCTTTCTTCGATATCGCCATCACTGACTTTAGAAAAGTCATAACGTTGGCATCTAGAAAGAATGGTTGGAATGATATTATGTGGCTCAGTTGTCGCTAAGATGAAGATTACGTGAGCAGGCGGTTCTTCTATGGTTTTAAGAAGTGCATTAAAAGCACTTGTTGTCATCATATGAACTTCATCAATGATATAGACTTTGTATCTACCTTTAATTGGAAGATAATTGACTTTGTCAATTAATTCACGAACTTGTTCGACACCATTGTTACTTGCAGCGTCGATTTCAATAACATCCGGATGAGAGCCTTCAATGACTTCTAAGCAGTTGGAACATTTATTACATTGATGCCCAATTCCCTCATCGCAGTTTAAAGCTTTCGCAAATAGCTTTGCCATTGTAGTTTTTCCGGTTCCTCTTGGACCACAGAAAAGATATGCATGGGCGATTTTATTATTCGCTAAAGCGTTCTTTAAGGTTTTGATGATATGTTTTTGTCCGGCGACTTCTTCAAAAGTTTGAGGACGATATGTTCGATATAATGCTTTATATGCCATAAATAATTACCAATGTAGATTATATATTTTTTAGGTTCTAAGTAAAAGATTTAATTATAAATTAAGCACTTTGAAGAGCCTTTCTAATATGTTATAATCTCACTCGCTTATGGAAAGTAGCATGTTAAAACGTCTCGAAGCCACAAAAGTTAGGCTCGAGGAAATCGATCAACAATTGATGGACGAATCTGTAACCAGAGACATCAAACGTTTTCGTGACCTTTCTAAAGAAAGAGCAAACCTTGAACCAGTTGTAAACGAATATGAAAGATATCTAAAGATCTCATCTGATATTAAGGATGCAGAAGCGATGATGAATGACATAGATGCTGATATCGCTCAATTCGGACATGACGAACATAAAAGATTGTTAGAAGAAGAAGCCCAATTAGTGGAAAATGTTAAGATTCTCCTTCTTCCTAAAGATCCAAATGATGACAAGAACATCATCGTTGAAATTAGAGGCGCCGCTGGTGGAGATGAAGGAAACATCTTTGCGGGCGACTTATTTAGAATGTATGTTCGCTATGCAGAACATCAAGGTTGGAAAATTCAAATGTTAGACGAGAACATCTGCGAAGCAGGTGGTTATTCTCTCGTTTCTTTTATGATTAAAGGCGACTGTGTTTATTCAAAACTCAAATTCGAATCAGGCGCACATCGTGTTCAAAGAGTTCCGAAGACCGAAGCTTCTGGAAGGATTCACACTTCTACAGCGACAGTTTTAGTTATGCCAGAGATGGAAGAAATCGATGTTGAAATCAATATGGCGGATGTCCAAGTTGATACCTATCGTTCCCAAGGCGCTGGTGGACAAAACGTTAATAAAACAGAATCTGCAGTTAGAATGACTCACAAACCTACTGGAGTTGTCGTTTCTTGCCAAACTGAAAAATCACAAATTCAAAACCGTGAAATATGTATGCAGATGTTAAGAGCAAAGATTTATGCGAAACTCCAAGAAGAACAAGAAGAGAAATTTGGTTCTGAACGTAAATTAAAAGTAGGAACTGGCGAAAGAAGCGAAAAGATTAGAACTTACAATTACCCACAAAACCGAGTTACCGATCATAGAATTGGTTTCACAATTCAAAAGCTTGATCGTGTTATGGAAGGTGAATTAGATGAAATCATTGATGCCTTGATTCACTTTGACCAAGAACAAAAGATGTTGGGTGAACAATAAAATGACACTTTTTGAAGTCTACAAAGACTCATTAAATAAACTTAAAAATCCTGAAGTTGACGAGATTACAATCCGCATTCTTTTGTGTGAAATTAATCATCTTAAATCAATGTCGGAGTTCTACATCAAAAAAGATGAAGAAATTCGTGATTTGCAGAGATATCAACAATATTTTGCGCGTTTTTTAAATGGCGAACCAGTCCAATATATCCTTAAAAAAGATATGTTTTTTGGACATGAATTTTACATCGATAATCGCGTCCTAATTCCACGTCAAGAGAGTGAAGAAGTTGTTAAATTCGCAATCGATAAAGCCGAAGAACTTTTTGGGAATAGAGTTTTAAGAGTTGCAGACGTTTGTTGCGGTTCTGGAATTATGGGCGTGAGCCTTGCAAACAACTTAAAAACGTCATTTGTTATATTCTCTGATATTTCAAAAGACGCTCTTGATGTTTGTAAGATAAATTCATCGAAATTAGGCGCAAAAACCAAATATTATTGTGGTGATGCACTAGAAAAGTTAATTGAGAATAAGGACAAAATTGATGTCTTAATCTCTAATCCTCCATACATTTTAAAAAGCGAACCGGTTGATGAATCAGTTTTGA
>CAMYZF010000075.1 GCA_947303755.1 uncultured Erysipelotrichaceae bacterium | reverse complement strand
TGCATGTATTAGGCACGCCGCCAGCGTTCATCCTGAGCCAGGATCAAACTCTCAAAAAGTTTATCTTAGTTCAAAATTATAATCTGGTTTATTGTTTAAAAAATTGACGTTAATGTTTCTTGTACATCTGTTCAGTTTTCAAAGATCAGTTACGCACATATACTTAGTATATCGACTTCCTTCTCAGGAATGTGCGCTTTTATATCTTACAATTATGTAAATAATGTGTCAACAAAATTTTTCACATTTTTTCTCACCCAAACAAAAAAGCGCTTTTGAGGGCGCTTTTCTATGATTATTAATTATATTAATCGGTTGCTTTTTTCCATAAGCCATGCAAATTGCAGTAGGCATAAGCGGAAAAAACGACTTCATTATCCGAAATAGCGAAAGTCGCTACTGGAAGCTCACCAGCTTTAAGATATTTAATCTTATAACCTTGGTCAGTATGAAGGACAATGAAAGAGATGAAATGCTCTGGAAGCATTGGATGAGGAACTTCCCCAACCTTAACGACCACGACATTATCTTTTTCTTCGATAACTGGGATATGCTTTTCAAAAGCAGCTTCCTCAGTATTGGCAACCAATTCTTTCATTGGTTCACCACAACAAATTGTTGGACAATTCCATTTGTCCAAGATCATCACTACTTTTCCGCAGTGGTCACATTTGTAAAAATACATAATTATTTTTCCTTATTATACGCGTATGCGCTTATCTTCTTCGTCCGTAAATCATCGCGACGACACGTAAGACACGGATGAAGATGTAAATGAAATCGACATATAGATTGAAGGCACAGAACAAAGCGACATTAGTTGTCTGTTCTCCCCTTTGAGCGATCTTCTTAACTCTCCAAACATCAAAGATGGTGATGAGCATCATTGCACCAAAGATAGCGAATGATACAACCCAATATAATGGTTGGAAGCCAGGAAGGAATAGTGACCAAATTACATTGAATAAGGACACGAGAATCGCTCCAAAGAAAATACCTAAGGCCACAAGTCCTAAGAAAGATAAATCTTTTTTAGAAGTTAGACCAATAAGAGCTAAAATTCCAAAGATAATGGAAGTGATGCCAAAGCTAATAGCGATGACAGCGATAGGTACAAACATCGTAAACGATGAAATAAAGACACCCATCACAAGCGAATATAGGACAAATGGAATGTCCATACGTCCTTTGCCTCTAAAGGATATGAGCATAATCCAGATGATTAGAGGGATATACATTATGATCGCTCCGATGAGTAAATAGATGTAAGGTCTAAATTTCTCAACATCGATCACAAAATTTTGATAATCGATCGTTTGAATCGCGCTAGAGAAGATAAAACCAATAATAGCGGCTGTCACAGCGGTTATCGCTAAAGCGATGAAGGTGTACAAAAACACCTTTCCAATAAATTTGGAAGAGGAAACAGATACTTGGTTCACTTGTTTTTGATTATTTGAATAATGCTTAAGTGAATCTTCCATTATTTTTCCTCCTAGATATTTTCAATAAGTTGTCTAAATGAATCGACTTTAAGTGAGGCTCCACCCACTAAAGCACCATCGACATCTTTTTGAGCTAAATAGTCGTGAACATTTTCAGGTTTGACTGAACCACCATAAAGAATGCGGATCTTGCTAGAAGCATCGCCGTATTCTTTTTTGATGAGTTCACGAATGTATGAACAAATATCTTGAGCGATTTCTTTAGAAGCATTTTTGCCAGTGCCAATGGACCAGACTGGTTCATAAGCGATGACCATATCTTCGACATAAGCTTTGCTTAAGCCTTTGATGCCTTCTAAGACTTGTTCTTCGATGACTTTCTTTGTAACACCTTTTTCAAATTGCTCTAAGGTTTCACCAACGCAGTATATTGGTGTCATCTTATTAGCTTCCATCGCTAAAAGTTTTTTGTTACAAGATTCATTTGTTTCGTTATAGTAACTGCGGCGTTCACTATGACCAATGATGGCCCAATCAACTCCGAGTTCTTTTAACATTGGGATGGAAATTTCACCAGTGAAGGCTCCATGATCTTCATAGTGAAGATTTTGAGATGCAACGATTAAAGAAGGATTAGCTTCTTTTAACGCTGCAAGTGAAAGATAGACTGGAGCGATACCGATATCGACATTTTTGCTTTTAGCAAATTTTTCTAATTCGACAGATTCTTTTCCAAAGACCTTAGTTTCTGCAATGGTCTTGTTCATCTTCCAGTTGCCGAATAATAATTTTCTTCTCATTATTTTAAAATATCGACGCCTGGTAAATGACCGTCGTTTTCAATCATCTCAAGAGATGCACCACCACCGGTGGAAACATGTGAGAATGATTCTTTATAGCCAAATTCTTTGATAGCTGCAGCGGAGTCGCCACCACCACAAACTGAGAAGGCACCTTTTAAGCCAGCAACTGCTTTGCAGATAGCAATTGTGCCGCTTTGGAAATCTTTTTGTTCAAAGACGCCCATTGGTCCATTCCAGAAAACCATCTTTGCTTTAGCAATTTCGTTAGCGAACAATACTTCGGTCTTTGGTCCAATATCCATACCTTGGAATCCGGTAGGAACATTATCACCAACGACTTCTTTCTTAGTCCAACCTTCGAAAGCGTCAGTAACGACAGAGTCGACTGGTAAGACGATTTTGCCTTTGGCTTCTTTTAAGCAATTACGAGCATAATCTAATTGATCATCTTCGACTGGGGATAAACCAGTTTCAAAGCCCATTGCTTTCTTGAAGGTATAAGCCATCGCGCCACCGATAAGAATCTTATCGCACTTCTTAAGAAGTGAATCAATAACTTTGATCTTATCAGAGACTTTTAAGCCACCTAAGATGGCGACATATGGTCTATCTTCTTTCTTAACATCGACACAACGCATTAAGTTGGCGATTTCTTTTTCAACTAAATAACCACATG
>CAMYZF010000074.1 GCA_947303755.1 uncultured Erysipelotrichaceae bacterium | reverse complement strand
AATGAAATTGGCATCTTGTTATTTGATTTCATTTACACCGCTAGAAAAGAAGAAAACAATCTTCCAAAAAATCCAGTAGTCGTAAAATCAATTGTTTCATCCGATTTAGTTGACTTAATGGGAAAAGAATATGGTGTCAATGTCATCAATATTCTCACTGGGTTCAAATTCATTGGCGAACAAATTCTTTTCTTGGAAAGAAAAGGCGAACAAGATAGATTCATCTTTGGTTTTGAAGAGTCATATGGTTATTTAACTAACAGTGATGTTCGTGATAAAGATGCCGTTAATGCTGTCTTACTAATTTGTGAAATGGCAAATTACTACAAGAATAAAGGTCTCACTCTGCTTGATAGATTAAATCAACTTTATGATAGATTTGGTCATTATAAGACCGTAACCTTATCATTCGAATTCCCAGGTTTAGACGGAAAAGACAAGATGGCAAATCTTATGAAACATTTCCGCGAAGAATCGTTCAAAAGAGAAATTGGAGAAGTTGAATCTGTTGGAGACTATAAACTCGGTAAGATTTTCTACAAAGATCATAGTGAAGAAACTGGTCTTCCAAAATCTGATGTCATCAAGTTCTTCCTCAAAGATCATGAGACAGTAATCTTCCGTCCATCCGGTACCGAACCAAAAATGAAAGCATACGTTTTTGCTAATGGGGATGAACGTCTAAAACATTTCAAAGAATTAATCACAAAAATAATGAAATAAAAGCAAACAAAAACGGAGATATCACCGACAAAATCTCCGTTTTTTTATACTTATTTGTTATAGAAATTCACGACATCATCATAAACGATTTGATGGTCTTTTTCGTTTAAGATTTCGTGTCTCATATTCGGATATAATTTAAGTTCAACTTTTGTTAATCCAAACTTCTTGTAGAGTTCGAATAGTTTAGTTGGACCCTTACCTTTTGCACCGACAGCATCTTCGCTGCCAGCAATCAAGAATATTGGTAAATCTTTTTTAATCTTAAGCATGAATTTCTTTTGATAAAGTCTTCGATTACCTTTGAGTAGTTCGCGATAAAAACCATTGCTGGAGCCATATCCAGAATATGGATCGGCAAGATATTTAGAATTGTTATCGTCGTTATAACTCAACCAATCAACAGGTGTTTTACGATTCTTAACAGATTTAACATATGCTCCGATTGCAAGAGAAGCTAAAAATTTTGCCTTCTTGTTCTCGCGTTTTCCTTTGGATAATAATTTAGCAAGTGGATAACCAAGCTTATAAGCTGCTGCTCCATTTGGACCATTGGTGCCACAAATAACAACCTTGTCTGCGCTGTTAGTAAATCTTTGAACATAATCCTGAGCCATAAAAGAACCCATTGAATGTGCAAAGATATAAACAGGTAGTTTTGTTTCTTTTTTAACTTTTTTCACTAAATCATTAATGTTTCTAACAGACTTAGAAAAGAATGAACGTGGAACAATTCCAAGTTTGTCTTCACTTCCGGCAGTGTCTCCTTGACCATAATGGTCAAAACCATAAACACTGAAGCCTTGTGAATTTAAATAATTAGCGAAATCATCGTATCTGGTGAGATGTTCTTCCATGCCAGTAACGATTACTACGCAAGCTTTTGGTTTTTCAATTTTCCATGAATAGCCATGGAGTGTTTCATCATTAATTGTTTGTAAGGTTAATTTTTCACGGGCCATAAAAATCTCCTTTATTTATCAAAACCTTTCGGATTATGAGATTGCCAATTCCATGAATCGCGGCAGCAATCGACAATATCAAATTCGGTTTTAAAGCCAATCTCTTTGAATGCTTTATCAACATTTGCATAACAAACAGGAATATCTCCACCACGTCGAGGGGCAATCTTGTAATTGATTTTTAAATTATTTGCTTTTTCAAAAGCATGAACTAATTCTAAAACAGAAGTACCAACACCAGTTCCTAAGTTATAGATAACAAGTCCAGGATTTTCTTCCAATCTCTTCAATGTCAGAACATGACCTCTTGCTAAATCAACAACGTGAATATAGTCGCGAATACAAGTTCCATCAGGCGTATCATAGTCATCTCCGAATATGGATAATTGCGGAAGTTTTCCAACTGCAACTTGAGTGACATACGGCATCAAATTGTTTGGAATTCCCTGCGGATCCTCGCCAATTAAGCCAGATTTATGGGCGCCAATAGGATTAAAATATCTTAAAATTGCCAAATCCCAAGACTTGTCTTTAGAATACAAATCTTTAAGCATATATTCGATTCTAACTTTTGTTTCAGCATATGGATTTGTAGTTTCACCAATCGGATCAGATTCAAAAATTGGAACCCGTTTAGGATCGCCATATACAGTTGCAGATGAAGAGAAGACTAATTTCTTAACATCATGTTTTCCCATGACTCTAAGTAAGACTTCGGAAGAGCCAATATTGTTGTCATAGTAAAGTTGTGGTTTTTGAATTGATTCGCCAACAGCTTTTAATCCCGCAAAATGAATAACAGCAAAAATATCGTTCTCATTAAAGATCTGGTCTAGATGTTTTTCGTCACGAACATCGTATTGATAGAATTTTGGTCTAATGCCAGTAATCTTTTCTAATCTATTTAAAACTTCTGGTTTGGAATTAACCAAATTATCAACAATGATTGGTTCATAACCATTTTCGATTAATTGAATAACAGTATGTGAACCAATAAAACCTAGTCCACCAGTAACTAAAATCTTTTTCATATTATTTTTTCTTCAACTCCTCAAGCAATATATCACTTGTTAATTTTGGATTGATTTTTCCTTGAGTCTTTTTCATAACTTGTCCCACCAAGAATCCCATGGCACGACCCTTGCCTTCTTTATAGTCGCTAATGGCTTGTGGATTCTCTTTCAAAACTTCTTCGACAACATCTCTAATATAAGATTCATCGGAGATTTGCGAAGAAATTCCTAGTTTTGACATTGCGGATTTAGCATCCAAATTCTCTTCTAGCATCTTGGCAAAAATCTCTCTTGCTTGATTAGAAGAGACTTCGCTATTCTCGACCATGGAGACTAGGCCAGCAAGTTTTTCAGCGC
>CAMYZF010000073.1 GCA_947303755.1 uncultured Erysipelotrichaceae bacterium | reverse complement strand
GTTGAACCGCTTGTGTTTGTAATTAAAAGTGTATCGTAATTATGCTTTTTAACTATGTTAAGGCAGTGAATAAGATCGGCGGTTTCTCCTGACTGAGAGATGAAAACGATAAATGGTTTTTTACCAGGAAACATTGGATGAAAAGCCCATTCACTAGCGATATAGGAAGCAGTTGGAATTCCTAGCATTTCTTCGAAATATCTTCCGCCTACCAAAGAAGCGTGATAAGAAGTTCCACATCCTAAAAAGATGATGTGGTCAGATTCTTTAATCTTATCAATCAATTCTTTATCTAAATTAAATTCTTTATCGATGACATAGTGATTTACAAGTCTAGTGATAACCGAAGGAATTTCTTCAATCTCTTTAAGCATGTAATGCGGATAACCATTCAAGTCATGCTTCACCAAAGAGATGTCTTTGCTAATTAATTTCTTCGATAATTCTTCTCCATTAAGATTGAAAATCTTATATGTGTTTTTAGTAACATAACCATATTCTTTATCGCCTAATTCAATGAATTTGTTCGTGTGTTCAATCATTGGAGAGGCATCGCTAGCGACCAAATTGAAGTCATCCCCTATTCCAATTAATAAAGGTGAAACATTTTTTAAGACATAAAGTCTATTTTCTCCTTTGTGGATTAGGCTAATCGCATAAGAGCCATCAATTTCGTTCATCGCTCTTTTAATCGCTTTTAGAACATCTTTTTCTTCTTTATAAAATAAAGCAATCATATTGACGATTACTTCGCTATCGGTGTCACTAGCAAAGCTAACACCTTTTTTGATTAAGTTAGCTTTATGTTCAGCAAATCTTTCAACTATGCCGTTATGCACTAAAACAAATTCTCCATCATAAGAGAGATGTGGGTGAGAATTGATTTTGTTTGGTCTTCCATGTGTCGCCCATCTAGTGTGACCAATCAAAACATCTCCATCCATTGAGGAAGGAATCAAAGAATTGACGTGTTCAACTGAGCCAGCATCTTTAAATATTGTAATATTATCTTGCTTTAAAAAAGCAACACCTGCCGAATCATAGCCACGATAGTCAAGAGTCTTTAAACCATTGATGATGTATTCTCGACCGTGGTTTTTACCAATGCATCCAACTATTCCACACATACTTATCTCCCAAGATATTTCTTGAGCTCATACTCACTTATTGAAGTATGATACTCTTTCCATTCTTTTTCTTTAGCTTCTAAATATTTTAAGAATATGTGTTCACCAAGGGTTTCCCTAATAATCTTGCTATTTTTAAATTCTCCCACCGCTTCATGAAGAGTTTCCGGAAGATGAATGATTCCCATATCTTTAATCGTATCTTCATCAAGTGAGAATAAATTATCTTTAACTGGAGCGATCAGCTTATCATCTTTGGTATTTTTAATACCATCAAGACCACAGGCTAAAATGCCAGACAACGCTAAATATGGATTAGCGCATGGATCAACGTTACGCATTTCGGTTCTAGTCGAAAGACCTCTAGCAGCAGGAATTCTAATCAAAGAACTTCTGTTCGCGTCGCTCCAGCAAGCATAGATAGGAGCCTCATAGCCACTTACCAAACGTTTGAAAGAATTTGTGATTGGATTAGTTAGCAAAGCTAATTCGCGGCAATGTCTAAGTAGACCGCAAATCCATTTTCTACAAAGCAAAGATAACTTCATTGGGTCTTTTTCATCATAGAAAAGATTTTCTCCTTTATTAAACAACGAGCAATTTGTGTGCATGCCATTTCCTGCCTGACCATAAAGTGGTTTTGGCATGAATGAGGCTAAATAGCCTCTTTTTCTGGCAATAACTTTAACAACTTGTTTAAATGTTTGGACCTTATCACACGCATCAAGAACATCTGAATATTTAAAAGTAATTTCATTTTGTCCAGGACCCACTTCGTGATGCGATGTTTGAACCACAAAGCCCATCTTTTCTAACATAAGGACGATTTCCTTACGGATTTCTTCTCCACCATCAAATGGTGAAAGATCAAAATATGAAGCTTTGTCCGCAGGAGCTAAACTAGCTGTGCCATCTTCTTTTAATTTAAAAAGGTAGAATTCTGGTTCAAAACCAATATTGAGGGTTTCAATACCCATATCATTCATTTTCTTAATTGTTTTCTTTAAAACATAACGAGGATCACCAATAAATGGCTTGCCTTCAGGAGTGTACACATCGCAGATAAATCTAGCGACACCTTCTTCGAAAGGAAGGATTAGGAAAGTATCTAAATCTGGATAAAGATACATGTCTGCTTCTTTAATACGAACAAAACCTTCGATTGAAGAGCCATCAAACATAATCTTGTTATCAAAAGCATCATCAATCTTAGTGGTAGGTATTTCCACCGCTTTAACATCACCAAGCATATCGGTGAATTGAAGCCTTATGTAGGAAATATTATTTTCTTTAATTATTCTTTTAATATCTTCTTTGTTCATAAAAATACTCCTTATGGCAAATAACATTTACATCTTGGGTAGCAATATATCCCTTTATAAATAAGATGAAAAGAAAAAAATGCAAAAACCTATGTAAATCTTTCTTTACACTTTACTAAATGGTGCTTGTTTATTTATAAAAGAAAAACCCTCAACACTTTCGTATCAAGAACATTTATCTAAATTATTTAACTAGCTCTCTTAGTTTTTCTTTATCTTGATCTGGTGATGAAATAAACGGGATCAACTTTTTAATTTCTTCAATATCTTTATCCCACCACTTAAGTTTAAGAAGTAAATCGATTGTTTCCTTATCGAACCGATATTTTTTAACTTGAGCAGGATTTCCGGCCACTACCGAATAAGGTGGAACATCTTTAGTGACAACTGAACATGCGCCAATAATTGCACCATCTCCAATATGAACACCAGGTAAAATCGTGGCTTTTTGACCAATCCAGACGTCATTTCCAACAACTGTATCACCACGATTTCCTCTATTTCCAAATGGTCTTGCTAAACCTTTAAATTCATCAATAATTTCAAATGGATAAGTTGTGTAGCAGTCAAGCATATGATTTGCACCATTCATAACAAATTCTACACCTCTTGCTAT
>CAMYZF010000072.1 GCA_947303755.1 uncultured Erysipelotrichaceae bacterium | reverse complement strand
AGCAGGATGCCGACATCGTGTGCTTCATCCACCGCCCCGAGTACTACACCCGCTCGAGCGAAGATGCCGAGGGCAACAACATCCGCGGCCTGGCAGAGTTCATCGTCGCCAAGCACCGCAGCGGTGCCACCGATACCATCAACCTGCACTTCGTGAGCAAGTATGCCCGCTTCGAGAACCAGGGCGAGCAAGACCTCCTCTCTAACGAGACCACCTACGAGTCCAAGATGAACGCGGATCCCGCCATCACTGGCGGAGCATCGCCCATCAACGACGGCTTCACTCCCCCACCCCCTAACGTGGACTTCTACCAAGGCCCAGAAGACACCGCCACCCCCTTCTAACAAAATTAGGTAAAGACTATTAATTGAGAAAAACAAATATGAACGATTTGCAAGATAATCTAAATGCCGAACAGCGTTTGGCTGCACAATTCACAGGAAAACACTTGATGGTTTTGGCAGGAGCTGGAACGGGAAAAACACGTACTATTATAGCTAGAGCTTCCTTTTTGCTCAGTAGTGGAGTCTCGCCTTCGCGTATTCTGATTCTTTCTTTCACAAGAAAGTCAGCCCGCGAAATCGTAGAAAGGATTAAAGCCGATTTGTCAGGAAAGTCAACTGAGGGATTAAAGGGTCAGACTTTTCATTCATGGTGTATGGAGTTGATACAGCAAAACAGGAACATCTTTTCACAATCCGATTTCACTCTAATTGACGAAGATGATCGCGAGTCTTGCTTTAAATTAATATGTGGGAAGAACCTGAAAGATAAAGAGAACCACACTGTTAAAGTAAAGAATGTTGTTGATATTTATTCTTATTGTATAAATACATCAGTGTCTCTTTCCACAGCAATGAGGATTATTTTGTTCGATAATGCCGATATGTCCGATAAGGTTGTTACTGAAAGCATCGAAAAGAATAAACCTATTTATGCAGATCTTATTAGAAAATATATTGTTTATAAGAATAAAAGAAGATATCTAGACTATGATGATTTATTGCTCATTGTAGCTCGAATTCTAAAAGCTAATGCAGGAGCTAGGGATTTTGTTTCAAAAAAATACGATCATATTCTGGTTGACGAGATGCAAGATACAAACCCGCTTCAATACCAGTTATTAAGTTCATTTTATGAAAATTGTCATCTTTTTTGTGTTGGTGATGATGCGCAATCAATTTATGGATTTCGAGGAGCTGATTTCAAGTCTATGCATCATTTTACTGAAATTGTTCCTGATTCAACACAGCAGAAGCTAACTCTTAATTATCGATCAACCCAGGAGATACTTGACTTATCGAATTGGCTACTTAAACAATCATCTCTGAGCTATGAGAAAGACCTAGTTGCGTTTAGGGGAAAAGGACTTATTCCACTACTAGTACACTGGGAGAATGAATGGGAAGAAGCTAATGATGTAACAGACCGAATTATTGAAAGTGTGATGAAACGCAATGAACTATATATCGATAATATGGTTCTTTCACGGTCTGTATGGGGACTTAAAAAAACTGAAGCATGTTGTATAAAAAAGAAAATACCCTATACGATATTTGGAGGTTCTGGACTTATGCAATCGAGACACATAAGAGATCTGGCAGCCCCTTTGAGAATTATTGCTAATTTTCATGATGAGCTTGCATGGATGAGATTTCTAATGCTTTGGCCTGGTATTGGAGAGGTAACCGCGTCAAAGATTATTGGGTATGTTATAGATAAAGCAAACCTTGAGGAATGTATTTATACGCTTATGGGTTTAAATATTCCGAAAGAAATATCTGAAACACTTTTAGCTATAAGTGATTTACAATACAATGTAAGTGAAGCTATTGCTGAAGCTCTTCGTGTAATGGAAAAAAGGTTAGCCGAGATTTACAAAGACAATAATTGGGAAAGCAGAAAGAACGACTTTGAACTTCTTCAAGAAGTTGCATTGGACACTGCGAGTATTGCGGAATTTGTTTCAGAGTATGTACTTGATCCAAAATTAGAAACAACAAGAAAAGGAGGAGGAAAGGATGAAGATCATGTAATCCTCTCAACCATTCATTCTGCAAAGGGCCTAGAGGCTAAAAACTGCTATGTTCTAAATGTATCTACATTCTCATTTCCTAGTAAAAAAGCAATACTTAATGGCGAAGAAAGCATAGAAGAGGAACGTAGATGCCTTTATGTGGCACTCACAAGAGCAAAAGACAGATTATGTGTTTATCGAGATATTCACTCCGTCCACGCAGATAGTAAAATTCAATCTGAATCATATTTTCTTAATTCGCTTGATGAAAAACTTGTTCAGAAGGTTGTCCTGCCGCACGCTCAATATTTTGAGGATACATTTTATGGTGGTGAAAAGATCGACATTGATATTTATGATGATTTCGACTTCTCATAAATTTTAGTTGGATCTGTAGATTAATATAACTCTTTTTCAATGCTTAATAATGAAAATAAATTTAAACCATAATCAAATAATTGAAGGGGATAATATAACATTAATATGCCCTCATTGTGGTAATCGTGGCACTTTTGTTCCAATCGTCAAAGATATACTGTCTTTAAATGATGACAATAAGCGTGTTATATTAGGTATCAGAAAATGTCCTAATCCAAATTGTGGTGGTTTTTCTTTTATTATTCAAGATGCTAATAGGAATGATGTTTGTTTAGACACTTATCCTACTGCAAAAATGGAATTCAAAAAAGATTCTATACCGCTGCAAATATCAGAAACATTTGAAGAAGCAATAGATTGTTTTGCAAACAAGTGCTATGTGGCTTCTGCAATAATGGTACGTAAAACATTGGAGCAGTTATGTGAAGATAAAGGCACTGAAGGAAAAAATCTAAAAGAGAGATTGCAGGCACTGGTCAAAACCATAACTATGCCTAATGAATTAAAGGAAGGTATGGATCTTCTTCGTATACTTGGAAATAATGCGGCTCACGTAAAGCTCACGGATTTCGATTCTATTAGTGAAAAGGAATTAAGTGTATCCATTGAATTTACGAAAGAAATTTTAAAATCGGTATATCAGTTTGATAAATTACTTTCAGAATTAAGGTCATTGAAAAAAGAAGAAAGATAAAAAAGGATATACAATAATTGACAACTTAATGAAAGAAAAGAATAACATCAATAATAATATAATGATTTTTTAAGGGCAGACTAATTAATAGTATTTGTTGTTTTCTTTTTAAACCTTAGCGCCTTAGCGTCTTAGCGTGAGGTATTGGTTAGCGGATGCCAAGATAATAAATGTTGTTCCAGTTGTTCGCATATTGTCCAAGTTGTTTGACAATTGTTGGGTGGATGCCATTAGCGAAATTCGCGTAATTCGTGGATGTAAAAGGGAGTAAACAAGTGTTTTTTTCTGGTGGTTTGTGGAGGGTTTGCGGGATTATTGTTAATTTTGCGGGTTGTAATTAATTGACTAAACCAGATAACCTAAACTATTG
>CAMYZF010000071.1 GCA_947303755.1 uncultured Erysipelotrichaceae bacterium | reverse complement strand
GTGAGTTTAGCATCTAACTTCCACCACATTTGATCTAAGATGTCTTGGAAATTCTTTGGATTAAATGGAAGGATTAAACCTCTAGCGAAAATCGAATAAATGTGCGCGTGATTACAAACAAAACCTGGAAGCAATAAATCGCCAGCAAAATCAATTTCTTTATAGCCAGCATTTTTGTATTCGCTCATTGGACCAACCTTAACAATGCGTTTATCAAAAAGTACATATCCACTTTCGATATAATTTACATAATCATAGATTCTCGCGTTTATAATTGCTTTCATATTAGTTTTCCCCGCAATTTAGTAATTTTCCTTTGGATTCGATGAGTTTTCTGTCTTTTAAGACGAACACTCCGCGACGCAAAACGTGAACGAATTCACCAGCAGAAATAAGACCTTCGTAAATTGAATAATCGCATTTTCCGTGGTTTGAATTAATAACCATTGAGTCATCATCTTTAAAGATAGAAACATCAGCGTCCATTCCCACTTTAAGTTCACCTTTGGTTGGGAAATCTTGGATCTTTGCAGTGTTAATCGACATTTTGTCGATAATTTCATCTCCAAAGCGACGATACAATAATGTGAAGGCATGCTCAACTCCACCAACACCAAGAGGGAATCCTTTCAAAGTTGGGAAGTCTTTTTCCTTCTTCATAAATGAACAATGATCTGTTCCAATTGAAATAACATCTTTATAATTTGCCACTAATAATTGTCTTTCTCTTTCACTTCTAAGTGGAGGGGCAAAGGTAAATAATTTTCCATTTTCTTCGTTTAGAACTGAATTGTTGAAAATGAAATATTGTGGACAAGATTCAACATAGAAATTCTTATTAAGAATATCGCTAAATTGTTCTTTTAAAGCTTTAAGAGTTTGTCCGCTAGAACAATGCACCATATAGAAGTTACCACCAGTTTCACGCACGTATTTAGCAAGCTTTAATGCTTCGCTAGTCTCGGCGAATGATGGTCTAGAAAGACATAAGTCTTTGTATGTATATTTATCTCTTAAATCAATTAAATCATCGTTCTCGATGTGAGCGGTAATTAAGACGTTATATTTCTTACTTAATTTAAGTAATTCAATAATGTCTTTATCGTAAGTTCTTCGATGAGTGTCAGAATAAGTTGTGAACAACTTAATTGTTCGCATTCCAAGTTTCACCACTGTTTTAACGTATCCTTCCAGCGAACCATTTGGTTCCTTAATGCACGCGTGGAAATGATAGTCGACCAAACAGCCTTTCGCTTGTTCAAGTCTTTCATAGAAAGATTTTTCTAATTCCTCTGCGTTTCTTGTTGGCTCTAAGAAATCAACGATTGTGGTGACTCCACCATAAATAGCGCATTTACTACCAAAGTAGAAATCATCAACTGAGTTGATTCGACCACAGTTAAGATCAAAATGAACATGTGGATCGATTAAGCCTGGAAGAACCTTTAGGTTAGAAACGTCCACTACTTCTTTCGCGGATACTTCTTCTTTTCCAATATAAGAAATCTTCTCGCCTAAAATAGCCAGATTAACTCTTTCAAATTTACCTTTTTGGTAAACTAAACCATTTTTCAGCAAGATATCATTCATTTCTTATTTCTTTTCTTTCATAGCCTCAAAGATTTTTTGAGGAGTGATTGGAAGTGAGTGAACTCTCACTCCAAAGGCATTATAAACAGCGTTGCATAAAACAGCTGGAGGTGTATCAATACCAATTTCACCAACAGATTTCGCACCAAATGGACCAGTTGGTTCATAAGAATCAGCAAATTCAGAAACTAATTCACCAACTTCTTTATTTGTTGGAACGTGATATGCATCAAAGGTATTGGTTAAAAGTTTTCCGTTAGAAGAATAGATAACTTCTTCACTACTAGCCATACCATAACCTTGGATGACACCACCTTCAACTTGTCCTCTTGCAAGCATTGGGTTGATGGTTGTACCACAGTCAGTAACTGTAACGTATTTAATCATCTTATATTCATAAGTTTCGGTATCGAATTCAAATTCACCAAAAGCCGCCATAAATGGAGGAGGTGAAACGTGTCCATGATAGGACTCGGTAACCGCGATTTGATGAGTATCGTTGTTATATAATCTACCAGTAGATAAGTCTTCAAGAGTTACACTCTTTTCTCCAGAAGTGAAGACTTTACCATCGAATTCAACATCTTCTGGTTTAACTTGCAATTCTTGAGCAGCTTCTTTGAGAAGTCTTTCTCTCATCTTAACTGCAGCATTGTATGCAGCATTACCACTGACATAAGTTGTGGACGATGCGTACGCACCACAATCGTAAGGACCTAAGTCAGTATCAGATGAGTAGATGATGACTTTATCCATAGTTGTTCCGAGTTCTTCGGCGACGATTTGAGAAATAATCGTGTCACTACCTTGACCAATATCGGTTGCACCAACTGTGACCATGTAGGAACCACCATCATTTAATTTGATTGAACAAGAACCCATGTCAAGGAATGGAATTCCACTACCTTGCATAGCAATTGCACAGCCAACCGCTCTAACTTTATGTGGACCAACTTGTTTAACTGGATATTTGTTGTCCCAGTCCATAAGTTCACGACCACGAGTAATACAATATGGAAGTTTGCAAGATTCCATGATCATCGCAGTACCTTCGGTACCTTCACCCATAATCTCAAAGATTGGGGAAGTTTCTTTTTCTTTCATGGAATTGTCTTCACGAAGTTTGATTGGATCAACACCCATCTTTTCAGCGAGCATATCGATCGTGGATTCTAAGGCGTAATTACCTTGAATCGCTCCATAACCACGATACGCACCTGCAGAAACGTGATTGGTGTAAACAACTTGTCCACCGAATCTAACAGCTTTGACTTTGTTATATAAAGGTAGAACCTTTGAACCAACGATCATGAAGACTGTTAAAGCGTGCTCACCATATGCGCCTGTATCGGATAAGGCACGGCAGTCAATCGCTTGAATCTTGCCATCTTTTGTCGCACCTATGCGCATTCTAATACGCATTGGGTGACGTGTATAAGTCGCACCAAATACTTCTTCACGAGTGAAGACAAGTTTAGATGGACGACCAGTTTTTAAAGTAACTAAGGAAACAAACATTTCACCATGGAAAGCTTGTTTACCACCAAAACCACCACCAACACGAGGTTTAATAACGCGTACTTTCTCAACTGGAAGACCTAAGGTCTTAGAGATAATTCTACGCATATGGAATGGGGTTTGGGTGGTTGAATAAACAACTAATCTATTATGTTCATCAAGTCTAGCGTTAGAAGCGTGTGGTTCTAACATCGCATGAGCTTGAGCTTGGGTATAGAATGTTTCGTCTACGACGTAGTCACATTTCGCGAGTTCTTCTTCGACATTGCCAACTTGCATCTCATAAGAAGCGGCAATATTTCTTTTTGGTTCAAAACCAATTGGGAACATTTCATGAATCTTATCTTCTGGGTGGATGACGCTTGGATTATCTACAGCCTTTTCAAAATCTAAGACTGGTTCTAATACTTCGTAATCCACTTTGATAAGCTTTAATGCTTCCAAAGCAATTTCTTCGGTTTCTGCTGCAACTACTGCAACTTCATCACCGACATAACGAACATATTCGTCTAA
>CAMYZF010000070.1 GCA_947303755.1 uncultured Erysipelotrichaceae bacterium | reverse complement strand
CTCCAAGTGCTTGTAATAGCCAACCTTGGTTAGTAAAAAACAAAGAAACATTAGAAGTATATCGTTATAAAAAAGAAGGCAAAAGAGGTATTATGCCTGCTAAGGCAGTTAGCTTTTATAATCGTATCGATATTGGTATCTTTATGTGTTTTTTAGAACTTTGCTTGGCTAAACAAGAAATTAGATTTACTAGAGAATTATATTCCGATAACGGTCTTTCTAATGAACTAACATTGAATTCAAAATATAGAATATATAGCAATTAAAGTAGTGGTGCTCGGTTGATATGTCGAAGTGTTCGGTTGTATCAAAACACTGTAAACCAGCCATGCTTATAAAAAGTTGATACCCTATGATACCTTGTGATACCCTATGAACCTTTGAAATCCTACTAAATGCGTGATAATGTATAATCAGCAAATGCTATAGAAAAGCGATGAGACCTATAAGGTCTTTTTGTTTTATTAGGAGGTGCTATGAGACTTAATCGTAATTGTAAGGCAATAGCAGACTTCTATAGATCAAAGGATTGGCAAGTGGCAAGAGCTATTAAGATTGAATCTGCTCACGGTCTATGTGAGAAGTGTGGTGCTATTGGAACTGAAGTACATCACAAGATTCACTTAACTCCAAAGAATGTCACTGATCCTAATATAACTATTAATCAAGATAACTTAATCCTTCTATGTACTGAGTGCCATAACGAGGAACACCAAAGGTTTGGAGGCTCAAGGACTTATGAGTGGGACAAGGAAGGAAATTTAGTTGGGAAGAAAGAGAAAAATACTCCCCCCACCTAGCATTTTGTTTGATTCACTAAAGTGCCGTGGGACCAAACCTCTAAAATGCGTGGGATCAATTTTTCAAATTCGTTTTTTCCTGTAGGAGGCACTATGAATAAGAAAACAAATATCACAAAAGAATATAACCGACTAAAGTCGCTCTTCCAAAATTCAGATGAAACCAAAAAGAAAATGGTGGATGAATTATTCAAAAAAGCAGCGTTTTTAAAGGTAAATATGGATGAATTACAGGGAAAAATCGCTGAGGAAGGCATCACAATTGTCAACAATAAAGGGGTTCCAAGTATCAATCCAAGCTACAAAGCTTATCTCCAATCAGTCTCTGCTTACCAAGGAATTATTAAAACTTTAAATACAATCTTTGGTAAACAAATCGAAGATGAAGAAGATGAGTTTGAATCCTTCATGGCAAAGAATGGTAAGTCCTAATGAACTACCTAAAGCAATACTATGATGAGATTGAACTTGGAAAGATTAAGGTTGGCAATGAATTAAAGGCGGTTCTTGACTCGCTTATTAGTGATTTAGATAATCCCAAGTATTACTTCGATGAAAAGCCTGGGGAATTAAGGATCAATTTTATTGAAACGTTTTGTAAACACACTAAGTCCCCATTTAATGGTCAACCATTCGTTCTCGAATTATGGGAGAAAGCATTTCTTCAAACAGCATATGGATTTAAATACTCCGAAACTGGACTTAGAAGATTTACTGAAGCGTTACTTCTCATTGCTCGTAAGAACGGAAAAACAACCTTTGTAGCGGGAATTGATCTTGCTGAATTCTTCTTATCTAGTGGTGGTGTGGACATCATTTGTGCTTCTAACACTAATGACCAAGCATCAATCCTCTTTGAGGAAATCAATAATATGAGAGAGCAATCCAAGGCACTCTCTAAAGAGAATAGAAGCAGAAAGAACTTATTTTTCATCTATTCCCCACGCAATAAAAACAAAATTAAGAAGTTATCCGCGCAGTCACGTAACTTGGATGGATACAATGTAGAAATAGCTTGTATAGACGAGGCACATCAAATGTCTGATTCAAAAGTCTATGATGCTATTAAACAATCTCAATCAACTAAACGAGAACCATTGATGTTCATTATCACAACCGAAGGTAATGTAGTCAGTGGTTTTTTGGATAGAAAACTTGAATATGTACGTAAGGTCATCAAGGGTGAAATCGAAGATGATAGAATCCTTCCTTGGCTCTACACACAAGATTCAACCGAAGAAGTCTATAACGATAAATCCTCTTGGGTTAAGTCAAATCCTTCCTTAGGAAGAGTTAAGGCAATTTCCTATTTAGAGGACATTATGAACAAATCAAAGAATGACCTTTCTACAAGAGTCACGATGCTTTGTAAAGACTTCAACATTAAACAATTAGAATCAGGTACTTGGTTATCGTTTGATGATTTAAATAATGAAACCACATTTGACATTGAATTTCTTAGAGATTCATACGCTATTGGTGGTGTCGACTTATCATCCACAACTGACCTTACCTGTGCCTTGCTCCTTGTCATAAAAGAAGGCAAGAAGTATATCGTTCCACATTTCTTTATGCCTAGTGAAGTGGTGCAGAAAAGAATCCAAGAAGATAGTGCCCCATATGATTTATGGATCAAACGAGGATTAATCACCCTAACTGATGGAAGTCAAAATGACTTTACTATAGTAACTGAGTGGTTTCTTCAAATGGTTCGTGAATATGGCATTAGACCATTATGGATTGGCTATGATCCTTGGAATGCACAGTATTGGGTAAACGAAATGGAGGAACACGGCTTCAATATGGAAAAGATTCGCCAAGGTATATTTACTCTTAGCGAACCAATGAAACAGCTTGAGGCAGACTTAAAAAATAAGGGTGTTATCTATGATAATAATCCGATTCTTAAATGGTGTCTTGCTAACACCCAGGCTAAAGTGGATGTTAATGGAAACATTCAACCAAGCAAAATGAATAGCAAATATAAGCGTATTGATGGATGTGTTGCATTAATCATCGCTTATGCCGTACTGAATAGGTACAAAAACGATTACACAAATATGAGCTCCTAGTTAGGGGCTTTTTTATTGGATTGGAGGTCTTATGTTAAAAATCATTGAATTATTTGCCGGTATAGGAAGTCAGCATCAAGCTCTTAAAAACATTGGTGTTGAACACGAAGTAGTGGCGATATCTGAAATCGATAAATATGCAATTAAGTCATACGAAGCACTTCACGGATCAGCAAATAATCTTGGTGATATCACTAAGATAGAAAGACTTCCTCAAGCAGACCTATGGACTTACAGCTTCCCATGTCAGGATGTTTCCGTTGCTGGTAAACTCGCTGGAATCACTGAAGGAACTAGAAGTGGACTCCTATATGAAGTTGAAAGATTACTTAAGATTGCTAACGATGAAGGAACGCTTCCAACTTATTTGTTGTTAGAAAACGTCAAAAACCTCGTTTCTAAGCGTTTTAAGGCTGACTTCGATAAATGGCTCGATTTCCTCTCTTCCATCGGTTATACGAACTATTGGAAGGTTTTAAACGCAAAAGATTATGGTATCCCTCAGAACAGGGAACGTGTTTTCTGTGTTTCCATTAGAGAATCACATACTCCGTTCATCTTCCCAGAAAAACAAGAATTAAAGCTAAAACTCAAGGACTTGTTAGAAGCGGAAGTTGAAGAGAGATATTATCTCTCACAAAAAATGATTAATTGTTTTATGTCTGATGGCACAGGCAATTATCCACGAAGAGAAAGATTCCTTCAAAACATTGGAAGAGACAACCAAGAAGTTGGTAATTCAGTAACCACTTTAGCCGGTAGTAGACCAACTGATAACTTTGTAGTGGAAAAGTTTGGCAATAAAGCGCTTGATGAAACTCTAGAAGAAAACGAAGTCGAAGATGGTGATTTTAT
>CAMYZF010000069.1 GCA_947303755.1 uncultured Erysipelotrichaceae bacterium | reverse complement strand
GCTATCCGTAAAGCTCGCCAAGAAAAACAAGAACGTTTTGAGAAGATGCAAGCCTTACGTAAACAAAAGGAAGCTGCTAGAGAAGCCAAAAAAGAAGAGGCTAAAGAAGTGAAAGAAGAAGCTCCTAAAGCCGAAGAAAAACCAGCAGAGGAAAAGCCTGCTGAAGCAAAACCAGCCAAGAAACCAGCTGCTAAGAAAGCTCCTGCTAAAAAAGCCGAAGCTTCTAAAGAAGAGGCTAAATAATTATGGCTAGCATGATTGAACTTATTAAAGAACTTCGCGATCGTACCGGTGCAGGTATGATGGATTGTAAGAAAGCTCTTGAAGCATCAAACTCTGATGTTGAAAAAGCTATCGACTGGTTAAGAGAAAAAGGCATCGCCAAAGCTCAAGCCAAAGCATCCAGAATCGCTGCCGAAGGTTTAGCGGGTGTCGTCGTTAAAGGCGACAAAGCTATCATCGCTGAAGTTAACTGTGAAACAGACTTCGTTTCTAAAGGTGAAAAATTCCACAAGTTAGTGGATGACACCATGGAAGTCACACTCTCCAAAGGATGTAGATCCATCGAAGAAGCGAAAGAAGCAACCAAATCATTATTCACCGATGCGACAGTTTCCATGGGTGAAAAATTAGATTATCGTCGTTTCGATATTGTTAGCAAATCCGGTTCGCAAGAATTTGGTTCCTACATCCACATGGGTGGAAAGATTGCAACCTTAGTTCTTCTTGATAAACAAGATGCAGAACTCGCAAAAGGTCTTGCAATGCACATCGCTGCTAACGCTCCAAAATACGTTAGTGAAGCTGATATCCCAGCCGATGTCATCGAACACGAAAAAGCTATTGCTTTTGAAACCGCCAAAGCTGATCCAAAATTAGCCGGCAAACCTGAAGCTATGCTTCAAGGCATTGTTAACGGAAAAGTCAAAAAAGTCTTATCCGAATCAATCCTTCTCTCTCAAGCCTACTTACTTGATGGTGAAAAGAGCGTTGCTCAAGTCTTAAAAGAAAAAAGCACCAACGTAGTTAAATTCGTTAGATATGCTGTCGGTGAAGGTATTGAAAAACGTCAAGATAACTTCGCTGAAGAAGTAATGAAAGAAGTTAAATAATTTAAAAGGAGCCTTATAATGTATCGTCGTATCTTAGTAAAACTCTCTGGAGAAGCTCTCTCTGGCGATGGAAAAAATGGTATTCACGATAGTGAGGCTCTTTTAAATACTTGTCGCTCAATTAAAGCCATTAGCGATGAAGGTGTTCAAGTTTGCATCGTTGTCGGTGCTGGTAATATCTGCCGTGGTGGCTTAATTGAAAAGACAGGGTTTGATCGAGTTACTGGCGATTATATGGGAATGCTTGGTACAATCATCAATTCCTTCGCTATCAAAGAAACTCTTATCAAATTAGGCGCTAAGTCAGTTGTCTTATCCGCTGTAAGAATGGAGCAATTTACTGAAACATTCTCACCAGAACTTGCAGACAAATACCTTAATGAAGGCTATGTCACTGTCTTTGGTGGTGGAACTGGTAAGCCGTTCTTCACAACTGATACATGTGCAACTCTTAGGGCTATTGAAACAAAATGCGATGCCATTTTAATTGGTAAAAATGGTGTTGATGGTGTCTATGATGATGACCCACGATATAATAAAAACGCCAAACTTTATCACGAAGTTCATTGTTCTGAAATCATCGCCAAAAATCTTAAAGTTATGGATTTAACTGCGATTGAAATGTTAAAGGACAAAGATATCGATGTTCGCGTATTTAATGCGCAAAACACGGATAATTTCGTGAAAGTGGCACGCGGAGAAGACATCGGAACAACCGTCAAGAAAGGATAAAAATTATGGATGAAATTGCCTTAGAAGCTAAAGAAAGATTAGCGAAATGTGTCGTTAGTTTAAAAAACGAATTAGTCACTCTTAGAACTGGTCGAGCCTCCCCAGCGATGCTTGATAGAATTGAATGCGAATATTATGGTGACAAAATCGCCATTAACCAAATCTCTTCAATTTCTACTCCAGAACCAAGACAACTCTTAATCAAACCTTATGATAAAGGTGACGTTAAAGCGATTGTCGCAGCGATTAATGCTGCCAACATCGGAGTCAATCCTGTTAATGAAGGTGATTCCATTCGTATTACTATCCCACCTTTAACTGAAGATTCCCGTCGTGATTTAGTCAAAAGAGGCAAAGCGATGATGGAAGAAGCAAAGGTCGCGGCCAGAAATGTCCGCCGTGAATATGTTGACTTTGTAAAAGATGCTGACGATATGACAGATGATTACAAAGACAGAGTTCAGGAAGATCTTCAAAAAGTGGTTGATGAAGCCATGAAAGATATCGAAAACGCCTTTGCGGAAAAAGAAAAAGAAATCATGACTGTATAGAGAGGTTAATTCCTCTCTTTTCTTTTAGAATATTTGCAATTATTTTCTTATACGCTTGTCTAGTTCGCGCCTACGCTTGTATAATATAAGCCTATGAGCGAAAAAGTAATATTAAACAAACCAATTAATCACATTGCTTTCATTATGGACGGCAATGGAAGATGGGCTAAAGAAAGAGGTCTTCCTCGTCATTTAGGTCATAAAGAAGCCTGTAATCGAATCACCGAGGTTTTCGATTATTGTAAAGAATTCGACATTAAAGTCATGTCGTTTTACGCTTTCTCTACTGAAAACTGGAAAAGACCAAAAGCCGAAATTAATCATCTTTTTAGATATTTAGAGATTTTCTTTAAAAAAGAAATTAACAAGCTTATTAAAGATGGTACTAGGGTTATGATTTCTGGTGATGTGTCTCGTCTTCCAGAAAAGACTCAAAAAACTATCGCTCGTTCAATTGAATTAACAAAAGATTGCAAAAACTTTGTTTTTAATATCTGTCTTAACTATGGTGGAAAAGAAGAACTTACTAGAGCTACAAAGCTTATCGCTCAAGAAGTGGTGGATGGAAAATTATCTATTGGTCAAATAAGTGAACAAACTGTTGAAGATCATCTTTATACAGCGGGTCTTCCAAATGTTGACTTACTCGTAAGAACTTCTGGTGAAATCCGTATTTCGAATTTCCTTCCATGGCAGCTCTGCTATGCAGAAATGATTTTCACCCCAGTTAAATGGCCAGATTTTAAATATGAACCATTCCTTGATTGTATGAAGGAATTTAATAGACGTAACCGCCGATATGGAGGATTAGACAATGGGAAAGATTAAACACAACGAGATTTCAAACGACACTAAAGTATCTTTAAGAAAAAGAGTCATTACCGGATTAGTATTTGCTGCTGTTGCAGCGCCATGCATTATCATTGGTAACTGGCTTTTCTTTGGTTTTATTGTTGTTCTTACTGGTTTAGCAGGTTATGAACTTGTTCATATCACCAAACTTCAAGGCAAACTCCGTTATATTGTCTACGCTATTACTATTACTTCCATGCTACTTATGACCAACTATGTTTTCTTCAGAAATAACTGGCCATCTATCAAAGCGGGAGCCGAGATCAACGCTTGGGACTTTGTCTCAAATGACTTTGTTAACATCGAACTTTCCTCAATGATTATTATCTTTGTAGCGATTATTTTCTTTGTTATTTCCTTCATCAGTGAACAAATGACTATTTCATATGTTTGTTATTTTATAACAATGATTGTTATTTGTTCCTTAGGCATTCAATCATTCTTATACTTAAGATTCTCACCATTCCCGGCATGGGGCGCAGCTGATCATGATTATTTGATGCGACGTTCATTCCCATATCTTGAGTCATTGTTATTAGTTCTTTTCTTGGCAATTGGCGTCATGATGAACGATATTGGTGCGTATTTCGTTGGTATTCTTTTTGGTAAACACAAAATGAATCCAAGGATTTCTCCAAAGAAAACTTGGGAAGGATTCGTTGGCGGCATTGTTAT
>CAMYZF010000068.1 GCA_947303755.1 uncultured Erysipelotrichaceae bacterium | reverse complement strand
AATGAAGAGATTTATAAGAAGGTAAATTCCGCCTTATTCCCAGGTATCCAAGGTGGTCCATTAATGCACATTATCGCCGCAAAAGCTGTATGTTTTAATGAAGATCTTCAACCTTCCTTCAAGAAATATTCAGAACAAATTATTAAGAATTCTAAGGCTCTCGCCGAGGCTTTAACTAAACGTGGATATCGCCTTGTTACTGGTGGCACTGATAACCACCTAATTTTAGTGGATACTTATTCCACAAAAGGCATGACTGGTAAAGAAGTTGAAAAGCTTTTGGATAAAGTCGGAATTACTCTTAACAAAAATACAATCCCAGGCGATCAACTCCCTCCAATGATCACTTCTGGAGTGAGAATCGGTACTCCTGCTATTACTACAAGAGGATTTGTTGAAGCGGATATGGATTTAATCGCCGAGTACATCGACGAAGCAATCCTAAACAAAGATAACGAAGAAGAATTAAGCAAAATTCATGAGAAAGTTATCGCCTTAACTTCCAAATATCCTCTCCCATATAGCAATCTATAATTTTGGCAATTTTGCCAACTACATAATTTGACTTATGCTTTACCTTTTGGTAAGGTTTTAAGCGAGGAAAGACATATGAAAAAACCAATTGTTGCGATTATGTATGATTTCGACAAAACTTTGTCGACAACAGACATGCAAAATTATTCATTCATCCCTGCTTTAGGCTTAAAACCAGAGGAATTCTGGGGAGCGACAGGTGAGTTTTCCAAAAAGAGTGAAGTCGAAAGAATTCTCTCTTACATGTATATGATGGTGAAACTCTCCAAAGATAAGGGAATCAAGTTAACCAAAAAGTTCTTGAATGAATGTGGAAAGAAAATCGAATACTTCCCTGGTGTTGAAAACTGGTTCAAACGAATCAATAAATATGGTCAACAACACGATGTTAAAGTTGAACACTATTTGTTAAGTTCGGGCACTAAAGAAATTGTGGAAGGTTGCTCCATTGCAAAACACTTCACCAAAATCTATGGTTGTGAATTCTATTTCGATCCCGAAACACAAGAACCTGTTTGGCCAAAACAATCCGTTAACTACACTCAAAAAACTCAATATCTCTTTAGAATTTCTAAAGGCGCTACTGATTTAAGAGATGATAGTAAGATTAACGAAAAAGAAAAAGAACACCGAATCCCATATACCAATATGATTTATCTTGGTGATGGAATGACTGATGTTCCATGTATGCAAGTTCTAAAAAATAATGGCGGCAAATCCATTGCTATTTATAGCAAGAAAGATAAAACCAACATTCAAAAACTTGTCAAAGAAAAACGCGTTAACTTCGCATTCACTGCTAACTATACCGATGGCTCAAACCTCGATAAGACTGTTAAATCTTTGATTAAACAAATCGCAGTTGATAACGAACTTAAACGTAAAGAAGAAGAAACATTTAGAAAACTTAGCGGCGAATAAAATGAAAACCTTTGCAGTTATTCTTTTAGCAGGTTCATCTACTCGTTTTGGAAGTGATCAAAAGAAACAATTCTTCCAAATCAAAGGCAAACCTTTGTTCCAATATTCATTAGATGCTTTTGAAAGTTCAAAAGAAATTGATGAAATTATTTTAGTTTCTTCTAAAGAAGATAAGGATAAAGTTGAATCACTAGTTAAAGGTAACTACAAAAAAGTTTCATCTATTGTCGTAGGTGGAAACGTTAGACAAGAAAGTGTGAAACATGGCTTGGACGCTATCAAAGATAAAGATGGCTACGTCTTAATTCATGATTCCGCTCGTCCACTTGTTGATGAAGAAATCATTTCTTCTCTGATCAAAGCCCTTAAAAATGCTGAAGGGGCTGCTCCAGCTATTAAAGTTGTGGACACTCTAATTAGAGTGAATAATAACGAGCTCGAGTCTTATGAGGATCGTAATTCATTGCTTAGAATTCAAACTCCTCAAGCATTTCATCTTAGCGTCATCAGAGATGCTCATAAGAAATATGAAGGTGAAAATCACACCGATGACACCCAATTAGTAAAACTGCTTCGTAAGAAAGTAGCAATTATCGAAGGTAAAGAGCAATTGCTCAAAGTTACCTCATTAGAAGACACCCACGCTGTGGAGGCGTATATCAATCAAAATGAACACTTACAAAATTAACGATATTATCGAGGGTACAATAACCTCAATTAAACCTTTTGGAGCGATTATGATTTTTGAAGATGGTCAAAAGGGCCTTCTTCATATCTCTGAAGTCGCGAACACTTTTATTAGAAATATCTCAAGATATCTAAAGATTGGTAAAACCTATCAAGTTAAAATTATCGACATTGAAGAAGATGGCTTTTTAAAACTTTCAATGTCGAAAATTAGCCAAGAAGAAAAAGATGAATATCATCGTGGAGGAGTCAAAAAAGAAAAGATTGATCCTCAATACATTGATTTCACCGCTTTAAAAGAAAAACTTCCAGAATGGATCAAAGCGAGCAAGGAGGAAAACTAACTATGCTAAAAGTTAAAGATGAACACGTTTTAGCAAACGTCGATTATGCGTCCTATCAACCGAAAGTCTCAAAAATTAATGAGATGATTGAAAAAAACGAAGGCGCTGGAAACGACTTTACCGGCTGGGTTAAATATCCAGAAACTTTTGATAAAGTTGAATTCGAAAATATTAAGAAATATGCGAAAGTAGTTCGTGATAACTATGAAGTCTTAGTTGTTTGTGGAATCGGCGGTTCCTATTTAGGCGCTAGAGCAGCTCTTGAAGCTCTCCAAGGTCTAAAAAGAAACGACAAATTAGAAATCATCTTCCTTGGACAAACATTCTCCAGCGATTACATCTTTGATGTACTTTCATATCTTGAAAATAAGAATTTCGCGATTAACGTCATCTCAAAAAGTGGCACCACTACTGAAACCGCAATCGCGTTTAGATTAGTCAAAGAACTCCTTGAAAGAAAGGTTGGAAAAGTTAAAGCTCAAAAAGCCATTTTCGCGACAACTGATCCTAAAAAAGGAGCGCTTAGAGAACTCTCAACCAATGAGGGTTATGTCACCTTTAATCTTCCAGGAAATATTGGTGGTCGCTACTCTGTTTTCACTGCTGTTGGTTTATTCCCACTTGCCTGTGCTGGAGTGAATATTGATGAACTTATGAAAGGCGCACTAGACGCCGAAAAAGCCTGCAAAAATCCGTTAATTAACAAAAATCCAGCTTACAAATACGCTGTGCTTAGAGACTATTTTTATAACCACAAAAAAGGTGTGGAAATGTTTGTTTCTTATGAGCCAAAACTCACCCAACTTGGTGAATGGTTCAAACAATTATTTGGTGAATCAGAAGGTAAAGATGGCAAGGGTCTACTTCCAGACTCCGCAACCTTCTCAACTGACCTTCATTCGTTAGGTCAATACGTCCAAGACGGTACCAAACAATTATTCGAAACAATTCTTTATGTTAAACATCCAAACAATAGAGTGGTTATTCCTCACGATGATGCCAATCTTGATGGACTAAATTATCTTGAAAACAAGGATCTTGAATTCGTTAACGAAAAAGCCTTTTTAGGTACCCTTGAAGCACATACCAAAACAGGCAATGTTCCAAACATCATCATTGAAGTGGAAAAGATGGACGAATATAACCTCGGATACCTCTTCTATTTCTTCATGAAAACTTGCGCAATGTCTGCCTACTTACTAAAAGTAAACCCATTCAACCAACCAGGTGTTGAAGTCTATAAAAAGAATATGTTCCACCTCTTAGGAAAAAAGGGTTATTAATGCTTTAAAATCACATTGACTTGCTTATATCATTTTGATATATTTATCTAGCACGTCAAAGTGTAATTGGATGTTTAGCTCAGTTGGGAGAGCATCGCCTTTACACGGCGGGGGTCAGGGGTTCGAGCCCCTTAACATCCACCATTGATGAGCAAAAGTGGAGGAATAGCGAAGCGGCCAAACGCGGTTGACTGTAAATCAATTCCTTCGGGTTCGGT
>CAMYZF010000067.1 GCA_947303755.1 uncultured Erysipelotrichaceae bacterium | reverse complement strand
GATCTTTTCCTTTGGTTTTAAGTCTTTCTTCTGCTCTAGATTTTGCATCTTTAGCGCGCTTCACATCGATATCGTGTTTAGCCTCAACTGCATTAACAATTAAACTAACCTTATTTTCCTTAATAGAAATAGCCCCACCATGAATAGCAAAGTCTTCACGTTTGTTATTCGCGATGATGTGCATTGGAGCATATGAAAGCGCGCCAATTAAATCAATATGATGAGCAAGAATCGTGCGATATCCACTCGTTAATTTAACGGTTAAAGAATCTACATCTTTTTCAAGATATAGACCTCGAGGTGAAATAATCGCAAGTTTAAAAGACATTATTTCTTTTCTCCGGCTTTTTCTTCAACATCTTCAATCGTACCAGCGTAGAGGAAGGCACTTTCTGGATAATGGTCATATTTTCCATCTAAGATAGCTCTAAAGGAACGAACTGTATCTTTGATAGGAACGTATTTTCCTTTAAAGCCACTAAAACCTTCAGCAACGTGGAATGGTTGAGATAAGAAGTTTCTAATTCTTCTAGCACGATTAACGGTTAATTTATCTTCATCAGACAATTCATCCATACCTAAAATCGCGATAATATCTTGCAATTCCTTGTATCTTTGCAGGATTTTTTGAACTTCACGAGCAACTTCATAATGTTCTTTTCCAACGATATTTGGATCAAGAATATTGGAAGTAGAATCAAGCGGGTCAACAGCAGGATAAATACCTAAAGCGGCTGTGTTACGGTCCAAAACTGTCTTCGCGTCAAGGTGCGAGAATGTAGTCGCAGGCGCTGGGTCAGTTAAGTCATCAGCAGGAACATAAATCGCTTGAACTGAAGTAATGGAGCCATCTTTAGTAGAAGTAATTCTTTCTTGGAGTTGTCCCATCTCAGTTGCAAGGGTTGGTTGATAGCCGACAGCGGAAGGCATTCTGCCTAATAAGGCAGAAACTTCACTACCAGCCTGAGTGAATCTAAAGATATTATCAATAAACAAGAGAACGTTTTGATGTTCTTCATCACGGAAATATTCAGCCATTGTTAAAGCGGATAAACCAACTCTCATTCTAGCTCCTGGTGGTTCGTTCATTTGACCAAATACAAGTGCGGTCTTAGCTAAAACTCCACTCGCCTTCATTTCATAATATAAGTCATTTCCTTCACGGCTACGTTCACCAACACCGGCAAAGACGGAAATACTATCTTGCTCAGTGGCGATGTTATGAATGAGTTCTTGGATTAAAACGGTTTTACCAACACCAGCACCACCAAATAAACCGACCTTACCGCCTTTCAGATATGGGCAAAGTAAATCGATAACTTTAATACCAGTTTCAAGCATTTCTGTCGCGACGTTTTGATCCTTAAATGTTGGGGATTTACGATGAATTGGATTGCGTTTTGCAAACTTTTTATCATCTTTAACCTCATCGATTGGGTCACCTAAAACGTTGAACATTCTGCCTAATGTATCCTTGCCAACTGGAACGGTAATTGGGGAACCTGTATCAATGACATCAAGTCCTCTTAAAATACCTTCTGTTGGTCCCATAGCGACACATCTAACAACGTCATCACCAATATGTTGAGCGACTTCAAGAGTAAGAGTTTTGTTGTCTGGAAGTTTTACAACTAAGGCGGTGAGTAATTCTGGAAGATGTTCATCTAAAAATCTGACGTCAATGATTGGTCCGACAGCTTGAACTACTTTTCCAATGTTGTTATTCATATTTGTAGCCTCCTATTTATTAATAGAACCGGAAACAATTTCGGTGATTTCCTGCGTAATAGCAGTTTGTCTAGCCTTATTGTATTCAAGTGTGAGTTTTTCGATAATTTCATCCGCGTTATCGTTCGCGTTTTCCATCGCGGTTCTTCTGCTTGCTTGTTCAGAAACCTGCGATTCAATGATCTTGTGATATAAAGTTGACGCAACATAGATTGGAATGAGCTCATCGATCAAGGTCTTGGCGTTAGGATCGAAAAGTGGCTCTAAACCAATTTCTTTTGTTTCATCAACTTTACCAACTGGGAATAATGTTATTTCTTCAGGAACAAACTTTAAGGAATTCACATAGTGAGTGTAAATTAATCTAATTGAACGATATTTACCTTCAACGAATTCTTTAGTGATATGTTTTCCTAGTTTACGAATATCGCCATATTCCAGTTTTTCATTAAGATTTACGTAATCTTCAATTAAGTTATAGCCTTCCTTTTTAAGGAAATTTTGTCCTTTTAAGCCAATTGGAATAACAACTGAATTAGTTTTATTAACATTTTCACTAACAAAGTTAAAAATGTTGTTATTGTATGAAGCGCATAAACCTAAATTTGAAGATACGACGATATATAAATCGATGTTTGATTTTGTTTCCACTAAATATGGATTATCTTGAGCTTCAAAATGCGCAAAAAGATGGTGAATAATATTCACGAGTTCATTCGCGTAAGCTTCATTTTCAAGCATAACGTTTTTAAACCTTTTAAGTTTAACAGTCGCGACGAGTTCCATCGCTTTCGTTATCTTCTTCGTGGAGTTTACGGAAGAGATTCTTCTTTTTGTTTTGTGAAGTGATTGAGCCATATTACTTTAAAGAATCAAAAAACTTTTTAAGAACATCTTTCAGAGATGCTTCTAATTCGTCAGATATAATCTTCTTCTCATTGATCTCACTAAGAAGTTTCTTATGGGAACTAGATAAATGGGAATAGAGTTTATCTAATGTTTCCTTAACTTTGTTAAGAGGTAAGGTTTCTAAGTATTGGTGTTTCGCCGCAAATAATTCGATGATTTGACGGTCAACTGGGTAAGTATCATATTGATTTTGTTTTAAAATCTCCATGAGGATTGCACCATGATTTAAGACCGCTTTTGTGGATGCGTCTAAGTCGGAACCGAACTGCGAGAACGCTTGAAGTTCGCGATAACTTGCAAGTTCAATCTTCAAAGAAGATGCCACTTGTTTCATCGCCTTAATTTGGGCAGCGCTACCAACACGGCTAACTGATAAACCAGAATCAATCGCCGGTCTTTGACCAGCGTTGAACAAATCAGTCATAAGGAATATTTGTCCGTCTGTAATTGAAATTACATTTGTAGGAATATAAGCGGAAATATCCCCTTGTTGGGTTTCGATAATTGGTAATGCGGTAATAGAACCACCACCATAAGCTTTGTCTAATTTACAAGCACGTTCTAATAAACGTGAATGAAGATAGAAGACATCGCCTGGATATGCTTCACGACCGCTTGGGCGTTTTAGAAGCAATGATAATGTTCTATAAGCAACCGCATGTTTTGAGAGATCATCAAAGATGATTAAAGTATCTTTTCCAGCCTCTAACCACTCTTCGGCCATCGCCATACCTGAATATGGAGCGAGGTAAAGAAGTGGAGCGAGTTCACTAGCGGTCGCTGAGACCACAACTGTGTAGTCCATCGCACCAGCTTTGTGAAGTTTATCGACGATTGAGGCAACTGTTGAATTCTTTTGACCAATCGCAACATAAACACAGTTTACGTTTTGACCTTTTTGGTTGATGATCGTATCAACTGCAATTGCAGTTTTACCAGTTTGACGGTCACCAATGATAAGTTCTCTTTGGCCTCTTCCTATTGGAATCATTGCATCGATAGCTTTAATACCGGTTTGTAAAGGTGTATCAACACTTTTACGGAACATGACTCCTGGAGCGATTCTTTCAACTGGTCTAGTTTTGCTAGTTTTAACATCACCTAAACCATCGATTGGCTGACCCAAGGCATTCACAACGCGTCCTAAGAGGGAATCACCAACTGGTACTTCCACGACTTTTTTTGTGCGTTTGACTAAATCGCCTTCTTTAATTTCGGTATCGCTACCTAAAAGAACACAACCAACGTTTTCTTCTTCAAGATTCATGACCATGCCATAAATTCCATGAGGGAATTCAACGAGTTCACCTAGCATTGCTTTATCAAGACCATAGACTAAAGCAACACCATCACCTACGGTGATTACGGTACCAACGTCATTGGATTCAACCTTGCTAGAAAAATCTTCGATTTGCTTTTTGATTAAAGCAGAGATCTCGGATGAATTAATTTTCATTAGTCAATTCTCCTTTCTTTAAGATTGTCTCTAAGTGTTTCAAGTTTGTATTTGAT
>CAMYZF010000066.1 GCA_947303755.1 uncultured Erysipelotrichaceae bacterium | reverse complement strand
TTATATGGAAGATTTGCAATAAATTCTTGAACCTTTGCCTCATCTATTTTCACTCGTTCATGATGGATTAGTTCTTTGTTAATATTGCGAATCATTTGGGTTTTAAGGGAGAAGAGCAAACATTCTTCGTATTTAAGCACTCTTAGGCCTTTATAAATGTCTTTCGCGTCTTTTGGTGCGTGAGCATACTTTAAAGCGTCTAATTTCTTTTCTAAACGGTATTTAGACATAAAGTAGGCTGGTACTTCGTTATAAACATCGTGTTCACTTACTTCTGAGAAGGCTTTTCCCACTAAACGGGTGAATTCAAAATTATCAATATCTCTTGGAAGAGAATAGATTGGTTTAATGTATCTACCATTAGTGATTTCACCCTTGGTGATGTTTAAAAGATTAACAATATTTTTCTTTGAGTCATAGCTACCCACTAAAGTGAAGATAGAATCGCCTTGAAGAATCTTATTTAAATAAGGTCTATTCCAAGCCTCTACATAGAAGATATTTTGACTCTTAGTGATAAAGGAAAATTTAGTGACACTAACTCTAGCGAAATGTCTTGTGACTGGAGTGCCCACTACATTGCCTACAAAAACAACTCTTTCTTTGTCTTTTAGTCCTTCTTCATGAGTGGGTCTCAAATCTTCGTATTTTCGTGGAAGATGAAAAACAATATCCTTATAGGAATAAATCCCCATATTATAAAGGGCTTTGTTAATTCTTGGAGATTTAGAAAATTGCATAATTTAAGAAAAAAGGCCAAAGGCCTTTATTTTATTCAACACCAACAAGGAAAGAATAAACTGGTTGATCACCTCGACGGATATCGAGTTCAACTTCAGGATATTTTTTCTCAAGTCTAGTTGTGATTGTTTCAATGTCATCATCTTTAACATCTTCACCAACTAAAATGGTGATTAAGAATGTTTCAGAATTGACCATTGATGAAAGTAATTTATATAACGCTGTTAAAGGCTTCTTTTCACAAGTAATGATCTTCTTATCAGAAATACCCATGAAGTAATCTTTGGTGACATTGACACCATCGATAACAGTATCTTTAATCGCATAGGTAACAGAACCGGATTTAACATGTTTAATAGCATCTTTCATGTTCTTAACATTTTCTTTCTCGCTTAAATCTGGAGAGAAGCTAGATGCTGCCACAATACCTTGTGGAATTGTCTTAGTTGTAATAACGTGAACCTTAACTTCATCCGCTAAAACATCAGAGGCTTGTAAAGCAGCCATGATGATATTGGAGTTATTTGGGAAGACAAAGACCGCTTTAGCGTTGGCTTCTCTAATCGCGTTAACAATATCTTCAATAGAAGGATTCATGGTTTGACCACCGCTAACGATCTTATCAACACCAATATCTAAGAATAATTGATCGATGCCTTTACCAGCACTGATGGCAACCATACCATAGTCTTTTTGTGGTTCTTTCTTAACTTCAGCTTTTCTTGGCTCTTCTGGTTTAGTAGTTAAATTAGTGTGTTGTTCGGTCATGTTTTCAATTTTGAGTTTAACAAACTCACCATAACCTTGCGCGTAAGTTAATACGTGGCCAGGCGTAAGGGTGTGAACGTGAACTTTGACGATATCATCATCACGAACCACAACTAAGGAGTTACCTTGAGCAAGCAACCAGTTTTTAAATCTATTTTCATTGAAAACTTTCTTAACAGAATCTGGACCTAAACGCATGATAAATTCAGTGCAATAACCGAACTCATCATCTTCCTTAAATGAAGCGAGAGCGGTTTTATCTGGTCCTTCAGAAACGGCTTCAACTTGATTCTTTTCGATAAAGTTACCTTTTAAGGCTTCATTCATACCGAAAATGATCGTGCATAAACCCGCACCACCAGAATCAACAACGCCGACTTCTTTTAAGACTGGAAGAAGTTCTGGGGTTCTATTTAACGAAGCATTAGCTTCCTCTAAGAAGTATTCCATCGCTTTTTCTAAGGAAACTTCGTTATCGTTAACATAGTTAAGTAAAGCGTTAGAAGATTCTCTAATGACGGTGAGGATTGTACCTTCAACAGGTTTCATAACGGCTTTATAGGCAACAGCAGAACCGTTTGAGAAGGCTTCCGCTAAATCGCTTGAGGTGATTTCGTTTTTGCCTTTTAAGGAATCGGCGAAACCTCTAAAGATTTGGGAAGTAATAACACCAGAGTTACCACGAGCACCCATAAGTAAGCCTTTAGAGAAGGCCGAGGCGATCGCAAAAACATCATCATCGGTGCGGTTGGAGATTTCTTTTGAACCACTCGCAAGAGTAAGGTTCATATTCATACCAGTATCTCCATCTGGAACAGGGAAGACGTTTAAAGCATCAATCTCTGGATAGTGATTGTATAAGTTGTTGGCGGCAGACACTAACATCTGCCTTAATGTTTGACCATCGATATTACGCATATTAATCAATCTTTCTTACATTAACAGCATAAACGTCAACTTTTTTAACTTTTAAATGAAGAGTTTTGGTTAAGACATAACGAACTCTTTTTTGGACTTCATTTAACACTTCGGTAATCTTGACGCCTTTGGAGACATCAACATAGACACTAACGGATACATTATTTCGATCAAGGAAAGCGAAAACAGCTTCCTCATAATCGTGTTTAGAGATGACGGAACGAATCTTACCAACGAGGCCTTGTTTAGATGCTAAACCAACAACACCATAGCATTCTAAAGCTTCACTAGCGACGACTCTTTGGACATCTTTAATAGTGACGTTTGCTTTTTTATTTTTATTTTCTTTAGTAACAGGCATATTTATTTTAAGATAATGAATTATCTTGCAAAAGAATATAGCATATTAAAATTATAAATGCAAAATTATATGGACTTATTCTTACTTAATAAGTCAACTAGTTCATCCTTGTGATGACCTTTGAAGATAATTAAATGGTTGCCACAAGGTGCATCTAACAAAGAGGAAATATCCTCATCAAATTTAATTTTTAATTGAGTTCTGCAGAGATTATCGCGGTGCAGGTTCTCGGAGATCTGACCTTCAAAGACTTCAAATTTGTCTAATTTTGAACCAACTTTAAAAATGGTGACTTTCGCTAAATTGAGTTCGCCAGCGATACCAATTCCAAGGCCTGATTCAAAGTGTGTGTCAAACTTATAAGAAATGACCATGTCTAATGGGATGGTGCAATGAGCAAAATAGGCATATCTTTCTTTTTCGTTAACCAAAGATGGATTAACTTGGAAAGATGATTGATGGAACTTCTCGCGAATTATTCCCATCGTTAGCATGGCTGGAACATCACCTTCACAGGTTGCGATATAACCCTGCGAATTAAGAAGCGCTAACGCAAGACATGACGTATTATGATAAATTCCCAATAAATCAAAGCAACGGACAGTTAAGCCATCTAAATCGTGCTTTTTGATAATGGAGTAAAGGGCGCTATAAATCTTAAGTGCGACCTTAAGTGTGTCTTCGCTAATCTTTTCATTTAATTTCGCTTCAAAAACAACTGGATCAACAATCGATTTCGCATGTTCAATCTCACTCTTAAATTCTTCAAAAGTGATGTCGATTAAATTAACGCCAAATTTCTTTTTCGCGTCCTCATAATTTACGTCGCTAGAGATGAGCCAATCAGATGGTTTTCCAACGACTCCATATCGTTTATTTTCTAAGATTTTTTCGCTTGATTTATAAGCAAAATTCTTCGCGTTTAAAGTGTCTCTTTTCTTACTTAAGACATCTAAGATGTCTTCTTTCTTCGCGTGATATAGATTATAGGTAAGATTATTGTTCTTTAAAAATGAAGCGATTTCTAAGCTCGCGGGAAGGGAATTATTCGCATCAGTCGCAATCAAATTATAAGGCGCTTTATAGGAAGAATAGATGCTTCTAAATTCTTCTTCAGTACCACCAGATTCAATGAAGAAAAATACCTCACCATCTTCTGAGATTTCATATTCTTTTTTAAGCTGATTTAAGTAATCATTTTTCTGATCATCAAGCATTCTAGGATCAGAAGATATTTTGGATCTAATAAATATTAAGTTAATCTTTTTCATATTTTAATTATACATTAAAAATGGCCTATAAAAAGAAAAAGCCCGGCAGCTCGCTATTCTCCCCGATAAATCGGATACCTTCGCCACTACGGTGCTTAACTTCTGTGTTCGGGATGGGAACAGGTGTGTCCACCGCGCCATCACCACCAGACTTTTT
>CAMYZF010000065.1 GCA_947303755.1 uncultured Erysipelotrichaceae bacterium | reverse complement strand
CTAGGAAGAAGATCTTCTGGTTTATCAACGATTTCAACTTCTTCGAAGTTTTCTTCACTGACGATTTTTTCTTTCTTGAAGTCATAGCCAAATTGCAAACAAATTAAACCAATTGTATCGTCATCTAATGTTTGGTTGATTGTCACCATCATTTTCTTTTCGATAAAAAGGAATTTGATTATTTCATTAACGCTGATTTCAAGTTGTTTAGCGAGTTCGCCTACATTCATAGCGCGAGTATAGACAAAGACACCATTGTTAACTTTGTTAACATTATCTTTACGAGTATTCTTTGCTGGAATATTCGCACGTCTATTATCGTTAAATTTTCCCATAGTGTTCCACCTTTCTAGGCCTGCGCCTTATCTAATTAAATAAAGAATAATTAGTTTTCGTCGTCGTAATATTTATCGAAGTCATCGTAATCGAGCTCTTCGTCGTCTTCATAGTATTCGTCTTCGAGGAGTTCTTCATTTTCGAGTTCTTCGAGTTCTTCTTTGGTGTAAATTTCCATTTGAGGTTGTTTCTTCTCAACTGGTTTAATTTCTTCGTGCTCAACTTCTTCTTCGGTAATCTTACGAGGACGTTTAGAAGATTTTTGAGTTGCCTTAAATTCTTCTTTCTTCTTGTCAGATTCTAAGGATGCTTCTAAAGAAGCAAGAGTAGTTGTAGTCTTAACGACAGTTTGTTTAACTTCTGGAGTTTCAACCTTTTCTTCGACCTTAACTTCAGCAACTGGTTTAACTTCAACCTTTTCTTCAACTTCTGGAGCGAGGTCTTCGTCTAAAATCTTTTGTGGTTTAGCTTTTTCAACCGCACCAGTATCAGTAGAAACTTTGGCTTCTTCGGCTCTAGAAGCTTTAATCTTGGCAAGATAGTTCTCGTATTTTTCTTTTTGAGCGCGTTCTTTTTCTTCTTGTTGAATCTGTTCAACAGTTTTTAGCTCAACTTCTGCGTCGGCTTCGTGTGCTTCTTCTAAGATATCAATCTTATAACCTGTTAATTTGCAGGCGACACGAACATTCGCGCCTTTACGACCAATCGCTAAAGAGGATTGATTGTCTGGGACAATAGCGACAGCGCATTTTTTGCCTTCTTCATTGGTGTATAAACCGATTTTAAGGACACTTGCAGGTCTAAGAGCATCGATGATAAATAAAGCATCGTTTGGAGAATAAGAGATGATGTCGATTTTTTCTTTATCACGAGCATTGCCTAATTGAGCAACAATTCTTTGAATTGCACTACCATTAACGCCAATACACGCACCAACACAGTCGATGTTTGGATCGTTGCTATAAACGGCAATTTTACTTCTGATACCAGCTTCACGAGCTAAAGATTTAATGATGACTGTGCCATCATAGATTTCACGAACTTCTTCTTCGAAGATTCTACGTAAATAGCCAGGATCTGAACGGGAAACTTTGACCATTGGGGATTTACCTTGTTCACCACTGGAGACATCGCTGACATAAAGTCTAATTAAATCTCCACTATTAAACATTTCATCACCAATTAGATCTTTTCTGGTGAGATAAAGTGAGGTTCGGCCAACATTAACGATTGCGCCACGATCATCACATTTTTCAACAGTACCGGTAATCATTTCCCCGATTTTATCTTTATGTGATTCATATAAGGATTGCTTTTCAGCTTCCGCTAACTTTTGACGTAAGACAGATTTAACTGTTAACGCAGTTAATCTCTTCATTTCTTCAGGTTTAATGGTTTGGACATATTCATCTCCAACTTCGTATTTTTTGCCTTTCTTACCTTTGTTAGCGTCTTCAAGTGAGATTTCTAAAAAGTCATCTTCAACTTCACCTTCGACAATTTTACGAACATATTTCATTTCGATTGATGCAGGATCTTCACTAATTTCAACGCGAATATCACTGCCTTCATAAGCACCACCAAACAAACTCTTTTCAAGAGCTTTTCTAAGTGCTTCTTTAAGAGCTTCTAAAATTGATTCTTTAGAAATTCCCTTGGTAGCCTCGATTTGATCGAGAGCCTCCATAAATACTTTTGCATCCATTTCTTATTCTCCTTTAAAATTTGATTGCAAGTCTCGCTTTATCGATATCGTCTCTGTTTAAATTAGCAGTAATAAGACGTGTCTTTTCTTTATAAGAAAGAGTAACTTCTTTTTCATTAACGGACACTAAATCACCTTCAAGATAATTTAGGCCTTTATAAGGATTAGTTAAGTGAACATTGATGTATTTGCCAACATATTTTTCTAAGCAAGAAACTTTGATTGGTTTTTCCGCTCCAAAGGAAGTGACATCTAAAACATATTCGTTTTGAATTAAGTCGGCTTCATCTAGAATTGGCGAAACCAAATCATTGACTTTAACGATGTCATCAAGATCGATCACATCATCGCGGTCTACATAGACATGAAGATATTGAGTGCCAAATTCTTTGACATATTTTACCTCGATATCAGTGTAGCCTAAAGCCTTAATAGGCTTTTCGATTAGTTTTTTTACACTTTCTTCAATGCTCATATTCTCTCCTTAATAAACTAAAGAGTGGCCATCGCCACTCTTAAGAAATAAGAGTTACTCGACAAGTCGAGCATGATTATAATAAATTATATTTTTAAAATTGACAACTCTTTTTTATAAACTAATTTCGCTAGGAAAGTAAAAACTATCTTTTATTATTAATAAAGCGATGATTCTAATTTGGCTCTTCTTCTTGCATATTCGATAAATGTTATTTATAATTTATCGTGCTTTTGAAAAAGGAGATTGATCAGGTATGAAAAAATTCATCGTCCCAATTATCAATTTAGTTAGTATAATCTTAGCCTCCGTTGTCTTTGGTTTAGGTTCAACTTCTGCTGTTAAGTTCACTCCAAGAGATGAAGTTGCAGGTAACTGGTATCAATTAGTTTGGAACTATGTTGAACCATTAAAAGTTATTGCAGTTGTTGGCTTCTTCTTATTTGTTGTCGCAGTATTCCTTTGCTTAGTCACTATGATTCCATTCAAATTCCGTTTAGTGGGTCTATGCTTAGCAGGTTTAATGTTTGTCGGCGCGGGAGTTATGTTCTTACTCACTCCAGGTGCAGTATTCGGTTCTAAAGCTGCTTTATATGGCAAAACCGATTCCTTCATCGCGATGATCGTTCTAGTATTTGTTTCTGGTGGTCTTGAATTACTTGCTACCGCTGTGGATTTAATCCCTTCAAAGAAATAACCTAATTTATTTATAAATTACTTCCCAAGGAATTGGGAAGTTTTTATTTTAAAAAGAAAAGCGACATTCATTAGAACGCCGCTTATTTCTTATTTAATTAATTTTTATTTATCTTCAACTCTAACAAGTAAAGCAGGAACGATCATAAGGAGTTGAACAAGCGCTGCCAATAATAAGAAAATCGCAGCAATTAAAATACCTACTGAATGTTGACTTCCTGGTTTAGCAATCATTAATAATGAGAAAACAAAAGTAACGATTGAGAAAACTGCACAAGTAACACCAAACCAAGTTAAGGATGGTTTTGGATCAAGTTTTTCTTCTTTCTTAAAGACGAATGGATAAGAACCATAAACGACTACGATAGCGAAGATAATTGCTAATAAAGCTGATAAGAAAAATACCATACCAACAATTGGTTCATCAAAGAATCCAGTTTCAATTTGTTGTTTACCGCTTGGGAAAACATATAAAAGATTCGTTTGATAGAGAATCAAAATAACGATTGTTGAAAGACCACTAACGATTCCAACGATACCTTCAATCAAAGCGGTTAATCTAAAGTTTTTGAACTTTTTTAATAATTGTTTCATTCTAAAACTCCTTTAGTACATATTTATTTTACAAATATGACGTTAAAAATACAATAAACCTTTTTTGCAAACAAAAAACCATCCCTAATATCGAGATGGTCATTTAAGTTAGATTATTTAACTAAGCTATAAGCTTCTTCATCAACATAGACTGTGCAGTCTGGATGTTTTTGAAGGATTGAGCAAGGCATATCTTCACTGATTGGACCCTTGATTAATCCATACACCGCTTTGGCTTTGTTTTTGCCAGTTGCAATTAAGACAATCTTTCTCGCATTCATGATGGATTTTAAACCCATCGTAACCGCACGAGTAGGAACTTCGGAGATATCGTTAAATAAACGAGAATTATCTCTAATGGTTTGTTCTGTTAATTCGGTTTCGTGAGTGAGTGAATCAAAAGCGGTTCCTGGTTCATTGAAAGCGATGTGACCATCAGAGCCAATTCCAAGGATTTGAATATCGATTCCACCCGCTTTAGCGATCAATCCGTCATATTCATTCATGAATTTCTTATAATCCCCAACACCAAGTAACACGTTAGTGTTCTTTTTATCGATATCGATATGATTAAAGAGGTTTTCGTTCATAAAATAACGATATGATTGATTGTGCGTTCCTTCTAAACCAACATATTCATCAAGATTGAAGGTTGTAACTTTCTTGAAAGAAACTCTACCTTCCTTATTTGCCTTAGCAAGATCAGCATAAACCTTTAATGGCGAGGTACCTGTTGCTAAACCTAAAACAGCATTTTCTTTTTTATTAACTACTTTAATGAATTCTTCTGCGATTAAAGCAGAGATTTTTTCTTCATTTCCGACAATAACTTTCATGTTAGTGCCTCCTTTGCAAACAAAAGTTTGAAATATAATAAAAAGACTGTCAATAAAAAGATGCAAAAAATGATGTTAATCTTTCT
>CAMYZF010000064.1 GCA_947303755.1 uncultured Erysipelotrichaceae bacterium | reverse complement strand
CAAAATTGATGTCAGAAGCTATCTCAGAGTGTTGCACTTAACATTACAATTTACTTTAGATATTACTTGATTTAGGACATTAATGTTAATTGAATCAACGCGGTACGATTATTAGCCTTATGGTTTGCCTCTTTTTGAGCTCATTAGAGCATTGAATATACTTGGGCGGCGTTATTGCCCGTTTTGAGACTTAAACCCTGCCTTTAATATCTTTAAAATAGACTGTAATAGATTTATTCAAGGTATAAAAAAGTGACACGTTGTTAAGCGTGCCACTTTGATAATTAGAAGAATCTAATATGAGATATTTGTGGAAATATCTGCGGTAGTGCCGATATCACTGAATGTTGCTTTAATATCCCAACGGACATTTGCATCAGAGAATTCTACATCGATAGCGATATAAACAACCACTTGTGATGATGTGATATCAATATAGGCTGAGCCATGTGTATTCAAGAAGTCTGTTTCAAGTTTAGCTTTATATTGTTCAACAATATAAGCGATTTGACTACCGGCATATGAATTATCAAGGAAGCAATCAATGAATTGACGGCATCTTGGAATAAATAGACTATATCTACTTCCACCAGTTATTGATTGAACTTTAGTGACATAGAAACCACTAAACAAAGTTTCAGTGGCAAGATAAGAGAATGTTGAGCTAAGTTTATCGCCCCAAACTGTTTGTCCCGCTGCAATAAGCTTTGCAGGATATTTATTAGTCTCTGCATCATAAGAGTATGAATAGAGTGAACCATTGTGTTCGACTAAACCAGCACAATATGTTGCATCTTCTTCTTCTTGATCATCGCCAGCTGGTCTATGCCAATGAGCTATATCTTCGTATTGATCTTCGTTAGCATAAACAGTGTCGTTTAAAGTATATTGGACGCTTTGCACTGTTGTGAATTTAGAATCCATGTAAACTTCTTGAGATTCAATCTCAACGGTATAGTTCTTAGCTTCAGCAATTGCCCCAAATTTCTCCTTAATAGCGGTAAAGTCTTGTGATTCAGGTTCTGCTCCTGATTCAATGTAATCTTCAACTGCTTCAACACCATATAATTCTGTGTCGGTGTTATAGAATAAGAAATAATCTAAAGTTTCAACTACTTCTTCGCTTGCTGCTTCAACAACATCGAGTTTAAAGCGGAAACGTTCTCTACCTTCGACCATTTCTTCGAGATAAATTCTCATCGATTCAAAATAATAATCTGAATTTAGCATAAAAGCTAAATTACAAATACAAAATTCGTCAATGTAAGAATTGACTCCTTCGATATAATCGAAACGTGGAGCAGGAACGCTTTTGTCAACATAGAGATATTCGACTTCTTCGCCTTCCTCACCTTCTTCTGTTCTTGTTTCAAAGACTGAGGAATGAACAGAGAATGCCATATTTACTAAATAATTATCAAATTCAGATGTATATGGTTCCGCATCAACATCGATGTTTTCATAATTTTCATCTAATTCGTAGGCCCAAGTTGTTCCACTTTTAGATCTTAAGAAACCACCAGGAAGAGGATTCTCATTTGTTCCACCCCAGCTTGCATAGCAAGTATAGTTTTCATTATGAATAGCTTCTGGGTAGATGATATCTTGTTCCTCTTCTTCATCGTAATAGACTCCAGCATAACCGAAATCAGACATGAGAGCTCCAGTGGCTTTGTTAAACTTATCTTTGATAACGCTTAAGGCTGTAACAGTAAACATCGAGTTCTTTTGTCCTGCTTTAATGTTTATAGTAATTTCGCCTTCGGTTAAGTAGACAACTTTGTGACCATCTACGCTAACTTTTCCTTCGGAAGATTCTGGAACCTCGACTAAATAATCTTTGGATAGAGTTCCATCACTATATTCGACAGAAATATAGTCATCTAAATCAACAGTTTCATTAACAACAATTGTATTTAGTTGTGTGACTCTAATTCTGGCCACGACCGCCTCACCTGGATCAACACTAGTGGTGGCAGGAGAAGAAGAGGTTGATTTCTTCTTTGATTTTTTGGTTCCGCCTAAGAGATTACACGCACTGGTCGCGACTAATGCTGCACTTAATAATGAAACCATTAATACTTTTTTTGTTTTCATATTTGTTTTACTCCTTTCCAAATATAAAAATATTTGTATATAACTTATGTAAAAGAGCAGTGGTTGTCAACTATTTTTTTCATAATTCAAAATACTTTTAAGATATTCTTAATGCCTTTTCCGTTGAAAATACTTAAATATATAAATATAATTAACTTAACAAGGAGGAACTCCTATGAAATTAGCTAAATTTGTTATGATTCCCTTCTGTGCCTTACTTTTAACTGGCTGTAAAAGTGCAAGTAGTGGCGGCGGTGGTATTCCTATCATTGAAGGTGAAGTCGAACACAACTCCTATAATAACTATTACAGATTAAATAAATATAATCTTAACGGTGCGACAGGCGTTGATTTACAACGTGAAATTCATCGTTTGATGCTTGATACCCATAAGACTCAAGTTAAATATTCACAGTTTTCTCAATATACAAAGGTTACAAAAGATCGTCAGTATTCTGTAGACCAAGTAAACGCAACAACCAAAAAGAACGAAATGTTCTATACTGGTTCGCAATTAGCGTTGACTGCTAGTTACACTAGAGAACACGTTTGGCCATGTGCGCAAAGCGCAGGCTTATGGGTCCATAAGAATTATTCAGATGTTAAATATTATGTCGACCATTCTAAGTATGTTGGTGGTGGAAGTGACTTGTATCACATTCGCCCATGCAATAGTACTGTTAACACTGCGCGTGGTGACTCTAAGTATGTTGACATGACTGAAAACGAAAAAGCGGTTGCTTTACAGATGAAGGATAGCAATGGCAAATACGTTCTTCTAACTGACGCGACACAATATTCCAATTATTCTGAACCAGCCGATGAATTCAAAGGCGACTGCGCCAGAATCATCATGTATGTCTACGTCCACTTCGCCCATATCGGAAGTTATGGCGAAAAGCAATGGGGCGATTATATGGGTAACTTAGACCTCAAGAATGTTATTGGTCATAATGGTGATACGACTGAGCAAATCTATGAACAATTAATTAGATGGAATAACCTTGATCCAGTAAGTGAAACCGAAAAGCTTCGTAATGAAACGGTTCAAGCTATTCAAGGAAATCGTAATCCATTCGTTGATTATCCTAACTTACTAAATAAGTGTCTAGAAAGATAACAAAACAATTAGCCTTCATAAGAAGGCTTTTTCTTATACAATGATTAAAGTAGGTTTAATATCTCTTGGTTGCGCGAAAAATCTCGTCGATAGCGAGATGATTTTAGGAATGCTTAATGCTTCCAAATTTCAATGTGTGAATACTATTGAAGATAGCGATGTTGTTATCCTTAACACTTGTGGTTTTATTGAGGCTAGCAAACAAGAATCAATCCAAGAAATATTAGATGTTATTCAATACGATAAAAAAGTAGTGGTTACTGGGTGTCTAGTCGAAAGATACAAAGAAGAACTCAAGAAGTCGATCCCAGAAGTTGATTTATGGGTTTCAATAAAAGAGTATCCAAAACTGAATGAATTATTAGAAAACCTTTTAAAATGCGAACCAATCGATCAACTTAACCCATTTGTTAGAATGCTCTCTACGCCTCCATATATGGCGTATCTACGTATTTCTGAAGGTTGTAACAATTGTTGTGCATATTGTGCAATCCCATTAATCAGAGGTCATTTTAGATCTCGTCCATTTGATGATGTTGTTTTAGAAGCTAAACAGTTATTTAAACAAAATATCAAGGAATTAGTGGTGATTTCACAAGATACAACTCGTTATGGCTCAGATTTAAAAGAAGGTAAAAATATCGTGGATTTGCTGAGGGAATTGGAGAAAATTGGTTTTTACTCAATTCGTTTACTTTATCTATATCCAGATGAAATCACTGATGAGCTAATTAAGTTCATTTCTAAGTCAAAAGTTGTTAAACCTTACTTCGATATACCTCTTCAACATGCGTCAAACAAAGTCTTAAAAGCGATGTATAGACGCGGAAGCATGGAAGAATACCAAATTCTTATCGATAAAATTAGAAGTAAGGTTCCTAACGCTGTTTTAAGAACGACTTATATCGTTGGTTTCCCTGGTGAAGATGACGATGATTTTAAGACGCTTGTGGAGTTCACCAAAAACAATCATTTCGACCATATGGGAGCGTTCAAATATTCTCGTGAAGATAACACTCCGGCATACGATTATCCTATGCAAATCCCGGATAACTTAAAAGAATTACGATTAGCGAAACTAATGGAAGAACAAAAGAAAATTTCCTATCAAAATAATAAGAAAAGAATTGGTGAAATCATGGAAGGAATCGTCGTGGAACACACCGCAAATAGCAATGTGTATTTGCTTCGTTCATATTGGAACGCTCCAGATGACATTGATGGAAAGATTTCCTTCACCTCTAATGAAAAAATAAACCTTGGAGATATTGTTAAGGTCAAAATCACTAATGCGTTTGTGTATGACCTATTTGGGGAAATAGTTAAATAATCTTTTTATATTTGAAAAGTCCTTTTTATTATTTATAATATTAAGCACTGCCTCCATAGTTAAGTGGTATAACGGATCCATGGTAAGGATTAATTCGTAGTTCGATTCTGCGTGGAGGCACCAGGTTATATGACCAACTTTGATACAAAATCGTGTCAAAGTTTTTATTTTATGCGAGTTGTCTTCATTTTGTGGACAACTGAAATATAATGTGTTATCATATAAATATGATAAAACATTCAATTAGATATTTTAATAATAAACC
>CAMYZF010000063.1 GCA_947303755.1 uncultured Erysipelotrichaceae bacterium | reverse complement strand
ACTCTAAATGTTTTTGCAGCTTCGGTGGCTTCTTCTTTTGTTAGACCACAATGGTTCATAAATGATTCCACCAAAGGTGGGCCCACAAAACGTTTCGCTAAAGCTAGATCAACGTTTTTAAGATTTAGTTCATTAGCAGCGTAAAACACACCGTTAATGATACCTTCACCAGTGTTTGCTAAAGTGCCATCTAAATCAAAGATGATATTTTGATATTTATCAAGAAGCATTATTTGTTGAAAATAGAGTCGGTGACAAATGAAATTTTCATTTCACCAGAGACGGTTTGCTTGAAATCAGAGAACATATCTTCGATTTCTTTATTGAGTTTATCCCAATCATTTCCTGGGTTAAGAGTTGGAAGTGAACTTTCAACATAACTTAAGTTATATTTGTTTTTGAAACCATCAAATCCAGCGATTGCAACTTCTTTAACGCCTAATTTGTTAAGAAGTCTTAACGAACAGATAACTGCGTTATCGAAGTGTTCCCAACCGCGTTTGATGATGTGGTTGAAGTTGATGATGATTTCGTCTTTTTCACCTTCTAACTTAACGTTAGATAACAAGATTTTCTTTGTCTTTTTGAGTTCATTAGCGTGAACTTCAGAAGCATATTGATATCTGGATGGATTAACAAAGAAAGCATAATCAGTATCGTAGAGTTTAGTAACAGCGTTAACGGCGATAGTAACTGGTTTTTCTTTAGAAATGTAGTCTTCAACTTTTTTCTTTTGATCAACGATTGATTTTCCTGGAGCGATAATCAAAACTTTTTTGCCGCTTAATTCAGCTTTTAAAGCATTAAATGCTTTTTCATCATCGACAATTCTGTTTTGGTTTTCGATATATTTAGATTCGAGTAAATCATAATCGTAGGCTCTACGATCTGCTGGTGACATCGATTCGATGATGTTGCGCATATCTTTAGAGTTGGTGCGATGATTATTTAATAAATAAGCGATGTTATTGACGTGGCAACAATATGTTCCAGCGACAAAGTAATAAGTGTTATAGCCCCATTCATAGTTCGCTTTGAAGTAGTCCATATACATATCAATTGCATCTAAGACGGCATTGACATCATAGTTACATTCATATTTACGATTTAAATATGTGGTAACTAATTCGGTTGTAGCGTTACCTGCTCCACGACCCATACCATTCAAAGAAGCATCTACGATGATGTCTCGTTTGGTTTCATTCATCATCGCGCGGATGAAGTGTGTGGTTAAGGCGAAGGCTAATTGTTGGTTATTATGAGTGTGTAAACCAAGCTTGATAGATGGTTTAAGTTCTTTATTAAGAACCCACATAATTCTTTCTAAGTCTTCAGCATACATTGCACCAAAGGTATCAACTATTGATAAACCTAATGGTTCAAGTTCGTTGACAGTCTTGGCTAATTCCACTAAATCTTCATTGCTGTAAGCAAGGGTGTTAGCGGCTTGCAAATAAACATCATAGCCTTTTTCTTTAATTGCTTTAGCAACAGCAGTGCCTTCTTTGTGCTTTCCATGTGGGAAAACAACTCTGATAGCGTTGATGGATTTGCCATCGCATGGTGGAAGATTGTCGAGGTTATATCTATTCCAGTCGATCATCGCGGAATAGGTGACGCCTTCCTTGCGAGCAACCATATAATGGTTTAAATCGCTTGGGACGTGAAAATAGGTTGAACCGATGGTGTGCTCTTTATCTTTGAGCCAACCACATTCAATAATTTCAGCGTTAGCGTCTTGCATCTTTTTGATGATACCTTTAATCGCTTCTTCACCGAAGTTACCTTCGACGATATAAGCACCATCACGAAGTGTACAATCTAATAATGTGATTCGTTTGTTCATAAATACTCCTTATTTTAATGTATTTGGTAATACCGGTTTTTCATCATCTTCGAGGAATGGATACATATCTTCTAAAGATGGAGACACAATTGTGCCATCCGGTAAGATTTTACTGGATAATTTTGGAGCGAAGAATTGAGTTTTGTCTAAGACAATTTCAATAATTGCATAGCCAGGAGCAGTCAGTGCTTCCTCTAGTTTCTTATCTAACTCATCAATATTTTCAATGCGATAGAATGGGATACGATATGCATCGGCAATTCGACCCGCTTCAGGGAAGGAAATGCCGTCATTTTCGCCCACTCCAACAAAGTTGGCGTTGAAAGTATTGGTTTGAGTTTGTCTAATGGAATGATATCCTTCGTTATTTAACCAAAAGATTTTTAAAGGAATCTTATTGGTCACCACTGTTTGAAGTTCTTGAATGTTCATTTGAATTGAACCATCGCCTTCTAAACAGATAACGCGTTTTTTATTCACTCCTACGGCCGCTCCTAAAGCAGCTGGTAAACCATAACCCATAGAAGCAGAGCCAGAATTAGAAAACATTCTTTGACCTTCTTGGATTCTGGTGGCTTGGAACAAGCAAACTGCAGCGGTTGCGTTAGAGGCCACCACCACTTCGTCTTTTGCTAAGTGTTCGCCAAGTCTTTTCGCGAATACGTATGGATTAATTGGGGTTTTCTTCTTGTAGTAAGAAGGTAAATCACTTGGATATCTAAAAGCAACTTCTTTAGCCCAATCTAACCACTGTTTATGATGTGGCTTATAATCTTGCTTTAATAAAGTTGGAAGCAAGTCTTTTAAGTCAGCATGGATTTTTAAATCCACATGGATGGTTGGCTTATTGAGTTCGGCCTCATCAATATCAACAGCGATTAAATAGGCGTTACGAGCGAATGAATCGTAGTTGTAAGAGATTTGGCGAATATTCATTCGACAACCTAGTGAAATAACTAAGTCAGCAGTTTGAAGAACATAGTTACCACCTCTGGTTCCAATTGTTGATGGTCTTCCACAGTTATATGGATTTTCATCTCCGATCAAGTCGTCAGCGTTCCAAGCTAAACAAACTGGAATTTGCCATTTTTTAGCAAGTTCTCTAAAGAGAGAAACAGTGTCGCTGATACGAATACCTTCACCTGCTAAAACGACAGGACGTTTGGCGTTATTAAGTTTTTCAAACAATAATTTGATATCGTTAGCTTTAGCTAATTCACAAATTTCTTGTGAATCTTCTTTTGGATCGTAGTCAATCATTTCATCAGTATCAACCTTTGCAGATTGGACGTCGATTGGAATATCGAGCCATACTGGGCCAGGTCTACCATTCACGGCGATATACATCGCTTTAGCGAGATGATATTTAATTGTCTTTGGATCGGTGACAGTTACCGCATATTTTGTCATATTCTTCGCGCAGGTGATGATTTGGAATTCTTGGTCACCTAATTGACGAAGTTTAAGTTTGGGGCAAGACGCTGTTGTTGTTGGAATTTTAACTTGGCCAGAGAAAACTAGCATTGGTACAGAGTCTAACCATGCGCCCATAACACCTGTAAGGGTGTTTGTGCCACCAGGACCTGTTGTAACGCATACTGAACACATCTTACCAGTAGCACGTGTATAACCTTCCGCTGCCACAGAGCAAGCTTGTTCGTGATGGTTATAAATACATTTAAGTCCTTTTTGGTGCCCAAATGAGTCGTTTAGGAACATCGCTCCACCACCAGTAACAGTGAATTGGTGGGTGATGCCATGATCAACGATGTATTGAGCAATATAATCAGATACTTTTACTATCATATTATTTAAGTTGAGCCTTCACTCCGTTATGGATTTCTTTGATCATTGTGTCAAGTTTAGCATCGGTCATAAGCGGGGAGACACCAATCCAGAAGGTATCAGTTATGATACGGTCAGTATTTTTAAGTTCTCCAACGATACGATAACCTTTGCCTTCTTTTCTCATTTGATCAAAGCAAGGATGTTTAGTTAAGTTACCAGCGAATAAGTTTCTGGTTTGGATGTTCTTGCTCTCTAAATGATGAACAAGTTCATCTCTTTTGATTCCTTCTTTGACGGTGATTAAAAAACCAAACCAAGAAGGATCGCTATTTTTAGCAGGTTCTGGAAGAATTAGATATTTATCTAAATCTTTTAAACCATCTTTAAGATATTTGAAGTTATGTCTTCTTCTATCAGCATAAGCATTCATATGGTCTAATTGAGCGACACCGATGGATGCTTGTAAGTCAGTGGCTTTGAGGTTATAGCCAAAGTGGGAATAGACATATTTATGGTCATATCCTTTAGGAAGTAGACCAAATTGACCATCGAAACGATGACCACAGAAATTATCTTTACCACTTGGGCAAATGCAATCTCTACCCCAGTCTCTAAAGGAACGAATAAGTCTTCCTAAGAATGGGTTATTGGTGTACACTGCACCGCCTTCACCCATCGTTAAATGGTGAGGTGGATAGAAGCTAGAGGTACCGATATCACCAATGGTGCCGGTATATTTTTCTTCACCATCAATGATGTATTTAGAACCTAACGCGTCACAGTTATCTTCGATAAGCCATAAATTATGTTTCTTACAGAAGTCTTTAACGGCTTTTAAATCAAATGGGTTACCAAGTGAGTGAGCGATCATCACCGCTTTAGTTTTTGGTGATAAGGCTTTCTCTAATTGAGTAACATCAATGTTATATTGTGGGATGGTGACATCGACAAAGACTGGAACTGCTCCATATTGAATAACTGGAGTGACAGTGGTTGGGAAACCACACGCCACTGTGATGACTTCGTCACCTGGACGAACTTGTCTATCACCAAGAAGTGGTGAAGTTAAAGTCATGAACGCTAAAAGGTTAGCGGAACTTCCGGAGTTAACAAGTGAAACACTTCTCACTCCTAAAAGCTTTCCTAACTTATGTTCGAATTCATCAGTCCAATGGCCAGATGTGAGCCAGAATTCTAAGGTCGCATCAGCGAGATTTTCCATCTCTTCTTTGCCAAAGCATCTTCCTGCGTATGGGATACGGTCACCTTCTTTATATGGTTTAACCGTATGGAAGTTTTCATAGTATTCATCAACTAATTTGATGATTTCATCTCTGATTTCTTGTTTACTTCTCATTTAAGAACTCCTTAATTTCTTTTTCCATTTCTAATGGAATTTGTTCTTTATTA
>CAMYZF010000062.1 GCA_947303755.1 uncultured Erysipelotrichaceae bacterium | reverse complement strand
TCGGAAAGACGAATTGGAATGATGTTTGCTTCCGGATAGTATTTGTAGTCGACACTATCGGTTTTAAGACGCATTCTAATTGTTTCTTTTTTCGCATCATCATAACGTCTAGTTTCTTGAACGACTTTTTCGCCAGACTCAATAAGTTTCTTTTGTCTTTCAACTTCAAAATCAATTGCCTTTTGAATGTAGGAAATTGAATTGATATTTTTAATTTCAACCTTTGTACCAAAGGTTTCTGTTCCTTTTTCTCTAATTGAAACGTTGACGTCACATCTTAAAGAGCCTTCTTCCATCTTGCCATCACTGACACCAGAGAAGACAACGATTGACCTAATGCGTTCAACATATTTCATCGCTTCTTCTCCAGAACGCATTTCTGGTTTAGAAACAATTTCGATTAATGGAGTGCCTGCTCGGTTATAGTTAAGAAGAGTGAAAGTCGAAAAGTGAAGTTGTTTACAAGTATCTTCCTCCATATGGAGTCTTTCGATACCGATGCGTTTCACTTTTCCATCAATTTCAATCTCTAAATAACCTTCTTTACCGATAGGTCTTTTATCTTGAGTGATTTGGTAACCCTTTGGAAGGTCACTATAAAAATAGTTTTTACGATCAAAATGTAATTCTTGATCAATTGACATATGCAAAGCATGGCACACTCTAATCGAATTGATAACAGCTTGTTTATTAACCACAGGTAAAGTTCCTGGGAAAGCCATATCTAAAGGAGCAACTTGAGTATTTGGCTCTTTTCCATACGCAACAGGCGCGTCGGAGAACATCTTGCTCTTTGTCTTAAGTTCGACGTGGATCTCAAGACCAATAACAGGTTCAAATACCATTATTCTTGTTCTCCTTTCGCTAATAAATCTTTTAAGCCAGTGATCTTTTCAATTTCATAAGAAAGTTGGAAGACACCGACTTCGTCAAAAGCTTTACCCATCACGTTAACACCAAATGGCATATCGTTCTTTAAGCCAAGAGGAAGTGTAAGAGATGGAAGGCCAGCAAAATTACCTAAAACCAAGTGGTTGTCGGCAATTAAATATTCATCAGATAATCTATCACTTGATTCACCAATCTTTGGAGCGATTGATGGAGCAGCAAGTGCATAAATGAAATCGTAGTCTTTATAAATTTCGTTAAGTTTATCGACGACCGCTCTTCTGTTTCTTTGAGCACGAACAAATAATTCAGCTTGATTCTCTTTCATAAGAGCAAAACTACCAATGATAAAACGGCGTTTGATGAGTTCACCAAAACCTTTTGTTCTAGCGTTCTTCATAACCTCTTCATAGGTGTCACCTTTAGAAAGCGGACCGAATTTAATGCCGTCTAAATTAGCATTGTTAGAAGTTGCTTCGGCACAGGAAATCACAAAATAAGTCGCAAACAATGAGGAAAGCATATCGAATGGCATATGCACATATTCAACGGCAAATCCCGATTGTTTTAGTTTTTCAACGTTATCAATAAACGCTTTCTTTAAGTCTTTATCTTTCACAGCATCAAGGATTTCTTGGATGACTGCAATCTTGCGTTTCTTATCAAATTTATCAATGTCTTTTGCGTAGTCACAAACAGGTTTAACCGATGAGGTCATATCCTTCTCATCACGTCCTGCAGTAGCATTTAAAACATAGGCACAATCTTTAACTGAACGAGTGAAAATACCAACTGTATCAAGTGATGGTGCGAATGGGAATAAACCATATCTTGAGATTCTGCCCCAGGTTGGTTTAAAGCCAACTAAGCCAGCATAGCTAGCAGGTTTTCTAGTGGAGTCACCTGTATCTGAGCCAAGTGCAAATGGAACAATACCATCAGCAGTAACAGCAGCAGAACCGCAACTAGATCCGCCAACAAGTCTAGTGTGACTTCTATCATATGGATTAAAAGTTGTTCCTAAGTGTCCTGAAGTACCAGTTCCACCCATAGCGAGTTCGTCTAAGGTTGATTTTCCAATAGGAACAGCTTGAGCTTCTTTTAATTTAGCCACCACTGTTGCGTCAAATACCGGAACGTAGCCTCTTAAAATGTTGGAACTACCTGTAGTAGGAACATCTTTTGTGGACATATTATCTTTGATAACAAAAGGAATTCCCCATAATGGGTTATTCACTTCTGGTTCTTTTAAAGCTTCAGCAATTGCTAACGCTTCGTTTTCCATAATGTATTCGAAAGCGTTATTTGTGTCATTTTTAGCGAGCTCAATAGCTTCTTTAGTTAACTCTAAAGGAGTGACTTTCTTAGCCACTAAGAGTTCGTGAAGCTTTTCAATCGATAAACCGCGATACATTATTGCACCACCTTTGGAAGTTTGATTTGACCACCAACTTTACGTGGAGAATTGCGTAATGCCTCTTCTCTAGTTAGTGGTTCTTTCGCTTCATCTTCTCTTAATTCAGACGTATATATTTCAAACGGGAAAACCATAGGTTCGATTTTATCGAGCTCGGAATTATCGCCGACAGCTTTCATTTGTTTTGTAACGATATCAAATTCAGATAAAAGAGTTTGATATTCTGATTCAGACATATCTAATAGAAGTCTATTAGCAGCGTCTTTTAATACTTCGATGTTATATTCTTTCATAATACGATAAAGATATTACTATTTTTGAAGTAATTCTTCAAACTCCTTCTCATCCATCGTACGAATTCCTAATGCGTGAGCCTTATCTAGTTTGGAGCCAGCTTCTTCACCGAAAATAACTATGTCAGTTTTCGAAGAAACTGAGCCGGCAACTTTCGCACCTAAATTCTCTAATATTTCTGTCGCTTCTTTACGACCATATTTACTTAACGTTCCAGTTAAAACAACTGTTTTATTGGAGAACGGGGAGTCAGTTTTGACTTCGGTCACTCCAAGATAATTGAAGTTAAGTCCAAGTTCTTTAAGTTTGTTGATCATTTCGATGTTTGCTTCGTCATGGAAATATGAATAGACCGAACTTGCTAAGATTGGGCCAACATCAGGAATCTCTAATAATTCTTCTTCACTAACTTCGAAGAAGGCTTCAAGATTTTTATATCTTTTTGCAAGAATCTTAGCCATCTTTTCGCCAACTTCTTTGATACCTAAACCAAATAGAAGTTTTTCTAAAGAATTCTCTTTTGATTTTTCAATCGCATCTAAGAGGTTATCAATTGATTTATATGACCAACCATCCATCTGAATGATTTCTTCTCTATGATTCTTTAATTCATAAATTGATGGGATTGAATCGATATAACCTTCATTGAAAAATAGTTCAGCAGCTTTCTCACCCATAGTTTCAATATCCATCGCATCGCGACTAGAGAAGTGAATGATGTTTTCAATTCTTCTAGCAGGACAGCTTGGTGAAACACAGAAGTGCATCGCATCTTTTCTCACTAGTGGTGATCCGCAGACCGGACACTTATCAATCATGACGAAATCTTTTTCACTTCCATCACGTTTTTCTGGAAGAGGTCTAACGACTTCTGGAATAACATCGCCTGCTTTTCTAAGGACGATATAGTCACCAATCTTAAGACCTTTATCTTTAATGAAATCTTCGTTATGAAGAGTTGCTCTTTGAACAGTTGAACCTGCAACTTTGGTTGGTTTAATAACCGCGTTAGGAGTAATCTTACCGGTTCTTCCAACGGTGAAAATAATGTCTTCTAATTTGGTGACAACTTCTTCTGGTGGGAATTTATAAGCGATTGCCCACTTTGGAGTTTTCGCGGTGTAGCCTAAAACATTATATTTGGTGATATCGTTAACTTTGATAACGATGCCATCAATATCATATTCAAGGCTTGGACGTTTCTCAGTGTATTCCGCAATATATTGGAGAACTGCGTCGATTCCGTTACAAATTCTTCTTTCTTTATTGGTTCTAAAACCAAGGCTAGAAATGTAATCAAGAGCCTCGCTATGTTTCTTAAATCCAAGTTCATCAGCATTAACTAAGTAGTACCAGAAAGCTTCAAGTTTTCTAGAGGCAGCAATTGAGCTATCAAGTTGACGAATACTTCCCGCGGCTGCGTTACGAGCGTTCGCTAAAAGTTGTTCGCCCTTTTCTTCTCGCTCAGCATTTAATTTCTCCAAAACTTTCTTGGACATATAAACTTCACCACGCACTTCAAATGGACGAGATTCTTTAACTTGGGTTGGAATAGAATGAATTGTTAAAACATTGTTTGTAACATCTTCACCTTCATTTCCGTCTCCACGAGTAGCAGCGTAGTTTAATTTTCCATTTACAAAATCAATTGACATGGCCAGACCATCAATTTTCATCTCGCACATGTACTCGACTTTATCAACATGAAGAATGTCACGAATCTTTTTATCAAAATCTCTTAAGTCCGCTTCACCAAAAGCGTTCGCTAAAGAAAGCATCATACGTTTGTGTTTAATCTTTTTAAATTCAGAAAGAACTTTGCCACCGACTCTCTGGCTAGGAGATAAAGGTGTGATTAACTCTGGATGTTCTTTTTCAATCGCGATAAGTTCATTCATTAAACGATCGTATTCACTATCAGGAACACTTGGGTTATCTAAAACATAATATTCGTAGTTATATTGTTCTAATAACTTCGTTATTTCTTGAATTCTTTCTTGTGGACTCATGCTTCACCACCTCTTTCTTCTTTATGAACTTTTGGATGCGACGCTAAAATGGATTTCTTTCCATGATTTTCAAAATCGATTTCTAAAATCGCATCATCGATAACTTCTAAAACAACACCTCGACCAAAAACGTCATGCACTGCGATATCTCCGGCTTTCCAACTTGCTTTATTAGAATATGGGTTTTTATATGTGGACATTCTTTCTTCTTTTGGCTCATCAGAGAAATATCCATCATTTGAACCAAATGAAGAGAAGAAGGAATTGTTTCTTTGATTTGTTGGGGTGAATGTTTCTTTCTTAGGAAATTCAAGTCCGGCTTCTTTGAAGAATCTAGACTGAATCGATCTAGCTTGTAAAACAAATGAATAGGAAGTGTTGCAGGATACGAATAGTTTCTTTTTCGCTCTTGTAAACGCAACATAGCAAAGACGACGTTCTTCCTCTTCGCCATCGTGTCC
>CAMYZF010000061.1 GCA_947303755.1 uncultured Erysipelotrichaceae bacterium | reverse complement strand
ATAGTCGCTCCAACAAGAGAGCTCGCTCAACAAATTTATAACTTTGCGATTCCTTTCACCAAAGAGTTTAAGGATTTAAAAATTAGATTATTCAAATCTGGTGTAGAAAAAGAAGATACACTTAAAGGCTTATCAATCGCTCCACATATTGTAATCGGCACCCCAGGAAGACTCGCTGACATCTTTGATGATGGCGCACTTTCCTTAAAACACGTTAAAACAGTCGTCTTTGACGAAGCGGATATGTTATTAAGAGAAGGATTTTTTGGAGAGATCGATAAATTCGCTTTAAGAATTGATCATCCTCAATATCTTGTTTTCTCTGCAACCTTAGAAGCCAACTTAGCACATGAACTTGAAAAATATGTTGGTCCAAATATTCCAGTTGTTAACGAAGAAATCATGACTTCAAGTAACGTTACTCACTACCTTGTTGATATCCGCCACGAAGACAAACTAATTGCTCTAGAGCAAATTATTGATTACATAAATCCGTATCTTTTGCTCGTGTTTGCGTCCACAAAAGAAGTTGCGAATAATGTTTATAATCATCTCAAATCTCGCAAGTACAAAGTTGGTTTACTCACTGGCGATTTAAACGCTCGTGAACGTAAGAACGTCATGAAGCAAATCAAGAATGAAAACATCTACATCCTCGTTTGTTCTGATATGGCCGCTAGAGGTTTAGATATTAATGATGTTAGTGATGTTATAAACATCGATTTACCAAACAATCTTGAATTTTATTACCATAGAGCAGGAAGAACCGGCAGATTCTCTAAGACTGGCAATTGTTATACTTTCTATAACAAAGACAAAGTCTCTAAGCCTTTAGAGTTAATCGCTAGTGGAATCAAGTTTAATTATAAAGCACTGCGTGACTCCAAATTAGTGGACTCTCATCCGATTGAAAAGTCTCATCCAACTAAACGCAAAGTCGATGAGGAACTTGAAAGTAAAATTCGTAAGATTAAAGCTCAATCAAAAGGTAAAAACAAAAAGGTCAAACCTGGCTATAAAAAGAAAGTAAAAGAAGAAATTGCTAAAGCAAAACAAAAACATCGTCGTGAAATAATTAAGAAAGATATTCGAAGACAAAGAGTTGAACGATATAAGAAGGAAGGTCGAAATAATGGCTAATGAAAATCTCTATTTAGGCTGTCACGTTTCTATGAGTGGTCCTGATTATTATTTAGGATCAGTTAAAGAAGCTCTTTCTTACGAGGCAAACACCTTCATGTTTTATACTGGTGCACCTCAAAATACGATTCGACTTCCTTTGGAAAGACTTAAAATCGCTGAAGGTAGAGCGTTAATCAAAGAAAACGGACTCGATGAATCGAAAATTGTCGTGCACGCTCCATATATCATCAATATCGCCAATCAACTTAATGTCGATAATTATGAGATGGGAAAAAGACATCTTTTGAATGAAATTCAAAGAACATATGCTTTCGGTCCAAAGATTCTTGTTCTTCATCCAGGAAGCCACGTTTCAACTGGAGTTGAAAACGGAATTGATTCAATCGTTAAAGCGTTGAACGAAGTTCTTGATCAAGACGGAACAGATGTCAAAATCGCCTTAGAAACTATGGCGGGCAAAGGTAGCGAAATGGGAACATCCTTTGAACAATTTAAAGAGATCATTTCCAAACTCAATAAACCCGAAAGAGTGGGCATTTGTTTAGATACTTGTCATATCAATGACAATGACTTCGATGTTTCCGATATGGATTCCATCTTAGATGAATTCGATAAAGTCTTAGGATTAGATAAACTTCTTGTCGTTCACGTCAATGACACAAAGAATCCTAGAGGCGCACATAAGGATAGACACGAAAACATTGGTTATGGTTATCTTGGTTTTGAAACTTTGAATAAAGTTGTTCATCACCCAAGACTACAAGGAATCCCAATGATTCTTGAAACCCCTTATTATGAAGGTAACCCACCTTACAAAAAGGAAATCGAAATGTTTAGAAAACAATCCTTTAAGGATTGGAGATAAAAAGCGATCTTCTGATCGCCTTTATTTTAGTTTGAGAATTTCTTTAGTTAATTCGGAGAATATTTCTTCGTCTTTAACGGTTTTAATGATTTCTTCTTTTTTAAAGATGACCCATTGACCTTTTCCGCCTGCACATCCTATATCTGCGCGTTTTGCTTCGCCTGGGCCATTGACGATGCAGCCCATAACCGCGACAGTTTTATTGATGTGATTTGCTTCTAAAAAAGAAGCAACTTGCTTGGCAAGTGGAACGAGATCAACTTGAGTCCTGCCACATGTTGGACAGGAAATAAGATTTGGATAATCATTTCTAATTTCTAAGTCTTTAAGAAGTCTACGGCAGGCTCTAACTTCTTCTTGAGGTTCATCAGAAAGGGAAATACGAATCGTATCACCAATGCCTGCGGTTAAGATAGGCGCAAGTCCCGCGACTGAACGCACTAAACCAATATCTTTTGGTCCGGCTTCAGTAATTCCGACGTGAAGTGGATAATCGAATTCTTCAGCAGCTAATTTATAGGCTTCAATAGTTTCTAAGACATGACTTCCCTTTAGGGAAATAACAATATCATGGAAATCTAAATCTTCTAAAATCTTGATGGTGCGTTTAACGGATTCAACTAGTTCTTTAGAGTTAACGACGTTCGTATTGTCATTAACGTTCTTATCGATTGAACCAGAGTTGACACCAACTCTAATTGGAATGTGTTTTTCTTTACAGAGCGAAACAACCTTTTCAATGTTTTCTTTCGCACCGATATTTCCTGGATTGATTCTGATCGCATTGACTCCAGAATTGATTGATTCTATCGCTAAGCGATAGTCAAAATGAATATCTGCAATTAATGGAATATGAATTTGTTTAACGATATCTTTGATAGCTTTCGCATCATCCATGTCTAAAACGGAGACACGCATTAAATCAGCGCCTAAGGCTGCACATTCATTAATTTGTTTTACAACTTCGTTAACCTTGCTGGTTTTAATATTGCACATCGATTGGATCAAAACTTTGTTTTCGCCACCGATATAAATATCACCAACTTTTATTTTTCGAGTTTTTTCTCTATAGAGTTTAGACATATTTTGATTATAGCAAAACCATAAATATCTTGTAGATATATTTTTTTCACTATGCTATTATTCTACTTGCGAAATATAAGGAGTATAGTTTATGCCAAGAGATAACATTACACTTAAATGCACCGTCTGCGGTGAAGAAAACTACATCACCAATAAGAACAAAAAAGAACATCCAGATAGATTAGAAACTAAAAAATATTGCTGGAAATGCAAAAAGCACACAGTGCACAAGGAGAAGAAATAAGGTTAAACCTTATTTTTTTCTAATATATGCTTGACGCCTACGTTACTAGGAAAGCTTGTAACATCTACCTTCTTTTTAATGACGCTAAAGAAGCTGTTTTAGTGGATCCTGGTTTTAACGAAGGTGGCAAATTAGTTGAGCATATCAATAAACTAAATTTGAAGATTGTCGCTATCTTATTAACGCATTCACATTTCGATCATATAGATGCTTTGGAAGATATATGTAAACTTTATCCTGACGCTAAGGTTTATATTAATGAAGACGAAGCGGAACTATTAGATAACGCGACTTTAAATCTTTCTAGATTTAGAGATGATGGAATCGTTAGAAGTTTAACTTATCATCCTAAGCATTTAGTCAAATTAGGAGATAACGAAGAATTCGTTGAAGCAGGTTATAACATCAAGATGATTAAGACCCCGTTTCATACGAAAGGTTCAGCCTGTTATTATGTGAAAAGTGAGAATATATTATTCTCTGGTGACACATTGTTCTATACGACGATTGGAAGAACCGATTTACCAACTGGTTCCAACCGCGATATAGAACCAAGCTTAAAGAAGCTATTAACTCTTTCTTTGGAGACTAAAATATATCCTGGACACGGGATAGCGACCTCCTTAGAAAGAGAAAGCAAATATAACACCTATTTGCGAAATATCTAATTTTAGATATAATAGAAATGTTTTGGAGGAAAAATAATGAACGTTACAGAATTAAGACCAGGTAACTATTTCCTTGACGAAGGAAATCTTTATCAAGTTTTAGATATTTTGCTTAACAAAACCGCGATGAGAAAGATGGTCGCGAAAGTCAAAGCAAAAAATATGCGTACTGGCGCAATTATCGAATTAGCACGTAACTCTGGTTATGATGTCGAAAAAGCTGTTTTAAGCAAAAAGAAAATGGCCTATCTTTATGATTCAGGCGATTTCTTAGTCTTCATGGACAACGCGACTTATGATCAAATCGAAATCGCTAAATCCAGACTTGAATGGGAAATGAACTTCCTTACTTCAAATGCTGAAATCGATATTCTCTTCTATGAAGAGGAAATTTTAGGTATCACCTTACCAAGCTCTGTTGCCTTACAAATCACAGACTGCGAACCAGCAGTTAGAGGCGATACAGTTAACAAGGCTATGAAGGTTGCTACTGTTGAAACAGGCTTCAAATTAAAAGTCCCATTATTCATCAATAATGGTGAAACAATCCTCGTTCGCACCGATACAGGTGAATACGACGGACGTGCATAAGGAGATTTACCATGTTAAAAATTTTAACAGTTGACTTAGAAGTAGGGGCACTCATTGGAATTATTATTGGTGTCCTCGTCGTTGGCTTACTTGTCGGTTTCTTTGGCGCTAGATGGTTCTTCAAACGTCAATTAGCGAAGAATCCTCCAATCAATGAAAACATGATTAGAGCAATGTTCATGCAGATGGGTCGTAAGCCTTCTGAATCGCAAGTTAGAGCGGTCATGAACTCAATGAAAAGAAACGCAAAATAAGCTTCAAAAACAAACGAAATTAGCACCTCAAGTCAGGTGCTTTTTTCTTGTCAAAATGTGGTGGTGATACCTAGGGAAGAAATTTGGACATTATTTCTGAAAACAAAAAATATCATCAATCAAAAAAGTGTCAATGAAAAAAGCCCAATTCATCGAAACAATTTGGGCTTATCAATTTTTCATAAACTATTTATCAACAGCTATAAAAACTACTAATTATCTACTAAAATTATTACTAATCCATCCATGTAATCTTGCGTTCTTCATGGTGTGCTAAACGCTCGATATTTGGGATGTGGCGGACGATTAAAAGGATGGAGATTAAAGTCGCTACAGTTGCGTATTCCCAACCGGCCAAAAGATAGCTTCCCCACCCCCACATAAAGAAGTGCCAAAAGCTCTCTGGGATAACGAATTGAAGAGCAAAAATTGTCCATGAGGAAATGATAGTGAGAACACCCGCCATCATCGAGGCAAGTGAGACATATTTTTTAGCTTTGAGGGTGATGAAGAAGGTTCCAAAACCGATGAGGGAGCAAAACCAAGATGTCGCAAGGCCGAAACCACCGAATGTGGAAACAGCTTTTCCGCCTCTAAATCTTGCAAAGACTGGATAGCAGTGTCCAATTGATGCTCCAAGTGGGGCAAGATAGATGTAGAGAACACCATTATCGAACATTT
>CAMYZF010000060.1 GCA_947303755.1 uncultured Erysipelotrichaceae bacterium | reverse complement strand
GCATCGATTTCATTGATAATTAAGCGAGCAATTTCATACTCCGTTTTTGTGATTTTCTCAGGCAAATCCTTAATATATTTATATAATTCGTCAATTGATAAGCAAGTGACTTCGTAGATATTTAAGCCATTAACTCTTACTGATAAAGCAGCTTCAGATAGTCTTGCACCATGACATGTGGAACACACGTTATCACGCATGTAATACTCGTACAAGCCACGCATCATCTCGGAACTAGTTTCATTATATAAACGATCGATTCTGGTCTTAACACCTTCAATATATCCGTTTTTACGCATTTGATTGCCGTTTACGGTAGTGATAGTAAAACTAAATTCCTTATCAGAACCATAAATACAAATCTTTTGCTCATAATCAGATAAGTCTTTAAATGGCTTATCCATATCGATCTTGTATGCTTTGCATAAATAGACAAATTCTTGCCATTCTATGTTTTTAGATCCAACGATGTTTCGATACCATCTAATTGCACCTTGATTAAGGGATAATTCAGGATTTTGAATTAATTTATCGATTGCAACTTCACGTTTAATACCAACTCCCTTACAATCTGGGCAGCATCCAAGTGGAGCGTTAAATGAGAATAATCTTGGTTCTAATTTAGGAACTGAGAATCCACATTTTGGACAAGAATGATGTTGTGAAAGTAATCTTTCTTCATTATCGGTTAAGAAAACGCAATATCCTTTGGAATAATCACATGCAAGTTCGATAGCGTCTACTATTCTACTTCTCGCATCGCTCTTAACAACGACACGGTCCACAACTATATCAACGTCATGACGTTTGTTTTTATCTAGATCTGGAACCTCAGAAATTCGGCAAATATTGCTATCGACTCTAACACGTTCAAAGCCGTGCGAAAGAATCTTGGCCAACACATCTTTTTGAGTTCCTTTTTCATTGTGAACCACAGGAGACAAAATTTGTAATTTTGTACCTTCAGGATATTCCATTGCAACATCCGCCATTTTTGTAATGGAAAATGCCACAATTGGTTCGTTATGATGCGGGCAATATGGCACGCCTATACGCGCAAATAAAAGACGTAAATAATCGTAAATCTCGGTAACAGTACCTACGGTAGAACGTGGGTTATGAGATGTAGTTTTTTGATCGATAGAAATAGCAGGGGAAAGACCATCAATTGAATCAACATCAGGTTTTTCCATACCACCCAAAAATTGTCTGGCATACGAAGAAAGCGACTCAACAAAGCGTCTTTGACCTTCGTTAAAGATGGTGTCAAACGCTAAAGTGGTTTTACCGCTTCCCGATACACCAGTAAAAACATTAAGAGAATATTTTGGAATCTCTAAATCAATATTTTTGAGATTATTCTCTCTTGCGCCTTTAATTTTGATGATTGGTTTTTCCATAGTTGAATGCATTTTATCATATTTTTCCAAAATAATGTAATTATTTGCTAAACTATATGTATTCGGGGCGTGGCGTAGCTTGGTAGCGCGCTTCCTTGGGGTGGAAGAGGTCACGAGTTCAAATCTCGCCGCTCCGACCATTTAGCAAAGAAAAGCCACACATATGTGTGGCTCTTTTTTTATAAATCGTTAGATTATAAACCGAACTTTTTGATTCTTTCCCAACGTTCTTTTGCACATCTTTCAGATTTTTGGAGAAGTTCTTCAGCATGTTCAGGATTAACCTTTGGAAGTTGAGAGAATCTAGTTTCACCCATGACGAAGTCACGGAATTTAGAGAAGTCAGGTTCTTTACAGTCGATTTGTAAAGCTGGTTTACCTTCGGCTAATAATCTTGGATCATAACGGAATGTGGTGAAGTAGCCACTTTCAACAGCAGCTTTTTCAACCTTCATTGAGTTAGATAATCCACCCTTGATACCGTGGTTGGCACATGGGGCATAGCAGATGATTAAGGAAGGACCATTGAAAGATTCGGCTTCTTTCATTGCTTGAATTGCTTTCATTGGGTTTGCACCTAAAGCGATTTGAGCAACATAAACGTGACCATAAGACATTGCGATTAAAGCAAGGTTCTTCTTTTCACCAGTTTTACCAGAAGCGGTGAACTTAGCAATGGAACCAGTTTGTGATGATTTTGAGGATTGACCACCGGTATTGGAATAGACTTCGGTATCGAGTAACAAGATGTTAACATCTTGGTCATTAGCGATAACGTGATCTAAACCGCCATAGCCAATATCGTAACCCCAACCGTCACCACCAATAATCCAGACTGATTTGTCAAGGAGGTCTCTTTCGTAAGTAAGGACTGCTTTGACTTCTTCATCTTTACTTGCTTTGACAAGCTTGACGAGTTCTGGAATAACCTTTCTGGCTTCAGCTTTATTCTTGATATTTTCAAGATATTTCTTAATAACTTCTTTTAATGAATCTTCAACGCTATCACGTGATAAGGCTGGTTCTAAGATTGAGCAGATTTGACCTAAACGGTAGTCAACTGCAGTTCTCATACCATAACCGAATTCAGCGTTATCTTCGAAGAGGGAGTTAGCCCAAGCAACACCTTCACCGTTCTTATCGGTACAGAATGGTGTAAGTGGGGTAGAACCAGAATAAATGGATGAACAGCCAGTTGCATTAGCAACTAACATGTCTTTACCAAATAATTGAGAAGCTAAACGATAATATGGAGTTTCTCCACAGCCAGCACAGGCACCGGAGATTTCCATATATGGCATCAAGAAGCCAACGCCTTTAACGGTATTTGTTGGAACGAGGTTGCTCTTATATTCGACATGTTTGTAGAGATATTCAGCACCTTCTTCTTGAACAAATTGTTCTTTGGCTTCAGACATAACGAGGGCTTTCTTACCAACTTTATTCGCCATACATTCAGCAACACAAAGACCGCAACCAACGCAGTTTTTAGGCGAGATTTGCAGGCGATATTTGTAATTTTGAAGATTTGGACCAACCGCATTAACAACGCCATCTTTAACGATAGCTGGAGCCTTGGCGAGTTCATCTTCAGTTAATAAGAATGGACGAATTGTAGCATGTGGACAAACGAATGCACATTGGTTACATTGGATACAATCCGCTTTATTCCAAACTGGAACTTTATCAGCGATTGAACGTTTTTCTTGGAAGGTGATGTCGTTTTTCATCGTACCATCGAGAAGTTCAAATTCCGTGAATTTAGAAACTGGGATGGAATCACCATCAAGAGTGCCCATAACATTGACGTAAGAATCGAAATATTCATCGCCAGTGGTGGTGCGAACTCTCTTAGTATCTAACTTAACCCATTCTGGATTAACTTTGACTTCGCGAAGTCCTTCTGTACCAGCATCGATAGCTTTCCAGTTAAGTTCAACGACTTCTTGACCTTTCTTGGCATAGCTCTTTTCCGCAAATTTCTTCATCCATTTGTTGGCTTCTTCATATGGCATAATGCCTTGGTTAAGATAGAAGAATGAGGCTTGAAGAATTGTGTTGGTGTGACGACCCATACCAATTTCAGCAGCAATCTTATTAGCATCGATAACATAGAATTTCGCATGTTTCTTAGCTAAAAGATGTTTCATGCGATTTGGAAGTGATTTCTCAAGTTGAGCATCACTCATATCTGTATTGAGAAGGAATGTTCCACCTTCTTTTAAGTTCTTGATCATGTCAAATTTGAAGACATAGGTATCAAGTGAACAGGAGATGAAATCCGCATTCTCAACATAATATGTTGAACGAATAGGAGTTTTACCAAAGCGTAAGTGTGAACGAGTAACACCGCCAGCTTTACGAGAGTCGTAAGCAAAATATGCTTGAGCATATTGGTGTGTCGCGTCACCAATGATCTTAATCGATGATTTGTTAGCAGAAACTGTACCGTCACTACCTAAACCATAGAATAAGCATGATGTGTAATCCGCTTTGACATGGAAGTTTTCATCAACAGGAATTGATAAGTGTGTAACATCGTCGTCGATGGAGACGGTGAAGTTATGGAATGGTTTACCTGCCAAGAAGTCATAAACTGCTTTGACGTGTTTTGGTTGAGTATCTTTGCTGGATAAACCATAACGGCCACCAAATACTTCGATATTATCACGACCAACTTGTTTTAAAGCAGCGACGACATCTAAATATAGAGGTTCGCCAGTTGCGCCGATTTCTTTTGTTCTATCTAAAACAGCGATGCGTTTAACACTTGCAGGAATAACAGCAGCTAAGTGTTTTGCAGAGAATGGACGATATAAGTGGACTTTAACTAAGCCAACTTTCTTTCCTTCTTTTGCAAGTTCATCGATAACTTCGATAGCGGTTTCGGTAACTGAACCCATTGCCACAATGATGTTTTCAGCTTCTTTAGAACCATAGTAAACGAATGGTGCATATGTTCTACCAGTTAATCTGGTAGCTTCTTTTAAATATTTTTCAACAACCGAAACGACGTTATCAAAATGTTTGTTTTGAGCTTCTCTAGCTTGGAAGTAAATATCGTCGTTTTCAGCGCCACCACGAGTCACTGGGTGAGTGTGTGGATTTAAAGCTCTTGCTCTAAATTCTTCAACCTTATCCATTGGGAGAAGTTTACGATATTCTTCACCATCAACGAATTCAACGTTTTGAATTTCGTGAGAGGTTCTGAAACCATCGAAGAAATGCATCATTGGTGTAGCAGATTCAATAGCGATTAAATGTGCCATTGGTGCTAAGTCAGCGATTTCTTGGACAGAATGTGAACAGAGCATTGTGATACCAGTTTGTCTACAAGCGTAGATATCTTGGTGATCACCAAAAATTGAAAGGGCTCTAGTGGCTAATGAACGGGCCGAAACATGTAAAACAGCTGGTAAAAGTTCACCACACCATTTGTAAATGTTCGGAATCATTAATAAGAGACCTTGGGAAGCTGTATAAGTTGTAGCTAAAGCACCTGCTTGAAGTGCGCCGTGGACAGTACCAGAAGCACCGGCTTCAGATTGCATTTCGACTACTTTAACAGGAGTGCCAAATAAATTCTTCTTTCCTTGAGAAGCATAGACATCAACTAATTCAGCCATTGGGGAAGATGGGGTAATAGGATAAATACCTGCGACTTCGGTGAAATAGTAGGAACCGATAGCAGCAGCGGTATTACCATCTACTGATAGAAATGATTTTTTGATTTCCATTTTTAAACTCCTTTTGCGCATATAATTATAACGCGTGTATGGAGAAAATAAATAAAAAAATCGGCGTGCCGATTTTCTCTATCAATTTTTACAGCAAATCTTATTTCTTTTTGTTTGCTTTAATTGAATCTAATTCTGCTTGAACAAGTTTCTTCAAGGCTTTTAAATCTGCTTCCGTGAGGGATGCGCTACGATCAACTAAACCATTGATAGTCATCTTTTTATATAAAAAGTCAGCAACAGATTTATAACCGCCTAGGTCTTTCTTGGTGACGCGGATAACTTCTTTCTTTTCGCGTTTAGAATCTTCTTCTTCAATGTATTTAGAAATAGCAGGAACAAGTTCTTTTAAATCGTAACTTGGATCCATCGCTAGCATTGGTTCAAAGAAAGATAGTTGTTCAGCAATAACTTC
>CAMYZF010000059.1 GCA_947303755.1 uncultured Erysipelotrichaceae bacterium | reverse complement strand
TTTCGACAAGTGTTATCGAAGTTGGAATCGATGTTCCTAATGCTGATTTAATGATTATTTATGATCCAACTCACTTTGGTTTAGCTTCTCTTCACCAATTACGTGGTCGTATTGGCAGAGATGGAAAAGAGTCGAAATGTTTGTTGGTCACCAACACCACTGATGAAGAAGAAATTGATAAACTTAATGTCTTAGTAAACTCTAACGATGGTTTCTATATTGCAGAAGAAGATTTGAAACGTCGTGGTCCAGGTGAACTAGGTGGAGTTAGACAATCTGGTATCGCTAACTTCTTATTTGTTAACCTTGTTGACGATTTTAGAATGTTTGAAGCTGCTCGAGATGACGCAAAATTCATTCTCAACAATTCTGATCAAATTGGCTTTAGACATATCCTTAGTAGAGCGAAGAAAGAAATCGACGATTCGAACTTTACCAATGTCTAAAGATGACAGTTTTGTTATCTCATAAATATATTAATTACTTAAAAAATACATATCAATTACAAACAATTTATTGTTTTCTTTAGGATATATTGCATTTACGTGATAAAATACACGTGGAGATTTTAATATGGTTAAAATTGTAGTTGATATGATGGGTGGCGATAATGGTGCAACACCAACAATTGCCGCTGTCCAAAAATTCTTAAATGATCATGATGATGTCGAAATCATCGCTGTAGGCGAAGAGAAGGTTCTTGAACCTTTAAAAGGAAAAGTTAAAATCATTCCTTCTAAAACTATCGCTCCTATGGAGTGTGGCGCTCTTCAAGCGATGAGAGATAAAGATTCATCTGTTTACAAAGCAGTCAATGCAACAATCACTGAAAATGCTGACGCTGTTTTATCGGCAGGTTCAACAGCCGCTTTTCTTTCTTTGTGTACCTTAATCATCAAAAAGATTGAAGGTGTTGATAGACCTGCATTAATTACTCAATTCCCAACTTTAATTAAGGGAAAATATGTTGTTATTCTTGACGTTGGTGCAAGTTCTGAAAATAGCGCGAAAGAACTTTATCAATTCGCAAAGATTGGCGAAGCTTATTATCAAGCATTCTATGATAAAGAACATCCGAACGTTTATTTATTAAATAACGGTACCGAAGAAGGTAAAGGAAATCCTCTCACAAAAGAGACTTATGCCTTACTTAAAGGTCAAGAAAATTTCAAAGGTTACATTGAAGCTAGATACGCTTTCCAAGGTGAAGCTGATGTTGTCGCTTGCGATGGCTTTACCGGAAACATCTTCCTTAAGGGAAGCGAAGGTATGGCTAAGATGATGGGAACCTTAATGAAACAAGCCTTCTTATCTTCAGGAAGAGCTAAATTGGGTTATGTTTTTGCTAAGAAAGGTTTAGCGGGAATGTTAGAGACCATGAATTATAAGAAAGTTGGTGGTGCTCTTCTTATCGGTGTTAATAAGATTGCTGTTAAGGCACATGGAAATGCTGATGAAGAGTCATTCTATGGATCTTTAAATGTCGCTTATACCTCTGCTAAAAAACAGACCGTTAACAAGATTAAAGAGACATTAAAATTATGAAACCGATTACTGAACTATTAGAAAAACTAAGCATTAAACCAAAACATGTTTCATTATATGAAACAGCTTTTACCCACTCTTCATACAATGCAGATGCGAACACAAAGCATCACGACTATGAAAGAATGGAATTTTTAGGTGACTCAGTCATCGGTATGGTCGTCTCAGAAATCTCCTATGGAGCTCGTCCAGAAATGACCCAAGGTCCACTTACTAAGATGAAATCGGTTTTAGTCTCTACTGATAATTTAGCGGCCCTTGCTCGTAAATACGATTTCCCAAATTACATTCGTGTCGGTAATTCCTTCTCTGGAGACATCTCTAAAGCTAAACATCTTCTTGAAGATGTCTTTGAAGCCTTCATCGGCGCGCTTTATCTAGATCAAGGATTTGATGTTACAAGAAAATTACTCATCGATATTTTCATTAATCCAATTAAAAACTATAACGAAGAAGATTCAACTGACTACAAGTCCAAACTCCAAGAAGAAATTCAAGCAGAGCATCGTGAATCAGTCGTTTACAAAGTTGTGTCTGAAAGCGGTCCATCTCACGATAGAAGATTCGTCGTCGCTGTTATGTTTGATGGTATGGAACTCGGAAGAGGTGAAGGCACCACTAAAAAGCAAGCCGAACAAATGGCGGCAAAACTCGCCTTACAGAAAGAAGCATCTAAATAATGGGTCTATTCAAGTTTCTTAAAGAAAAGATTGCTAAAAAGAACGTGAAAGAAACTGAAACTTATGTTTCAGGAATGTCGAAATCACGTGAAAATTTTGCAAACAAACTTGATGAACTTTCCAAAAGATATAAGGAAGTTAATCAAGATTATTTTGAGCAACTTGAAGAGATTCTCATTGAAGCCGATGTTGGTGTTTCTTTAACTTTAAGAATCATCGAAGAAGTTATCGATGAAAGTGAAAATAGCAATATCAAAGATCCTAAAGAAATCAATGAATTAGTGGTTGATAAGATGTTCGTTGGTTACGCTGAAAAAGGCGATATTGTTAACGAGATTCAATTCGTTAACGATGGCCCAACAGTTTTATTGGTCGCTGGTGTAAATGGCGTTGGTAAAACTACTTCAATTGCTAAATTGGCGTATCGATATCTAAATAAAGGTAAGAAGGTTATGCTTTGCGCTGCGGATACTTTTAGAGCAGGTGCGGTGGAACAACTTACGATTTGGTCTGAAAGACTTAAATGTCCAATCGTTGTTGGAAAGCCAGAATCTGATCCAGCAAGTGTTGCCTATGAGGGTGCTAAACAGGCTAAGCTTCAAGGTATTGATTTATTGATTGTTGACACCGCTGGACGCTTACAAAACAAAACCAATTTAATGAATGAGCTCGCCAAGATTTCTAGAGTTATTTCTAAAGAAATTCCTGATGCACCTCATGAAGCATTTTTAGTTATTGACGCAACTACTGGTCAAAATGGCGTTTTACAAGCCAAACAATTCCTTGATTGTATTAAGCTTACTGGTATCGTAATTACCAAAATGGATGGGACATCCAAAGGTGGAATTATTTTAGCGATTCGTGATGAACTCGGTATTCCAGTTCGTTTCATCGGTTTAGGTGAAAAGATGGACGATTTAGAAGAGTTCGACTTAGATAAATATTTATACGGACTATGTTTAGCAAAATAATATGAACGACGTAAAGAAAGTGGCAAAAATTAATAGACTTATGGACCTCTACGGTTCTCTTTTAACTAAGTCACAATATGACATTATGTCGGATTATTATTTCTGCGACCTTTCATTAAGTGAGATTTCTGAGTTTAGAAAAATCTCTAGAACAGCGGTTGCAGACGCTCTTAAGAAGTCCACAGAAAAATTAGAGAATTTTGAAAAGAAATTGGGGCTTTGCAGAGTTTTTGATTCATTTGATGATGAACAAAGCAAGGCTGTTATCGCAAAAATAGAGGAGAGGATTAAAGATGGCGTTTGAGTCTTTGAGTGAAAAATTTCAGCGCATCTTAAAAAAGGTTAGAGGTCAATCTAGATTAACCGAAGCCAACATGGACGAGATGCTTAAAGAAGTTCGCATCGCTTTACTTGAAGCTGATGTTAATTTTAAGGTTGTCAAAGAATTTGTTGAACAAGTTAAACAAAAAGCCATCGGTGCGGAAGTCTACACCAAACTTAATCCATCTCAAATGGTTGTTAAAATCGTTCACGATGAACTTACCGAACTTCTTGGTTCTGGGGAAAGTGAAATCAAATACGAAAAGAACAAACCAACCATCATCATGTTAGTCGGTCTACAAGGTACAGGTAAAACTACATCCGCTGGTAAGCTCGCTAACTTGATGAAAAAGAAACTTGGCAAAAAAGTTCTTCTTGCCGCAGGTGACGTTTATCGTCCAGCCGCTATTGATCAGTTAGAGCAAATTGGTAAACAAATTGATGTTCCTGTTTTCTCAATGGGCACTAATGTTTCGCCTGTTGAAATCGCTAAGAAAGCCAAAGACAAAGCTTATAACGATCACTTCGATGTTCTTATTTTAGATACTGCCGGTCGACTTCAAATTGATGAATTACTAATGAAAGAACTTCAAGATATTAATGCGAGCATTAATCCTAATGAAATTCTCTTACTTGTCGATGCGATGAGCGGTCAAGACGCAATCAATGTTGCTAAGGCCTTTAATTCATCTTTGAATCTCACTGGTATCATCATGTCAAAACTTGATGGCGATGCTCGTGGTGGTTCGGCTTTATCAATCAAGCATTTAACTGGTGTCCCAATTAAATTTGCTGGTACTGGTGAAAAATTAACAGATTTAGATGTCTTCCATCCTGACCGTATGGCAGATCGTATTTTAGGAATGGGTGACGTCGTTACTTTGGTCGAAAAAGTTCAAGAAGAAATTGATGAAAAAGAAGCGAGAAAAGATGCTGAGCTTATGATGCAAGGCAAATTCACTCTCGATGATTTATTAAAACAAATGAAACGAATCCAGAAACTTGGCTCATTAGGTGGCTTACTTAAACTTATTCCTGGTATGCCAAAAATCACTGATGAACAAAAAGAAGCTGGTGAAAAAGAAATGAAAAACTTTGAGGCGATCATTAATTCAATGACGCCTTATGAAAGAGAAAACCCTGAAGTTCTCAAGAATTCTCGTAAAGTTAGAATTGCAAAAGGTTCAGGAAAAACCAACGCAGACATCAACCGTCTTTTAAAACGTTACGAGTCTATGCTCGAAATGATGAAAAAGATGCAACAATATAAAAAGACTGGTCGCATGCCCCCTGGAATGGGATTCCCACCGGGCTCAATGATGTAGAAGGAGGTCACAATATGCGTAAAACATCAAGAATTCTATTATTAGTAGGTTCAATCATTGCTTTTGTTTGTGCTGGAGCATTCTTTATTACTTCAATCACTAGCATGATTTTTATGATTTTGACCGCTAGTGGAACATTTGATCAAGCACTCCAAGAAGCCGCTGCCCGCGGAAATGTTCAGCCTGCAGATGTCGAAGCAGCTAAGGCTGTTTTACTTGCAACTACAATTACATTATTTGTAGTTTTCTTAGTGGTCACTATTCTTGAATTGCTCGCTGCAATCTTTGCTTTAAGAGCCAGAAAAGTTCACGAAAGAAAAGCATACATTTTTGCAATTGTCTTCACGGTTATCGGTGAAGTTTATGTTGCGTTAGCTGGTTCGATTGTTGGCTTAATTTGCTATAACAAAGAAAAGAATAGAGCAGCAAAACAAAAAAGCGAATAGATAATGCTTTTTGAAAAACAAAACACCACATAGTGGTGTTTTTATTTGTTGAATTTCTTGCCTTTTTCTAAAGCATCTAGATACCATTTAGGAGTTTCATCATCTTCCTCAATTTCTTTTAGAAGTTTGATATCTTGTTTGGTTTTTATGTGCTTTGCGAACAAGTCAGGTCGATTCGTTTTTGTTAAACGCAAGCTTTCTTTTCTTCGATATTTATTAATTGCCTCGTGATTACCGGTATAGAGAATATCAGGAACCTTCTTTCCTTCAAATACTCTTGGTTCAGTGTATTGAGGATATTCTAATAAATCATCTGAGAACGTTTCTTCATCTAATGAGGTTTCTGTGATCGCTCCATCAAGAAGTCGAATAACAGAATCGGCGATGACCATCGCTCCTAATTCTCCGCCAGTTAAGACATAGTCACCAATTGAGAATTGTTCATCAACATAACTGTTAACTCTTTCATCAACTCCTTCATAGTGACCACACAACAAAACGATGTCTTCTTTTTTAGATAATTCGATGGCGTTTTGCTGTTTGTATTGTTTTCCTTTTGGTGAGAGCAAAATCTTAAAAGAATCTGGTTTTGCAGTGG
>CAMYZF010000058.1 GCA_947303755.1 uncultured Erysipelotrichaceae bacterium | reverse complement strand
GCGAACAGAACCGAGTTTGTTAATTATATTAACGGTCTTGCTGGCTATAGCTTAGTGGATTCGTTTGATCCTGTTAATGATGTCTATTTCAATACCAATGGAAATGTTGGAAAAGAAAACGTCCAATTAACTCTTGGAACCGGCAATACTGAAGGTAAAATGACAATGAATTTAACTAAAGCAGTTTCTAAAATTGAAGTTGAGTATTCTGCCTATTTTAAAGTAACTGCGACTGGTACTCCATATGATGAAGAAGCGGTTCTCTATATCGAAGATGAAAAATATGAACCCACAATTACTGAGACAATGCCAGAACCAAAGGAAATTGCCACTCATATATATTCTACTCCTTCGACATCTATATATCTCACCAACGACAATGGCAATTTGATTGCAGATGGTCAACATAGAGTGTTTATCTACTCGATTAAATTATTTTTCTAATTAGTTTTCATAAAATTATCTAATCTCGTAAAGCGTTTTCTTTTGCGCGCATCTTGACTTTTGGTGGCTAGATAATTTATTATCTTATTCGCAAAGAAGGAAAAATTAATGGAAAATACTAAAATCAAATCCATCCACGGTCGTGAAATTCTCGACTCACGTGGAAATCCTACCGTTGAAGTTGATGTCGTCTTAGAAAACGGCATGATGGCTCGCGCTGAAGTCCCAAGTGGCGCTTCAACTGGTATCTATGAAGCTTTAGAGCTTCGCGATGGTGACAAAAAACGTTACCTTGGAAAAGGAACCTTAAAAGCAGTCGCTAACGTTAACGACATCCTTGCAAAAGAATTAAAAGGCTTAGATGCTTCTAATCCAGATGCAATCGATGAAAAGATGCTTGCAATTGATGGTACCAAAGGTAAAACCAAATTAGGTGCTAACGCAATTCTTGCTGTTTCCTTAGCAGTTAACAAATTAGCCGCTCAAATCAAAGGTGTCCCATTATACAAATATTTAGCAAATGGTAAAGACGTTGTCTTACCAGTTCCAATGATGAACATCCTTAATGGTGGCTGCCACGCTAGCAATACCGTTGACTCACAAGAGTTCATGATTATGCCAGTTGGCGCTCCAAACTTCAGAGAATGTTTACGTTGGTGTTCAGAAGTCTATCACGTCCTCGCAAAGAACTTAAAAGCCAAAGGCTTAGCAGTTTCAGTCGGTGACGAAGGTGGCTTCGCTCCAAACCTTGCTTCTGATGAAGAAGTTTTAGCAGAAATCGTCAAAGCTATTAAAGATGCCGGCTATGTCCCAGGTAAAGACTTTATGTTAGCGATGGATGCTGCTGCTTCCGAATGGAAAGATGCAGAAAAAGGTGTTGGTTACTACTACTTACCAAAACAAAAGAAACATATGACCAGCGACGAATTAATCGAACACTGGGCAAAACTTCTTGAAGAATTCCCAATCGTTTCTTACGAAGATATCCTCGACGAAGAAGACTGGGAAGGTTGGAAGAAACTCACCGCTAAGATCGGTGGCAAAGTCCAACTCGTTGGTGATGACTTATTCGTTACAAACGTTGAAAGACTTGCTAATGGTATCAAAGTTGGCGCAGCCAATTCCATTCTCATCAAGCTCAACCAAATCGGTTCAGTCAAAGAAACAAAAGCCGCTATTAAGATGGCTCATGATGCTGGTTATACAGCAGTTACTTCCCACCGTTCAGGTGAAACCGAAGATACATTTATCGCTGACTTATGCGTTGGCTTAGCAACTGGTCAAATTAAGACTGGCGCTCCATGCCGTGGTGAAAGAGTTAACAAATACAATCAACTTCTCCGTATCGAAGAAGAACTCGGTGCCAAAGCCAAATATGCTGGCTTAAATGCCTTCAAATTTCGTAAATAAGTAAACCGAAATACAAATTAAGAGTCTCATTACGGGACTCTTTTTGTTATTATATTTTCTATGAAAAGAGTAGTGCATCATATTCCATATAAAGGCTTCTACACTTTTTGTTATACCTTTGGAGATGTAAAAAAAGGCACACCTTTAATCATCCTTCATGGCGGTCCAGGTGGATGCGATGAAAGATATGAACCAATTGAAGAACTCGCGAAAGACGGAGTTCCTCTAATCTTCTATGATCAACTTGGTTGCGGTTATTCTAGAGTTCCTAAAGGACATGAAGACTTATGGACTTTTGAAACATATTTAGACGAACTTGAAAACGTCATCAAATATTTTGGATTAAAGAAGTTTAATATCTTAGGTCATTCATGGGGTGGCATGCTCGCTTTAGAGTGGGTCACAACAAGAAAACATGATGGATTAGATAAATTGATTTTATTTTCAACTCTTCCATCCACGAAGATTTGGAACGATGAACATTTTAAGATGATTGAAACTTATCCAGAAGATGAGAAACAAGCCATTATTGATGATTATCACTTCAAAGAAGTGGACAAGAAGATTTTGAAAAAAGGTCTTAAACGTTTTTATCAAGAACACGTCTCAAAAAAGAAAGATAAAAAATATGTATTCACCAGAAAAAGATTTCCAAAAACAAATAGAGAAATTTACGTGAAGATGTGGGGCAAGTCTGAACTATTTGGAACAGGTACTTTAAAAAATTGGAACACAATTCCTAATCTTAAGAATATCGAAAACAAGACTCTCATTATTTCTGGCAAGTTTGATGAATCTACAATTGCGATAAATGAACTCATGAATAAAGAGATCAAAAACTCGAAGTGGGTCTTATTAGAAAAATCTCACCATATTGGCTATGCTGAAGAACCAGAAATCGCCTTAGATGAGATTCGAAAATTTATAAAATGAATTGTTTGAGATAGTCTTTTGTTGCTTGATCACAGAAGGCTGCATTGATGGTATTAAGAGCGAACTCACGTAGTTCGTTTTCTTTAAATCCGAGCTTAGAAAGTGTCTCGTATTCTTTCTTAACGGAAGTGTTACAAACCGTCATATCATCAGAGTTAATTGAGACCTTTATTCCCATCTTCAAATAGTCCTTAATTGGGAGGTCATCATAGCTACGAATGGCCTTGGTGTCTAAGTTGGATTTTGGACAAATTTCCAGGCAAATTGCGGTTTTTTTAAGTTCTTTGCACACCGATTTATCTTGGATGGCATGGACGCCATGACCGATGCGATCTGCTCCATAAGAGAGGGCAGTTTTTACCGAATTTGCACCAGAGGCTTCACCAGCATGGATGGTGAGATTAAGTCCATATTTTTTAACTAAAGCAAACTCCATGATAAACATGTCATTTGGGAATAGTGCTTCCGCTCCAGCGATATCAACGGCACATACTTTTTGGTCGCGATATTTCTTAGCGAGTTCAATTGTTTCTTTGTTCTTTTCGAAATTATCTTTTCCTCTCATCATGCAGACAATTAGATTTGATTTAATTCCGTATTTTTCTTCGCCTTCTTTTAAGGCTTCAATCATAGTTTGAACAACTTCTTCTTGCGATAAACCTTTAGCGGTTGATAGTTGAGGAGCCATTCTTATTTCAGCGTACTTCACTCCATCATCGGAAATGCGTTTAAGCAAATCTAAAGTACAGTATTTTAAGCCATACTTACTTTGTAAAACCAAATTTGGAAGGTCGAATCTTTTTAATAATTCATTTAATGATTCGCAGTTATCCGGTGCTTGAAGACAAGAAACGAGTTCCTTCTCATCATAAGTTGGGAGTTCGATATTTTCTTTCTTGGCAACATCGATAACTGCTTTTGGGGATAAGGATCCATCTAAATGAAGATGGATATCTGCAATAGCGTATTTTTCGTAGTTCATACATAACATTATAAATATTTTTAAGCATATATGTGGAAAAATAATTATTTTATATTAAAATACTTATTGCTAAAGGAGATTTACAATGCAAGAAATTAAAAAAGAACATTTAGATGAATTGCTCAAAGAATACGAGCAAGATAAAGTCTGCACAGTCGCACGTCATGCTTTATCAAATCAAGACATTGCTGTCGCGGCAGCATCTAAAGATATTGTTTCTCAAATGGACTTTAATTTTGATATTGATATCAAAACAGCATCCGTTAATAACCAAAAAGCATCCGGTAGATGTTGGATCTTTGCAGCCTGCAATGGCATCAGAGATTTAATTGGCAAAAAGATTAATGTTGGTTCATTCAAATTGTCTCAAAGCTATATCGCTTTTTATGACAAATTAGAAAAACTCAACTATACCTTAGAAGCTTTAATCGAAACTATCGATAGAGACTATGACGATCGTACCGTTCAATTCCTCGTTCAAAGTGGAATCGGTGATGGTGGTCAATGGGATATGCTTGTCAACGTAGTTGAGAAGTATGGTATTTGCCCAAAGAATGCTTATGTTGAAACTTATACCTCTAACAACACTAGAATTTTAAATTCTCTTCTCAATGGTGAAATTAGAAAATTCGCTTCTGAAGCCCGCGCTGTTAAGGCTAAGAAGGGTATGAAAGGTGTCGAAGAACTTAAAGAATCATATATGAGAAGATTCTATCGCGCCTTAGTAAGCTGCTATGGAGTACCACCAAAATCCTTTGATCTTAAATACACAGATGACAAAGGACAATTCCAAATCGTTCGTGGTTTCACTCCAAAATCTTTCTATGATAAATACGTTGGAAAACGATTAGATGATTTTGTTAGTTGCATTAATGCACCTACAAAAACAAAACCGTTCTATAAATCTTATACAGTTGAATACTTAGGCAATGTTGCAGGTGGCAAAATTGTTAAACACCTCAATCTTCCTATGGAAAGACTTAAAGAACTCATTCTTGCTCAACTTAAAGATGGCAAGATCGTTTGGTTTGGTAGCGATGTTTCCTCCTATGGAGACAGAATGCGCGGTGTCTGGGATGACCGCGAATTCGATTTTAAATCTTTATTAGATTTGGATATCAAGATGGATAAAGGTGAATCTTTAGATTTCCGCTCATCCGCAATGAATCACGCGATGTGTATCACAGGCGTTGCGTTTGATGAAAACGGCAAACCAACCAAATGGAAAATCAAAAATTCTTGGGGCAATGACCGTGGTAAAGAAGGATTCTTTATTATGTCAGCTTCTTGGTTCGATCAATTCACTTACCAAGCAGTTGTCGATAAGAAGTATCTTACTAAAGAAGAACTCGATGCCTACAACGCTGACCCAATTGTTTTAAAACCTTGGGATCCAATGGGCTCCCTTGCAGATTAATAAGGAGATAAAAAATGCACAAACTCGTTTTGATTAGACATGGCGAATCCGAATGGAATAAGTTAAATCTTTTCACCGGATGGACCGATGTTGAATTATCCGAAAAAGGTGTTGCTGAAGCTCATAGAGCAGGTAAGACCTTAAAAGAAGAAGGCTACGATTTTGATATCGTTTTCACCTCACTTCTTAAAAGAGCTATTCACACGATGAACAACGTTTTATTTGAACTCGATCGTGAATGGTTACCAGTCTACAAAAGCTGGAGATTAAATGAACGTCATTATGGAGCTCTTCAAGGATTAAACAAAGCTGAAACCGCCGAAAAATATGGCGAAGAACAAGTCAAGATTTGGCGTAGAAGCTATGATTGTCCTCCACCAGCTTTAACCGCTGAAGATCCAAGAAACCCCGCAAATCAAGCACAATTTAGAGATGTTCCTAAAGCGGACCTCCCACTTCACGAGTCACTTGAAATGACCGTCGCACGTGCTGTTCCATATTTTGAAAAAGTCATTAAACCAGAAATGGAAAAAGGCAAAAGATGCTTAGTTGTTGCCCATGGTAACTCCTTAAGAGCTTTAGTCAAATATTTCGATAAAATGGCTGATGAAGAAATCGTTGGTGTTAACATTCCAACCGGTGTCCCATTAGTCTATGAATTTGATGACAATTTCAAAGTCCTCAAACATTATTATTTGATGGATGAAGCTGCTCTTAAAGCTGAAATGGAAGCAGTCGCTAACCAAGGAAAAGCCAAGAAATAATGAAACAAGAAACCTATGACCGTTTGATGAAATTTAGAGACGATCGTGATTGGTCTCAATTTCACACTGGCGAGAATTTAGCGAAATCATTAGTCATTGAAGCAGGCGAGCTTCTTGAAGTTTTCCAATACGG
>CAMYZF010000057.1 GCA_947303755.1 uncultured Erysipelotrichaceae bacterium | reverse complement strand
CCGCGTTTTAAAAATTCCTCTTTGAGTCGAGAAACTTGATGTTTAATTCCATCGGCTAAACCATAGCCATTAATGATTATTAGAGCTTTCTGCATTTCTTTTTCTAGTTAAGATCAATTCAACAACGTTCTTTATGACTGTGATGAAGAAGGCTGTTGCTAAATAAATTAAGTGAAGAGTTAGGCCTCCTTGGAGATGAATACAAAGTAAAATACCAACGACGATGTCGCCAGTAGAGATCGCTACTTCGACAAAATCACCAACTTTTTTATGTTTTAAGTGAGGAGCGATATTAACGATTTCAGTTGTACCGCGACAAATATCAATAACACCCCAAGTCATACAAACTTCATCAATGTTATATAAGTCCGAATCTTTCGTACAAAGGAAAAGAATTCCAAATGATAAACCAACTAATCCAATGACGAGATATGAGATTCTTGTCCTATCCGCGGAAAAGATTAGAATATGTGGAACGCTTCCTAATATGATTAAAATCGGAAGAATTAGTTCAGGTTGTTTAAATTCTCCAGCGGCTAAAAGACCAACAACAACGGAACCAACCGCTAAATAAAATACGATCGAAAAAATGTATACTATTTTTTTATATGTAATTGCAGCCTTCGATTTCATACTTTTCTATTATACAAAATCAATATCAAAATTGAAATTTAGAATTGTTAATATAAATTATTCTAATTATAATAATTTCACGTCATAATTATGTGGAAAAAGATTAAATTAATCCTTGGAAGCGTCAGGGAATATAAAAAATATGCGATTATAACCCCTATTTTTATGATATTCGAAGCACTCATCGAATGCGTCATGCCATTCATGATGTCTGCTCTTATCGACTCGGTTAGTTTTGGAGTGTCCACTACATATAACGGACTTCCTAAGGAAAGAGAATTAAATACTATTGCCGATATCTTTAAACCAATTCAGTATACGAATGCTGGTTTAGGATTCACGATCAATGTTACAGTCTTTGGACTCATGCTTACTTTAGTCCTTATGGCGGGCCTTTCTTTAACGTGCGGAATCTTGGGTGGAAGAACCGCTGCTAAAGCATCCATCGGCATGGCCACTAATTTAAGAGGAGATTTATATCGCAAGATTCAATCCTTCTCTTTTGCAAATATCGACAAATTCTCAAGCGCCTCACTCGTCACACGTATGACCACAGACGTGCAAAGCGTGACGATGGCGTTTCAAATGTGCATACGTATCGTTATTAGAGCACCGCTCATGATGATTTTCTCCGCTATTATGGCGTTCATCTCTGGTGGTATTATGGCCTGTATCTTTGTCGTACTAGTCCCAATCATCGCCTTTGGCTTATTCTTAATTGTTAAAAATGCGATGGGTATCTTTATGCGAGTCTTTAAACGTTACGACAAGCTCAATGAGTCCGTCGAAGAAAACGTTTCAGGAATTCGCGTGGTTAAATCATATGTTCGTGAAGATTATGAAAAACAAAAATTCAATACTGCTTCCGATAATATGACTGGTGACTTTGTCAAAGCGGAAAAAATTGTCGCATTAAATAACCCATTACTAAACACCACAATTCATGTTTCAAATATTTTAGTTGTCTCTTTAGGTACTTATATTATCTATAGGTCCACCGTGGATGCTAACTTCTGGGCGCATCTAACCATTGGTCAAATGTCCTCGCTTCTTACATATGGAATCCAAATCCTTATGTCGGTTTTAATGATTTCAATGATCATGGTTATGCTCGTCATGTCTATCGAAGCAATTCGTCGTATCTCAGAGGTTTTAGAGGAAGAGCCAACAATTGTTAATCCAACTAACCCAATTAAAGAAGTCAAAAATGGAGACATTTCATTTGAAAATGTGTCCTTCAAATACAAAAATACTGCCGAAAGAAATGCGTTAAGCAACATTAGTGTTGATATTAAATCAGGACAATTTGTTGGAATCATCGGTTCCACTGGTTCTGGAAAAACTAGCTTAGTTAATCTCATCAGCCGTCTTTATGACGTCAGTGAAGGTTCAATTAAAGTTGGCGATGTTGATGTCCGCAACTATGACTTAAAAGTGTTAAGAGATAATGTCGCAGTTGTTTTACAAAAGAATGTGTTATTCTCCGGAACGATCGCATCCAATCTCCGTTGGGGAAATAAGGAAGCAACCGAAGAAGAAATGAAAAGAGCTTGTAAGATTTGCCACGCGATGGAAATCGTTAACGCCAAACAAGAAGGCTTTGAGTCACCTGTCGAACAAGGCGGAGCAAACTTCTCTGGTGGACAAAAACAAAGACTTTGTATCGCACGAGCAATTTTAAAGAAACCAAAAATTATGATTCTTGATGACTCGACTTCCGCAGTTGACACCAAGACAGATAAATTGATCCGCAAAGGACTAAAAGAAGATTTACCACATATGACCAAAATCGTCATTGCCCAACGTATTTCTTCCATTGAAGAAGCTGATAAGATTATCGTTTTAGATGATGGTCGTATCAATGCGGTTGGAACTCACGAAGAGCTTCTAAAATCCTGCAAGATTTATCAAGAAGTTTACTATTCTCAAAATAGGATTGGAGGAAACAATGCCGCCAGTAAGAATTAGGGAACGCGCTAAAGCGAAAAAAGGTACAGTCAAGCGATTGCTTAAGACTCTCTTTAAGCTTTACCCAATTCGCTTGTCGTTTGCTATTTTCTGCATTGTCTTTAACGTCTTCGCTAACTTATCATCTTCAATATTTGCAAACTTTATTACAGTTTGTATTTCTGAGTCGGTCTTCCCAACCACTCCTGGACTTGGGCCAACCAATCCATTCGTTGGAAGCCATGACTTAGTCAATGTGATGAGTTTCATCACCATTAGAGACACTAACGTAACAAAGTTACTTATCGCCATGGGAATCATCTATGCCTTTGGCATCTTTGCTGCTTGGTGGTGGAACCGCACTATGGCGATAGTCACTCAGTTATATATGAATAGATTCCGTAAGGAGATGTTCAACCACTTACAAGATTTACCAATCAAATACTTTGATACTCATAAACATGGCGAGATCATGTCCTTGTTTACAAACGACATCGATACAATCCGTCAATTTATTTCCCAGGCCCTACCAACGATGTTACAAGCTGGTTTAGCGGTCGTCTTCTGCTTCATCGCAATGATGCTTAACTCAATTTGGTTAACGCTTGTCACCATCGTTTGCACTATCGGCATGTTCTACTCGATTAAGATTATCGGTGGACGCGCTGCTAAGTTCTTCATGAAACAACAAGCGCAAGTCGCAACCGTCGAAGGAAATATTCAAGAATCAATCAATGGTCTTAAAGTCATCAAAGTCTTCACTCACGAAGAAGAATCAACCAAGCAATTTGATGAACTTAACAACACTTTAAAAGAATACGCCACAACTGCGAATATCCATGGTAACGTTACTGGTCCAATCAACATGAATATCGGTAACTTTATGTACATTTTGACCGCAATTGTCGCGTTTTTGATGTTATTAATCCCAGGATTTGATAACTTAACATTCACTGGTTTCGTCCCAATCACAAGTGAGAATATGTCAACCTTCTGGGGCATCGTTATCGCTTTCTTAATGATGTCGAGAATGTTTGCAAACAACATCAACAACTTCTCGCAACAAATCACCTTTATCGTCATGGGTATGGCGGGTGCTTCACGTTGCTTTGACTTAATGGATCAAACTCCAGAAGTGGACGAAGGTTACGTTACCCTCGTTAACATCACTAAAGATAAAGATGGAAATATCGTGGAATCTAAGGAACGAACCAGAATGTTCGCTTGGAAACATCCACATCAAGATGGAACGGTTACCTATACTGAACTTAAAGGCGATATTCTTTTAGATCACGTCGACTTCTCATACGATGGAAACAAACTTGTTCTAAAAGATGTCTCAATCTTCGCTCACCCAGGTGAAAAGATTGCTCTTGTTGGTGCGACAGGCGCAGGTAAGACCACCATCACCAACTTAATTAATAGATTCTATCCACTCAAAGACGGAAAAGTCCGTTACGATGGAATCAACATTAATAAAATCAAAAAAGATGACTTGAGACGTTCTTTAGGTATTGTTTTACAAGACGTTAACTTATTTACCGGTACAGTCATGGATAACATCCGTTATGGAAGGCTTGATGCTACCGATGAAGAATGTATTGAAGCGGCAAAGATCGCTAACGCTCACGACTTCATCCAACGCTTACCAGAGGGATATAATACTTTACTCGCAGGCGATGGTAGCAACTTGTCCCAAGGACAAAGACAGCTTCTTTCTATTGCGCGTGCAGCGGTTGCAGATGCGCCAGTCACAATCTTAGATGAAGCGACATCATCAATCGATACTCGTACTGAAAGACTAGTTCAAAAAGGTATGGATCAATTAATGAAAGGTCGTACTGTCTTTGTTATCGCTCATAGATTATCTACGATTCAAAACGCTGAAGCTATCATGGTCTTAGACCATGGTGAAATTATAGAACGTGGTAACCACGATACTTTAATCGCTAAGAAAGGTTACTACTATCAACTTTACACAGGAGCATTCGAACTAGAATAAATTATGAAAAAATCGGTATTAATTTTATTAGCATCATCCCTAATGCTTACGGGATGCTTTACATCACAATCTAAATCAAAACGTTCTAAATCAAGTTCCACTACAGAAAGTAGCGAATCTACTTCGGGTAGCAAGAGTTCTACATCTGGTAGTTCTAAATCTAGTGGAGGCTCAAGCACTTCATCAAGTTCTTCATCGACATCTTCTTCTCAACCAGATCCAGAAGTCATTGATTTAGGCAAACAGAAGATTAGTTATATTCGTGAATATATCGCAAATCACCCAATCGATATCCCAAGCGGAAAGATTGGTGCGGTTAACTATAAAGTTAAAGTCACCTTTGAAGGTGGAGTTATCGAAAGAGCTGACTTGGTCAAAACTAAACCGTCATTTGGATGTGACGTACCTGAACGCGCTCGCGTATTTTTCGCAGACGACACTGGTTATATCGGCGCCGCCAGTAAAACTGGTGAAGGAACTTTGTATGCTAAAGTTGCTAATTATGTTGGGGATGCCGATTCTAAATACACAATTACCGGCTATATCTCGACATACTTAGGCCATCCAGAAGTTCTTCCAATTAGTTATGAACTTGATAAAACTTTACCTGTCACATATAACCCATCAACTTTAGCAGATGCTCAATTAGAGATTGCTAATTTTTGGAATACCACCAAAGATATTGCTTATAACTGTGCGGGTCATGGTTATGGTTCTTTCTACAAGATCCCAAATGCAACTTGTTATTACTCCGAATCAGATGGCCAAAGAACAGACATATACTATTTCACTGATGGCAAACACCTTTTAAAAGCCATTGCACACAACCGCGTTTCGATTGTAGTTGGCAAAGTTTATAACCTTTATGGTATCGCTTCAATTCAGAATTATGCTTCAGCTTTATTGATTGTTGGTGCAGAGGTATTAAGTTCAGAAATCGCCGCAGAAATCGATTTAACTGTTGCCCAAAACGAACCAATCGATACTTTAAGAACTGTCAAAACTTCACAAGAAGACACCAATACAAGATATCCAAACTACACTTTATTTTGGGGTGGTATTTATGAAACCACTGGTTATTTAACGACCTGTGTCGAAAATGGAAAATATTATGTTGGCATTAGAGATACCTACTATACAGGTTCATCAGAAATTCAAGGCAAATTAAACGCTCAAACGACATACAAAATGGCTTTGATTGACAACGAACGTTTCTGGAATATAGAAGACCCATTTGCAAAAGATACTAGGGGAAATTATCTTAATCCTTATGCCGAATATATAAACGAAAACGAATCTATCAAAGTTTATTACATTCCTCAACAGCTTGATTATCAAAGCGGAGCTACCGCTTGGAAGATATTCCTTCTTCCATCGACGTTCCCAACAGTTTAAAAAAAGAAAGGAAGTTTTACTTCCTTTTTTATTTGTTATGTATCTTTAAGATATTTTCCATTAGAGCAAGTCTTGTTAATAATCCGACTCCTCCAGGTACTGGGGTTTGTAGTCTTACTTTTCTCTCAGGAAGAATATCGCCATGTAA
>CAMYZF010000056.1 GCA_947303755.1 uncultured Erysipelotrichaceae bacterium | reverse complement strand
TGAAAAGTCATTGGGAACATATCAACAGGTTGAATATTTTTAATATTGTATGCTTCAGATAGCATTGTAACGTCCCTTGCTAAAGTTTCTGGTTCACAAGAGATATAGATGATCTTTTTTGGTTTTAACTCTAAAAGAGTTTTGACAAATTGTTCATCGAGACCTTTACGAGGTGGATCTACGAACACTGTGGAGATATTATGCTTTTCAGATAAAAGTCTTTGGAATGCCTTAGATGCATCATCACAGATAAATTCAACATTCTCAATCTTATTGAGCTTTGCGTTTTTCTTCGCATCGGTAATCGCTTCTTTAACTATTTCAATTCCAATGACATGCTTTGCATATTTAGAAGCGATTAATCCAATCGTACCAATGCCACAGTACGCATCTAACACTTCTTCATCTTTAGATAAGTTCGCAGCGTCAATCGCTTGTTTATATAACACTTCAACTTGTTCAGGATTAACTTGATAGAAGGATTTAGAGGAGATTAAGAATTCCACTCCTAAGATAGAATCACGAATGTGACCACTACCATATAGAATTCTTTCTTTCTCACCCAAGATAACATTCGTATCTCTTGAGTTGATATTTTGAACAATACATTTGATGTTTGGACATCTTTTGATAAATTCACGAACAAAATTGTTCTTACCTTTGAATTCATCGCGAGTTGTCACTAAAGTGACCATCACATCTTCGTAGTGATACGATGTCCTAATCAAAATATGTCTAAATAAGCCATAACCAGTATCTTCGTTATATGGTTCATAATGGAAATCTTTGATGAGTTTTTTAAACTCAGTGATTATCTTTGATGCTTTAGGATTTTCAATATAGCACTTATCAATTGGAATGATTTTATGGGTGCCACTTCTATAGAAGCCAGAGACGATTTTACCATGTGGGTCTCTTCCAATAGGCACTTGAATCTTGTTTCGATATTCATAAGGATTCGCCATTCCTAAAGTCTCTTTGACTTCCACATCTTTTTTAAGATGTCTTCTAAATGCATCCTTAACTTTGTTTTGTTTATATCTTAATTGAGCAGGATAAGCGTATTGTTGAAACTGACATCCTCCACAGGCAGTGCACACTCCGCAGAAAGGCTGGATGCGATCAGGTGATTTTTTGATTAGCCTACAAACTTTGCCAAAATAAGAACCAGCTCTTTTGTATTGGATTTCAATCTCAGCTTCTTCATCAGGAAAAAGCCCATCAACGAACACTGTTCCATAGGAAAGTTTCACCACTCCCTTACCTTCAAAGGAGAGATCAACACATTTACCGGTTACATTTTGAAATCGTGATTTCATCGATAACTATTTTACATTATGAGAACAAACATCGTTAGTGATATCATTATGATATGCAAAGCCGAAGAATTGCATCATTATTGTTAGCGGTCTTACTCACCGGATGTACAGGTTCTAATTCTCATAGAGGAACTTCTGGTTCAACTAGATCTAGCACAAGTCAATCGACTAACACCTCTGGTGAATATGATCCTGATATCGAAAAAATCCCTGTTAATTTTACGGTGATTAACGATTTCCATGGTCAAGTCGATGAAGAGGCTAGTGATTATCGTGTCGGTTTAGCAAAGATGACAACCTATCTTAAAGATAGAAAGGCTGCTGGAGACATATTGTTGTGCAGCGGAGATAACTATCAAGGTTCTTATCAATGCTACGAAGATAAAGGAAAACTAGTTTCGGAAACTTTCAAAGAAATTGGTTTTGATGCTTACACAATCGGCAATCATGAATTCGATTGGGGTGTCGAAAATGTCTCCAAATTCGAAGAATATTTAGGCGATTCCTTCTTGGGTGCGAATATATATGACTACCCAAAAACTGGTTCAGAATGGACCAAATCATCCTTGGGGAAGAAATATAAAATCATCAAACTTAACGAAGGCACGAAATACGAAGTTAAAGTTGGTGTTATTGGAGTTATTGGTCAAGACCAAATCACTTCTATCACTTCTACATATGTCGAGGATTATATCTTTTTAGATCCTACGGATATCGTCAACTCTTTAGCGGATGAACTTAGAGAAGAAAAGGGCTGCGATATCGTTGTCGCAGATTATCATTCTGCTGATGCAGACACTAGCATCGCCGAACACGTGGACGCTGTTTTTGAAGCACATACTCACAGATATGCGAAAAAGGAAGTCGAAGGTGTGCCTTTCCTTCAAGCAAGTGCCTATTCTCGAGGTGTGTCCACGGTTAGTTTTTGGTTGAACAAAAATAATGGAGTGATATCTTTGCAAGATTATGATTACAAATATTTGAACGCTATGAATTTAGTGCCAGATGCAGGTGTTCAAGCAAAGATAGACGCTTGGAAAGCGAATCATACTTCAGTCTTTAATGACGTCATTGGAAATAATGCCGCTGGAGGTGAAATCAGTAGCGGAGCTATGTCAAAGTTCTATGGTAAGATCGCCTATGATAAAGCAAAAAGCTTACCTGAATTTTCTAGTTATGATATTAAGGCCGCAATCTTTAACACTTCTCGAAGAGAATTAAAAGAAGGTGCTTTCACATATTCAAATCTTTTTGAAACTCATCCATTCTTAAATGATATTTATATCATCTCTTCATCCGATAAAAATATTTCAACTCAATTAAGCTATTCTTATGGCTATAAAGATCCATCGTTTACCTCTACTGGATCATCAAGCGTTTATCACGATGTAATTGTTTTTAATTACAATGGTTTCCATATTGGTGTTAACGATTCATATGAAAAATACTATAATTGTTTTCCGTCCGCTTTCACTAGTGGAGCGGCCCACCCTCCAGTGAAACTACCATTCAACTGCCTTGATGAGGCTGTTAATTGGTTAGGGGTACACACCAACATCACTACAAGTGATTTCTCTGGAGAAGGATTCTTTGGTTGATTATGAAACATACGATTATTATTGATACTTTAGGTTCCGACAATGGACCAGAAGCTATCTTAGATGGCGCAAAAGCAGTCTTAGAAAAATATCCAGAAATTAGTCTCACTATTGTGGGTGATGAAAAAATCATCAAAAAACACGATTTAGATTTTTCGCGTGTAAAGATTTTGCACGCTCCAGACACGGTAACAAACTACGACAACCCAATGCTTTCATTATATGAAGGTAAAGTCGTTTCCATCTTCAAAGGTATGGAAGAACTCTCCAAAGGAGAAGCAATTGGAATGATCACCGCTGGTAATTCGGGCGCAGTGCTCGTAGGTGCAGTTAAATATTTGTTAACCCCTCAAAGAACTCGTCCTTGTTTAGCAGCAATTATGCCAAACACCAAGGGCGGCTACACTGCTTTAGTGGATACAGGCGCCTCTATTGATGTTGGGGTGAATCAACTTCATGAGTTCGCTAGACTTGGAAGAGATTTCATGAAGAAGTTATACAAGATTGATAATCCAAGAATCGGTTTACTTTCCAATGGAAGCGAACCTACCAAAGGTAATAAGTTAGTTAAAGAAGCTCATAAGGTTTTCGCTGAAGATAAAGAACTCAACTTTGTTGGCAACATCGAAGGCAATAAGACTTTATCGGGTTTATGTGATGTACTCGTGTGTGATGGATTCGCCGGAAACCAAGTTCTTAAGAATGCAGAAGGTATGGCGGTAAATCTCATTACCGAGATGGTTAAATACGCGAAGGTCAAACATGAGGAAGAACATATCATGCCTTTAATTGGTTATCTTATGAAGACCTATGATTTTGAATCCTTAGGCGCGGGTATTGTCCTTGGAATCAAATATCCAGTCATCAAATGCCGCGGTAGTTGTAAGAAAGAAGCGATAGCGACCGCTTCCAATGTCTTAATCAATTTAAGCGAAGACAAAAATATTTATGATGGTATCGATGACCATCGAAAATAGGAGATAAATATGTACGAAAGATTATTAAAACTCATCCAAGATGCGATGCCAGATATGAATGTTAGCAAAGCTAATGAAAACTCAAAACTCGTTGAAGATTTAGGTTTTGATTCTTTAGCATTAATGATGTTATCGATGGCGATGGAAGATGAATTCGGAGTCCATTTTGAAAAACCAGAAAAATTTGAAACAGTTAAAGATGTTCTCTCTTATTTAGAGAGGAATGCCAGCAAATAAGATAGATAGGAGAAGTTTAAATGTATACCTTATTTTTTGACACTGATTGCGATATCACCCCAGAGATTGCGAAATCTTATGGAGCAAAGCTCATTTCGATGCCATATGAAATAAACGGCAAAGAATATTTCCCATATGTTAGTTATGAAAAATATGACGCTCACGAATTAAATGAGCAGATGAGAAAAGGAGCCCTTCCTTCCACCTCTGCTTTATCTCCAGAAGCATACAAAGAATATTTCGAACCCGAATTTAAAGCAGGTCGTGATGTTTTATATATCCACTTCTCTGCAGTTATGTCTGCAACCTTTAATTCATTAAGGCTTGCAATGGAAGATCTCAAAGAGAAATATCCAGAACGTCGTTTAGAAATGATTGATACAAAAGGTATCACTCTTGGTTCTTTGTCCCTTTGTATGTCCATGGGTCAACTCTACAAAGAAGGTAAATCCATTGAAGAAATTAAAGAGTGGGCCAAAATTAACGTCGATAAGCAGGCCTTTTATTTCTTCGCGGATAATTTAAAGTTCTTCGCTAAAAGTGGCCGTGTAGGTGGCTTTGCGGCCTTTATGGGCGGTATTATTGGTATTAAGCCAATCATCTACATCGGTACAGATGGCAAAATGACCTCAATTGGTAAGGCTAAAGGTAGAAAGAACGCTCTTCAAAAGATTTTGGATTACGTTATCGAACTTGAAGAAGATATCAAAAAGTATCCAGTCATTATCGCACACGGAGATGCGATGTATTTAGTCGACGAATTCATCCCAATGCTCAAGAAACAATTTGGTGATGATCTCAATATCATGGTGGAAGATGTTAATCCAACTGCGGTTTGTCACTGCGGCCCAGACACCTTAGGTGTAACCTTCCACGCCAAACATAGATAAACATGAAAAAAGAAAAAGATTTACAAGCTGAGCTTGCTCAAAGGAAGTTTCATAAACCAAATCCACTTCTTTATTTTATCTACTATATAGTAGGTAGAACCAAACTGCTCGGTAAAAAGTATCATCCGCATTATGAATATGTGGACAAGATTGGTAAACATAGAGGTCCAGCTTTTATAATTTGGAACCACCAATCTCGTAGAGATCATACTTTCATCACCACCGCTGCTTGGCCAAGAAGAATCAATATCGTTTGTGGTTATAATGAGTTCTTTAGAGAACATTTACATTGGCCACTTAAGATGAATCAAATCATTCCGAAGAAAGTTTTCTGCAACGACGTGCCAAGCTTAAGAGCGATGCGTAGCATCATTCAACAAGGCGGTATCATCGCTTTCTCTCCAGAAGGAACTTCATCAATCTTTGGCGATAATCAACCTATCGTTCCTGGTACAGGAAGATTCTTACAAGTCTTTGGAGTGCCTGTCTTTATGGCCTACCTTAAGGGTAGCTATCTCACCAACAACAAAGTTGATATCGAAGACCGTATTGGCGAAGTCTTTTGTAGAACAAAATTGTTGTTCACTCCTGAAGATCTTAAGAAGATGACTCCTCAAGAGATCGATGACAAGATTAACGAAGAGTTCCACCACGACGATTATAAATGGAATAAAGAAGCTCATATTAAATATGTCGCGAAAGACGGACAAATCACTAAAGGATTAAGCGATATATTATATCGTTGTCCAAAATGTGGTCATGAATATGAGATGGAAGCTAAAGATAATTACATTAAATGTAAGCACTGCGGAAATGGTGCGACAATGGATGATGAATATAATCTAATTAAATTCGATGACACTTGTGTCATTCCTGAAACTCCTACCGATTGGGCTCATCAAGAAAGACAACTTCTCATAAATGAGATTAGAAAAGATCCAAACTATTCGTTCTCCGTCAAAGTGAAAGTTGGATATCTTCCAAAGGATCACTACGTCCCAAAAGAAACCACTTCAGAAATATGTGGAGAAGGTATTTATACAGTCGACCATAAAGGGCTTCATTTTAGAGGAACCAAACATGGTAAACCTTGGGAATTTGATCTCTCTTATAAAGAGGTTTGGACATACCCAATGACTGTTGACGTCACAATCTTCTCATTGTTCGTTAACGAAGAATATTATGACTTCTATCCAGACACTCCATGCGTCGCGAAAGTGATTATGCTCACTGAAGAAATGCATAGATATCACATCAATAAATTCAAAAACTTCCCATGGTTTGATTACATGTATGAAGGAAAAGAATTGGGAATAGATT
>CAMYZF010000055.1 GCA_947303755.1 uncultured Erysipelotrichaceae bacterium | reverse complement strand
ATCTGACCGATGTTCATACGAGATGGAACACCGAGTGGGTTAAGCATGATGTCAACTGGAGTACCATCGGCAAGGAATGGCATATCTTCGACTGGTAAAATACGGGAGATAACACCTTTGTTACCGTGACGTCCTGACATCTTATCTCCTTCGGAGATTTTACGTTTTTGAACGATGTAGACGCGGACTGTTTTCTTAACGCCTTTTGGTAAATCATCGCCATTTTCTTTGGTTTGAACTTTAACGTCAAGAACGATACCTGCTCCACCATGTGGAACTCTTAAAGAAGTATCTTTGGTGTCTTTGGTTTTTTCCGCAAAGATCGCCATCAATAATTTTTCTTCTGGAGTTGGCTCAGATTGTCCTTTTGGAGTGGTCTTACCAACTAAGATATCGCCTTCTTTAACTTCGGCACCTTTAACGATGATGCCATTTTCATCTAAGTAAGCGCGAGCTTCTTCTGAGACATTAGGAATGTCTCTTGTAATTTCTTCAGGACCAAGTTTGGTATCGCGGCAATCAACTGAATATTCTTCGATGTGAATTGTCGTATAGGTGTCATCTTTAACAAGTCTTTCAGACATGATGACAGCATCTTCGTAGTTATAACCTTCCCAAGTCATGAAGGCGATGGTGACGTTTTGACCTAAGGCCAAATCACCATTTTCCATGGATGGTCCATCAGCGAGAATATCGCCTGGTTTAACTTTGTCGCCAACTTTGACGATGGCTTTTTGGTTGATGCATGTACCTTGGTTACTTCTTTGGAATTTTTGAAGTTCGTACACTCTTTTGCCCTTGGCTTCTTTGATCACGATTTGACGGGAGTCAACATATTCAACTGTTCCAGTTGAAGCTGAGACGACTGCTAAACCAGCGTCTTTAGCGACTTTCCATTCAATACCAGTTCCAACATATGGAGCGTGTGGTCTAAGAAGTGGAAGGGCTTGTCTTTGCATGTTCGCACCCATGAGCGCACGAGTAGTATCGTCGTTTTCAAGGAATGGAATACAAGCAGAGGCAATGGAAACGATTTGTTTTGGGCTGACGTCAATTAAATCGACCATTTCTGGTTTCACTAAGACGTTTTCACCGTTGTGACGGGCGATGACTTCTTCATCAGTGATATAACCATCTTTGTCAATTTTGACGTTAGCTTGAGCGATATAGTGATCCGCTTCCATATCTGCGCTTAAATAAACGGATTCGTCTGTAACTTTTCCGCCTTTTTCAACGCGACGGTATGGGGTCTCTATAAAGCCATATCTATTAACCTTAGCATAGCTAGCTAAGTTGTTGATCAAACCAATGTTTTGACCTTCAGGTGTTTCAATTGGACAAATACGACCATAATGAGTTGGGTGAACGTCACGGACCGCCATTGAGGCACGATCACGGGTAATACCACCTTGACCTAAAGCTGAGATACGTCTCTTATTAGCGAGTTCAGAGAGTGGGTTGGTTTGATCCATGAATTGCGATAATTGTGAACTTGCAAAGAATTCACGGATGGTTGATGTTAATGGTTTGATTGAAATCAAAGATTTGATCGATGATGATTTCATATCGGAAATAGACATCTTTTGTTGAACTGTCTTAACCATTTTGGTTAAACCGATACGGAATTGAGTTTGGATAAGCTCACCAACGCATCTAATACGACGGTTGCCGAGGTTATCAATATCATCGACATCACCAAAGCCAGCGATAACGTTCATCAAATATGAGAAGATGGCGACGATATCAGAGAAGGTAACACATTCAACAGTAGCGTTAAGATCGTTACCGACAATGGTTTCGACTTTGTCCATCTTGTCATCAGCATAGACTTTGATTGTATTTACAACACCAGAGAATTCTTGAGCGATTTCTGGATCTTCTTTGCCTTTTGGCGCGGCGCGATAGACTGCTTCGATTAAAGCCTTATTCGCTTTGATAACTTTGCGGTGTTTAACGGAGCGTTCAAACACTTCTTTGTCCATTAAGTCGAGGACATCTTTCTTAGAAAGATAATCACCCTTCCTAAACAAGACAACATCTTCACCGTTTTCATCAAAGCCATGTAAGTCTTCTGCTAAATATCGACCTGCTAAACGGTTATAAATACCAAGTTTAGTACGATATTTAAATCTACCAGCACGACCTAAGTCATAGCGTTTGTGGTCAAAGAATTTTTGGATTAAGAAATTTGCGACACCTTCATCGGTGATTGGTTCACCTGGTTTAAGTTTTTGGAAGATGTATTTTAAAGCGCGATCCGCAGTGACTGGCTCACCTTTAGGTGCGAGTGTAGCGTCACCTTTTTCAAGGGTATTCACTAACATCTCGTTTTTGCCAAATAAGCTGAAGATTTCCTTGTCATCAGTTAAGCCTAATGCTCTTAAGATGATGGAGGCTGGCATCTTCTTTTGACGGTCGATGCGGACATTGATAAGTCCTTTTTGGTCAGTTTCAAATTCTAACCAAGTACCTCTGGAAGGAATTAAGTCAGCGTTATAGACGAATCGGCCAGTCTTATCCATCTCTTTGGAAAGATAAGCACCTGGGGATCTAACGATTTGGGAGACGATGACACGCTCTGCACCGTTAACAATAAAGGTGCCAGATTCGGTCATTAAAGGAATGTCGCCCATAAAGATGACTTCGTCTTTTGCTTCACCGCTACCATCGGCTTCGCGTAATTTCAATCTAACATATAAGCTAGAAGCATAAGTATAGTCATGCTCCTTGCAAGTTAAATATGAGTATTTAGGTTCTCTGAGTTCACTTGAAACAAAGTCGATAAAACTTGTTTCGGTATAAGAAGCAATTGGGAAGACTTCTTCCATAACTTCGTTAATACCCTTCTCTAAGAACCACTTGTAAGAATCGGTTTGAATCTCGACAAGATTTGGTAATTCGAGGCTACCGGAAATTTTCGAAAAGTTAATTCGATCATTTGGTAGCAAAGGATAATTTTTGTAAGTTTTGCTCATTTATGACTCCTTTTGAGCTCTCTTTGTTGCCATTAGGACATAATAGCCTTTAGACTTCGCTAGAACAGTTACGTTTCCAAACAATTCTTCTAGATAGTCTTTAACTGATTTGGCCCCTTGGGCTTTCCTAATGACAATATAAAGGGAACCCTGTTCATCCAGATGTTCTAAAGCGCCTCTATAAATCTCGTAGGTAACCTTTTTACCCGCGCGAATCGGTGGATTAGACACAATTGAATGAAATTTTCCTTCAATCTCTATATAGATGTCACTTTGAAGGCAGGTGACTCGTTGATTAAGTGCGAGCTTTCGCGCATTCGCTTCGCATAATGCTAACGCGCGCGAATTTACGTCAGAACAAACAACGTGTAAGGATGGGTGGAACGAGGCCAATGTTAATCCGATTGGACCAACCCCACATCCTAAATCTAATAAGCGTTCTCCAAGATCTAAGGGAAGGAGGCTCTTAATAAGAACCTCGCTCCCATAATCTAATTTATTCTTGGAAAAAACACCTATGTCTGATTCTAATTCAAAGTCTTTTCCATTTATGGAATAGCATACTTTTCTAGGAGAAGACCTTAAGGTCTCATCGTTAGTAAAATAATGTGACATGATCAGAATCTAAGTGAATGAAGAAGTTATTTAATTTCGACTTCAGCACCAGCAGCGACAAGAGCTTTCTTGTGTTCTTCTGCTTCGACTGGTGAAATCTTTTCTTTGATGTTGCATGGAGCACCATCGACGAGTTTCTTAGCATCCATTAAACCAAGACCAGTGATGGCTTGGACAGCTTTGATAACTGCAACTTTTTGCATACCAACAGCTTTGAGAACTAAGCTGACTTCGCTTGGTCCTTTTGCGACTTCTTCTTCAGCTGGAGCAGCGGCTGCTGCGGCAACTGGAGCGGCGGCTGTAACACCAAATTCTTCTTCAACAGCTTTGACAAGGTCGTTTAATTCAACGACTGTCATTTCTTTTAATGAAGCAATGATTTCTTCTTTTGTTAACTTTGCCATAATAAGTTCCTCCTATAATTGGCATTAATTTTTGCTATCCGCGACTGCTTTGACTGCGCAAGCGAAACTGCGGATAGGTGCTTGCAAGCACGATAAGAACATGGAAATAAGTCCTTCTTTATTTGGTAAGGATGCGACGACTTTCATTCCAGCGGCATCATAGACTTTTCCTTCAACAAGACCTGCTTTAATCACAAGATTTTCATTTCTCTTAGCGAATTTAGCGAGGACTTTAGGTCCGTCTGAGATTTCCTTGGAGAAGACGAAGGCATTTGAACCAGATAAGTACTTAGCGAGTTCCTTGTGTCCTAAGGATTCAGTTGCTTTCGCAACTAAAGTATTCTTATAGACTGAGAAGGAAGCGCCTTGGGCTTTTAATAACTTTCGGAGTTCAGAGAGTTGAGCAACTGTTAAACCGCGATATTCAACGATGGTGAGAGATCCAGCGTCTTTAAACGAATCGGCAATTTTGTTAACAATCTCTTTTTTGGATTCGAGAGTTTTTTGATTCATTGTTCTACCTCCTTTTTTAATAGTCAGTTAGAGGCACCAATATATTGGTAAATAATACACCTCGGCAACATTATTAAGCCCCGTGGCCGTTGCTGTCTTCGATATATTGTGCTCTTTACATTCCTTCGAATGTGAAGTGAATGGCTGGGCCCATTGTGGTGTGCACAACGGCAGTTTTGATGTAAGAACCTTTAATAGCAGCTGGTCTCACCTTAACGAGCGTGGACACGAGCGTATTCAAGTTCTCAGAAAGTTTTTTGGCATCAAAGCTGACTCTACCGATTGATAAGGCCATGTTGGCATTCTTATCCATACGATATTCAACTTTACCGAGTTTGAATTCCTTGATTGTCTTAGCAATATCTGGAGAGACTGTTCCAGCTTTTGGGTTTGGCATTAAGCCTTTAGGACCCAAGATTCTGGCAATCTTACCGAGTTCGCCCATCATTTCTGGTGTGGCAACTAAGGTATCAAATCCGAACCAGTTTTCTTTTTGGATTTTTTCGATTAATTCTTTACCGCCGACAAAATCCGCACCGGCAGCTTTAGCATCTTCAACTTTGGTTGTGATAGCACAGATCTTTTTCTCTTTGCCGTTTCCATTTGGAAGAATGAGAGTTCCTCTGATTTGTTGGTCCGCTTGAGTTGGATCAGCATTGATATGCAATGAGACATCGACTGTAGCATCGAACTTGACGGTTGAAGTCTTTTTAACAAGTTCACAAGCTTCTTCAACGCTATAGACCTTCTTAGCATCGACGAGTTCGGCAACTTTTCTGTAATTCTTTGAATATTTCATACTTATTCGTCGATCGTGATACCCATATTGCGGCAACTACCTGCAACAATCTTCATTGCTGCTTCAACGTTGTCACAGTTAAGATCTGGGAGTTTGTATTCAGCGATTTCCTTAAGTTGAGCTTTGGAGATGTGGCCAACGATAACTTTTGGGTTAGCAGAGCCTTTTTTAACTCCAGCAGCTTTGAGGATTAAACCTGCAACTGGGGAAGTCTTGATTACAAAATCGTGTGACTTGTCTTCATAGGCTGTGATGATAACTGGAACAATTTCACCACGTCTATCGGCTGTCTTAGCATTGAAGTCCGTGCAGAACTTTGGCATGACGACACCGGCAGAGGCGAGTTTTGGACCTGGTTTTGCTTCACCACCAGGGAGTTCCATCTTCACAACTTTGACGATTTTTTTACTCACGTGACATTTCCTCCTTTTCTTTTAGATTTGTCCGTGTCGTGGTTTAGTGGACTAATCGCTTGTCCTTCCACGATACGTATATGTATATGCGCTCTCTCAACAGCGAATATGCGAATGAAAGTTTATCAAACTTAATGTACGTACGCAACAACAAAATTTAATGCACATATGTACACCTAAAAGAATAATATTTTAAAATATTATCAATACAATAAAATTTGCTAGAAAAATGAAAAGAAAAGGTCAGAATCAACTGACCAATTCTCAATATTATAAGTCGATATTTATTGATTATATGAGGCACAAAGTGACTTAGTTGTTGAGCTCACTCCACCCCAGATTTTGCAAGCGTATTGAGGCCTATCAATGAATGGATTTCGGTTAGGTTGGAACTCTTGAATTTCACGGTTACGAATAACTTCTTTATCGCTGACAGGATCTTCAAGATGCCATTTAAGATAAACTTCCAAGAAGGTTTCATCAATAGATGGGAAAGTGTTCTTCGTAAATGCTTCAAATGAGTTGAAACTGCTCAATTTATCTTCATAGCATGTGACAAAATAGAAATAAATTCTAGCGATATCGCCTTTATAATGAGCCATTGGCTCAAATACGGTTGCATTTCCAGTTCCTGTACCAAGCTTACAGCCATCATTTGATGTGTAGGTTGGACTACCAGTTACGTTTCCATGAGGATAATTATTTCTCCTATTGTTAACATAACCATCCGATGGCAAAACATGGTGCGGATCGGATTTCATTGGAGATTTTTCGCCAAACATAGCTTGAGGGATAATGTGTTCACGGTTAAGAGAATCTCCTTCTTTTTTATAGTTCGCACTTATACGGCTATCATATAAGGTGTATTTAGTTGTGTCAGAATAAATATCCCAAAGATATTGTCCACCAGGTCTAACATCAGCCTTACGATAAACATCATAAAGACCATCATATGAGACGGATGCGGAGGATATCTTAATCAATTTATGTAATTCGTTTTTTAAATCCTTACCAGTATTCGTTGTAGAAATATTCGCATAATACTGGGCAATTGCAGGATCTTCATCTGGATTTTCGGGTGTGTCCGGAGTATCTGGTGTGTCCGGGGTATCTGGAGTATCTGGTGTGTCAGGAATATCCGGAATGTCTGGAACATCTGGATCATCAGGTGTCTCAGGATCGTCTGGATCTACTTGAGGCTCCTCAGGATCTTCCTCATCTGGATCAT
>CAMYZF010000054.1 GCA_947303755.1 uncultured Erysipelotrichaceae bacterium | reverse complement strand
TTGGTTATCCAGTGTGGTGGTATACCGCTCCAACGATAGTGAACACTTTCCTTGAAGCATATAACTTCGATGATAAACATATTATCCTTTGGGCGACTTCTGGTAGTTCTGGCTTAGGATCTTCTAAAGAAGACTTATCTAAATCCACGAAAGCTAAGATTACAAACGGAAGAATATTAAGATCTATAAAAGACACTGAAGAATTTGCAAAATCTATTAACTAATTAGTGAGGCACCCAAGGGTGTCTTTTTAATTTTGTTATTAGCTAATCTTGAATTGAAAGAGAGTCAATTTTATAATTGGAATATCTTTTGATTGGAGACGAATATGAAAAAGAAAATTGCTCTTGTTTCCACTGCGACAATCTCACTCGCCTTAGTGGTCTCAACTTTTTCTCTTGCATTTAGCAAAAATAATAACGATAGCTTTGCTAGAGGTACTGGAGAGCCAGTTGAATTTAATCTTGATTACACAAGTGTAGTTGATAACCATGATGGTTCCTATGGTTTTAAGCTTAGAGACAATAAGGGTTCATCTATTGAAGCAACAGTCGTTGGGGCAACTTTCCATGATGATAGATTCTATGCGAAAGGTAGTGGTGAAGATTTCTATTTCTATAACACCACTCCGATTAGAGGCGTTTCCTCTTCATCTATCACTTTTAATCAAGAGACCTACGCTCAACTTGAGGGTCATTCTTTGATGTCTGCTAATGCAATCAACTTAAATGATGCTTTAGATGGTAAATACGAAGATTTGATTTACAGTAATTTTGGCAATTATTATGCCTTCCAAGATAACAGCGTCATGAGTGCTTCTGTTGATTATTTTCCTGCTTTAGCGGAGTGTCGTTATTTCTATGTTTATTTGTCACCATACACTAGTGATTTATCAATCGTTGGTATGTCTATTTCATCAATATGCGGCGATGCAATTCCAGATAAACCAATTGGAACAAATCTAGGCGTTTTAAGTGCAGAAAACTTAACTTATCTTAACGATGTATACGCCGGACAATTAAATGGTATTACCCAGATGGGTAATGGCATGTGGTCTTTACGTGATGGTTTATGTTGCTGCTACAAGAAAGGCACCACCAGCGTGATTGAAACCACACTCATCAACAACGGTCTTACACATACCTTCGATCAAGGCGGCGTGGAGATTTGGCAAAAGAAAGATGGTGACAAAGTCCATTCTGTTGGGTTAATGAAAAGCCACTATGATTTATTCGAATATGTCATAGCAATGTACACCGATGAATACGATTATTTTGATACTGAGACAAGTTGGCCAAGCGATTATTTAAATGAAAAACTTTTTGCGGCTCATTATGATGCCGTGCCAGAATTCGAATCAGAATACATAACATCATATGCTTACTCTTATTATTCTGCCGGCGATCAAAAGAGTTTCTTTATCGCAACAACATTAAGCGATTATAGTGAAGCAACTATCTCCGCAGTTATTTCAGAATTTACCACATTCTATAATGCTTCTAGCGATTGGGAATATTTAGGCTCTCCGATGCCAAATTACGCTACTTATCGCTACAAAGATCACCAATTACAAATCGTTTGTACTGAAAGCGAAGGATCAATAGTGTTCTACCTTTATGAAGCGATTACTTCTAACGAACCACCTTCTAAGAGTGATATTGCAAACTACTTAAAGATGGATTCTGACAGTGATGTTTGCGTCTTGAATGGCGGAACCGGCGCCACATATTCAGGAATCAAAGGCGATAATTTGTACGCTTATTACGAAATCTTTGGTCCTCAAGAAGGCGCTATTGCATCTTTTATAACCACTCTTACAAGCAATGGATTTACTTTAATTGGTGAAAACATTTATCAAAAAACAATTGATTCGTTTGGATCAACTTTAATGATAATTGTTTCTGATGAAACCACATCTTTAAGAGTGGTCTATTATTATCACTCTCCAATCATGACTTTCTCTAGCTTTGCTGATATGCTTAGCAAGAGTGCCTTTTATAGCCAGAGTGCTTGCCAGTCTATCGAAGACCAATTAACTCTGTTAGAAACTTATAAATATTACATAATCGAAGGTTCTGGACGTTATGCCTTTGTTAAAGGCGCTGGCGATGAACTTATCAGTCAATTTGCCACATTAGATGGCGTCACATATCTTGCTCCTTATGGTGGATATCGTATTGATTCTTCTCATAATTTGCTTTTCTTAGAAAAGACTAGTGATGGGGTGAAGTTCTCTAGTAAGGATATTTTTGGTCCATCTACTTTCTATTCCTATCCATCTTTCAACAACATGGTTGATGATTTCTTAACCAATTGTGGTTTAGAAAAAGAAGATAATGCTGTTTATTTTGCAGATTCAGATAATCTTTATGAAGGCTTCTATGATGTTTATAGTTATGGAGCTTCCTATTTAGGATCATTAACAGAAGTTAATAGAGTAAAAGATTTATATATCGCTAAGATTGAAGCGACACATAAATTTACCTACTCGAACTATTTGGGTGAGTACATCAACAAAGAAACCGGTTTCGCTTATAAACTCAGCGTTAGAGCTTATGAAGAAAGCAAAGATCTTAATCTATATAGCCTTCGCATCGAACTTAGAAGCGATGTTATATTTGAAGAATTCAAAACATATAAAGAACTCGACATTAACGAAAATAGCGTTCTTCTAGAAATCCCTGCTTTAGTTAACGAAAGTCAAAAAAATAACCCATATTTCTTTAACTACATTGATTCGAGTATATATGTTAGTTTCAATCTTTCGAAAAATTACGATTTAGATACTTATTTTGCTTCTTTAGAAGCAGATGGCTTTGTTTATACCGGCAATCACGAATACACCAAAGTCGTTGGAGCGTACGCTTACTCATTCTACTATTCGGATGAATACGAATCTTATTACTCCGTTACGATTAGAAAGACTGGCCCATTTGAGAATTACGCAGATTTCTATTCTGGCTTATCTCAAGAAGCTAAGACATATGTTGATAGTTTAGGCTTTAGCCTATATTTCTCATCAGAATCCCCGGCTTATTATCATGATGGTGGTTCTAGTGATACATTTGCCCAATTCTATTGCTCTAATCTAGAAGAAGTTTCTGATTATCGAGATTATTTGCTCGCGAATGATTTCGTATTAGATGGTGCCTATTCTTATATTAGAGCCAATACATCATATACAGTTGTAGACACTGTTTATCTCGAGCCTATTGGAGCTTATTATCAAATTACGATGATGCGTCAAACCTACACCTGGAATTCTTGGGCTGATACCTTGGAAGAATTAATTAATCACGGTAACGACTATGAATTTAATTCTTTATACGTTTTGTTCCCGAATGATTCTAGTGAAAATGTTTATCACTTCTCAGGAGGAAACCAACAATCTGCCTCATTTAGAATAAGCAAAGCTTATGATATTGATTCATATATTGACGCAATCAAAGCGGATTCAAGATATAATAGTTGCTACGAAGACGAAAAATACTCAAGTTATTATTTTGAATGCGGAAATGTGACTATTTATGATTATGCGACATATTATGAAATCTCAGTGTCTTGTGACGTTACAAGAACTATCATCGCCGATCCAACTGTTGTTTCGTTAGGCACAAACAATTTCACAATTACCAATCAAAAAGCATATTTCGAATTCACTCCAAGTGAAAGTGGGAATTATCAAATCACTACAATTTCAGAATTAGATACCTTTGGTTATCTATATGATTCGGATGGTATTCAACTTAGAATGGAAGCTTATGGTGGAGACGGCATGAACTTTGCTATTCACTATTATCTGACGGCGGGTGTCACCTACTATATTGGTACGCATGTGATGTCTGGTGAGTCAATCGCCTATCCTTGTGTCTTATCAATCGAAATGATGTCGGATAAATATTAAGATTATTTTATCTATAGATAAAGATACTTAAATGTAAACGGTTTCGCAAAAAATGAAACCGTTTTCATATTTATTTCCTCTTGACGTAAGCCTAATGTGAAGTTGCATCAAGAAAGATGCGATCTAATTGACGGGAGGAAAACAATATGAGAGTCTACAAGATTAAAGATGCTTATATAAGAAATGAACATGTAGACATTAAGAAAACTTTCGCCTCAAGAGTGGAAGCGATCAACTATATGTTCGATTATTATAATAATCACTATATCTATAACGTTGAATTAGAAGATGAATATCCTCAACATAATAAACACGATATTCATTATGTAATTAGTCAAGACAACTCTTTCAACGTTACTAGACAAGGAAGATAATTTTACTTATATATGATAAGAGAGCACATTTGTGCTCTTTTTTATTTATTTCACAATCAAACGAATGTGCAACGAAAAAAAATACGTTGCAAATACGTTGCATTTTCATTATATTTATAGCAGGAGATAAATATGGAAACAGAATGCAAAACGCTTGAATTTAAATTAGAAAAAACAACCACTTATTTAAAAACCGTTAGCGCTTTTGCTAATTATTTTGATGGTGAAATTAGATTCGGGGTGAGCGATGATGGGCATATTAAGCCAATTGCCAATCAAACCGCATTTATACTCGATATTGAGAACCAAATAAACGATTGCATAAAGCCACAACCCAATTATTATTTTGTAGCCAACACCAATGGAACAGTATCACTATTTGTTAAAAAAGGATTGAATACTCCGTATTTATATAAAAATAAGGCTTACAAACGAAACGACACCTCAACCATCGAGGTTGACGATATCGAAATTAAAAGGTTGATATTAGAAGGACAAAATTTGAATTTTGATGAAGTGAAGTATATTGGCGGTGAGAAGCTGACTTTCAATGTTTTATCATACGAACTTAGCAAATCGATTTATTTATCAAAATTTGATGATGACACCCTTCGCAATTTAGAATTACTAACACCAAATGGTTATAACAACGCTGCAGCTTTACTGGCGGATAAAAACAATTTTTCTGGTTTAGAAATTGCAATTTTGTCCGATAATAATACTTTCAAAGAAAGGCTTGATCTTTCACACGTATCTCTTATCGAACAATTTAATGTGGCGATGAAGGTTTTTGAAAGGAACTATGTTCTTGAAAAAGTTGATGGTGAACGTCGAAGCATCATTGAATTGATTCCTAAGGTGGCATTTAGAGAAATGATTGCAAATGCAATAATTCATCGAACATATGACATCAAAGCAAATACCAAAGTTTTAATGTATGAGGATAGAATTGAAATTACTTCCCCTGGTGGATTAGTGTTTGGGATAAGCGAAGAACAATTTCTTCGAGGAGCATTTTCTCTTCTAAGAAACCAAATTGTTGCAAATGTTTTTAAAAGATTGAGAATAATTGAAGCTTTTGCAACTGGTGTGCCACGCACCTTAGAGGTCTATGCTGATTCCGAAAGAAAACCATCTTTTGAATTTTGTGATCAATCTATTAAGGTGGTTCTACCAACCAAGGAAGCATCTCTTCTTAAATCAACAGAGCATAAACAATTTCTTGATTTACTTAATCCAAATATAAAATATTCCCGCCAAGAGATTGAAAATCTTTCTGGTTTCAATAAGGACAAAACCATCCGAATATTAAACGAATTAGTTGAAATAGGTCTAGTTGAAAAAGAAGGAAATGGGAAAGCAACGCTTTATCACAAAAAATAAAAATACGTTGCAAACGAAAATGCAACGAAAAAAAATACGTTGCAAAATCGTGACTTAATAGGGGTGCTTTTGGTGCCCTTTTTGTTTTCTCTTCTTTAGTGTAAAATAAAAACAACATGAAAAAACTCAATCTAAGATTTGATGCGATTGACTTCCTAAGAATCATCGCAATGCTCACTGTTTTAATTTGCCATTTCGCTGGTATGCTCGATCCTAATTCAATGGAATCGATTTCAAAACTATCTTTGATAAGAGGCGCTCCAGCGTGGTCTGGTGTGGCTATCTTCTTTTTCATCTCCGCTTATCTAAATATCATTGGATTCCTAAAAGGAAAATACTCATTCACCTTTAAAGGGATCATGAAGTTTTATAAGACTAGACTAATTAAAATAATCATAGATTATTATATTCTCGTTTTTCTTTGCATCATCATTTATTATCCAAATATTTTTGTGGATGACTTATACACCTTCTTTAGACTTATTTTCTTCTTCTATAACGGAGTTACAAACGTCGTTCATTTGGAATACTTAGGTTTAACTTGGTTTGTTTCGACGATTGTTCAATTCTATTTAATTTGCCCATTGATCGCCTATCTCATTTATAAAATAAAAGACAAGAAAACATTATTAATCATCCTTTTCTTCAGCGTTCTTTTATTGGGACAAGGAATTAAAATCACCCTTTTACATTTTGGAGTGGATTGGTACAAACACATTTACACTCCGATATATGGGAACTTAGATTTCTTTGTAGCGGGTTCGCTTCTATATGCGATAAATATGAACCGAAAAGAAGGCCCATTATGGCTTCGAATTAGTGCGGTATGCATATTTATTGTAACTTTGTATTTCAATGGCTTTATGGTCCTAAAAGACCCTATTTTTGGCATAAGATACTTCGAGATCTTCATCATCTTAGCCTCTTCTTTACTTCTTGTTGCGTTTCCGACCTCAAAAAAGAAGCCATATTATTATCCTTCCAAGATTGTCACTGCGACTTCCTATGATGTTTATTTAATCCATCCAATTTTTGCGATTATGATTATTCATTCAGTTTCGAATATGAATGCTTTTGCAACAATATCTTTGATGCTCGCGATCATTTTGCTTTGCATCCTCATCGCTGGACTTTGGATGAATCTAAAATACTTTGTTAGATTGTTAATTATTAAAATTAAAGACGCTAAGAAAAAGGAACTAACTGAGTAGTTCCTCAATTCTTTTAATCATTATTGTGGGCTTAGCAGAGCTTATTTCTTCATAATCTCCAAAGCCATACAACACTCCTA
>CAMYZF010000053.1 GCA_947303755.1 uncultured Erysipelotrichaceae bacterium | reverse complement strand
CATTTGGAATGAATCGCACTTGAATCATCAGTGTCATACATCATAAAGTGCCATTTTGAATTTAAATCGCTGACGTCTTTATAGACGCGGACATTGTTTCCTGGCCAATCGATATTTCCAACATATAGTTGAGTGGACATATATTGAGCGAATTCAGACATATCGATAAAACTTTTTGCTTCTTCATATTTTTCAGGATTAGAAAAATCATTAGTTTGAAAGAAAGAAACTAATTCTTCATAAAAATGAAAATCTGTTTGTAGTCCTTCATCAATTTCGTCATTCCTAATTATCAATATCTTTTTATTATCCACTCCATGATGTTCTTCAACATAATGATCTGAAAATCGTTCTTGAAGATTATATATTCCCCAATATTCACCATTTAGGAAAACAATCGTCGGAAAGCTTCTTTGAACATCAAAAGATTCGTTCACACTAAAATCTTGGTTTAACGAATCACGAATCTTCGTTAGATCGGTATCACGATATCCGCCACTTCTAAGCATTAAAGAATGAGCATTTATATTATCAAAGAACTTGTAATTAAAAGTAGAAGTACCACTATAATCTTTTCTAGCATACAAATTAAACGATTTTTGATTGAAGGCTCTCGACCATCCGCCATGAATTCTAATCCCTATATTTTGCTCTGATTGGAGAATTTTGTTTCCATCAAAATATTTGAAATTTGCGGGCCTTTCCCATTCTTTTCCCTTTTGATGATAGTTAGCCGGATAGGTCTCAGGATAGCCGGTATGTTCAGATTCATCATATATTCTTCCGGTCACATAAATACCACTATCATAGTCATATAAATATTCATCTCTAACATTTAAAGTTACGATTGGCATATTTTCATAACCGGTTTTAGATTGAAAGCCAACAAAATAATTAAAATAGAAGAAATTTGTTCTTTCCCCACTCATTTTATTAATCGCAATTGCATTTATAGTTGTGCATTTATCAACTAATTCGCTTGGATAATAAACATCTAATGACGAAATACCATCTCTAACCGAATAATTATTTGGATTAGACGAGGCATCTTTAATTAATATTGGTTCGCTATATTTTGTTGAATGCTCATTAGGATCGGAATTATCTAATGTGTAATAAATATCGAATCCCTTTGGAGCACTTAACGTCAATAAGAAAGGCTCATCATAAAAGCCGCTTGGTTTAGAGGCAACTACTTCACCTTTTCTAGGGACATAATCAAACACAGCAGTATAACTGGTGTTTTCGGTGACTGGAGTTAATTCTTTATCCCAAGACGAAAAAATGTAATCAAAAACATCATCACTTTCCCGAGTTGGAATTTCTCCATCATAATGGGGCATACTTCCATATGGAATATTCACATCGGTCTCTAAAACTGTTCCATCGTAATTAAACCAATCTACAGAAAATGTTGTTACATTAGCTGGCAAATTAGAGCATGACGCTAGTGCTAAAAGAGCAATTATTAATATTGGACTTTTCTTCATTAGCATTATTATAGCATTTTCTTATATCTAAATTAATTTGACACACATTTTTAATGTGGTACCTTATTAAGTATGTACGCTGAAATAATGTCGATTCTAACCTATCTAATAATTGCCGCTGTTGTCGTTTTTGCGTCCATTAAATTATCAGATTATGTCGACCTTCTTGATAAGAAGACCAATCTTTCTGGAGCCCTTTTAGGAGGCATCCTTTTAGCAGCTGTCACCTCGCTTCCAGAACTATTCACTTCTATCTCTTCAACTTTATTTATTAATAAAAACTCCTTTGTTTTAGGAAATATTTTAGGATCAAACATCTTTAATATGTGTTTGTTCTTTATTCCTTATGCCTTTTTCTTTGGAAAACTCGCAACTTCAAAAGTTAATAAGTCTCATTTATTAAGCTTATTATTCATGGGGTTAATGTATGTGACTGTTGTCGTCGCTGGTTTTGTTTTTAACTTCAACCATATCCTTTGGGGATGGTTTAATCCTCTTTCAATTTTAATCGTTGCGATTTACGCTTTAGCGATTCTTAAGACTCCAAAGACTGAAGAAAGCGAAGACAAAGATGAAGTTGAAAGCAAATTAAGCGTTAAAAAAATCGCAGTCTTATTCGCCTTATTTGCGGTTCTTCTTATCGCGATGTCAATAGGCATCACTTATCACACTGATTGGATTGTTAAAACCTTTGGTTTTGGTGAGACGTTTGGTGGCGCGCTTTTCTTAGGAGTCGCCACATCGCTTCCAGAATTAACTTCCACAATTAACTTATGTAAGAAGAAAAACTTCAATGCTGCTTATGGCAACATCCTTGGAAGCTGTGTCTTTAACTTCATTATTCTTTCCTTCTCAGACATCTTATCGTTCAACTGCGGTCCACTTTATGTGATGGATCAATCTTCATTCTTATTAATTATCGCTGCCGCTATTGCGTTACTTGTGCTTGTTCCAACGATCCTTATGTCAATATTCGCTAAAACTAAAAAGACGGCGTTATTCCGTATCATCTATTTAGGTGCTGGTTTAGTAGTTGTTGGTTCTTATATCGCTTTCTTAATCTTATCTAACATTAATCTAGGATTAAGCTTCGCTCCATTTGGAGGATAAATATGTTTGAACTAGTGGTCGCCACCAATAACGCTCATAAGGTCAAAGAATATCAAGAGATGTTTTTAGGCTATGACATCAAATTCCATTCTATGAAAGATTTAGGAATTGTTTGTAATCCAGATGAAGACGGTGATACATATGAAAAAAATTCCTTCATCAAAGCGGATGCCTTAGCAAAGCTAACCAAGCTTCCAGTCATCGCTGATGACTCAGGATTAAATGTTGTAGCCTTAAATAATTTCCCAGGAATTTATTCTTCTAGATTTGCAGATTCCTTTGGCGGCAACAAAGTCGCTAACCTCGAGCTCATTAAAAAGCTTGAACCTTATAAAGATAAATCGGCGTTCTTCGCTTGTGTTATCACACTTATAAATGTTGAAGATAAGCCAATCCAATTCAAAGGAATATGTAAAGGTAAGATTCTTGATAAACCTGTTGGTGAAGGCGGATTTGGTTATGATCCAATCTTCTACTCAGATGAAGCAAAGATGGCCTTTGGCACCGCTCCAGCAGAAATTAAAAACAAATATTCTCACCGCGCGAAAGCTGTGGAGCAATTAATTAAATATCTTAAAGAAAAGGGACTCATTTAGAGTTCCTTTTATCTTGCTAAATACGAAAGGGTAAATCCCATTACAATTAGGAACTCCGCAATTAAATAAGTTCCCATTACGAAGAAATCGTATCTTTTGAATTTCTTCACGAATTTTGTGTAAGTAATAAGCGAATCAGAGAATAAGAAGAAGCATACACCTATCAGAGATAGGAACATGAAATATCCACCCTTAACAGTTACGTGAGTCATAATTGGAATCAAAGTGATTAGAGGAGCTAGATATAAACCAATACCAATCGCCTCACCTTGATTCTCAGCAATTTTTGGTCCAATAAAGAAACCTAAAGTAATAACCATAACGATGTAAGTTCCAAAAATAACGATAAACATATATATAGGAGTGTTGCCACCCATATATTTCACCAAAGCTTCCAAAGCGTAGAACAAAAATCCCATAAAGAAGCAGAAAGCTCCTAAATAGAAAAACTTCTTATTAGGCAAAATAACAAATATATCGCCTAGCATCGCTACAAAAGTCGCCGCATAGATAAAAGGATGGTCAGGCAAAGTAACAGCCGCAAAAGCGGTCAATAAAGCCAAAAGCAAAGGTTTTTCAATGCGACGATATTTTTCTAATTCAAAAAAGGCAAAAATGAGTTGCACTACACAAGCAATTCCAAAAAGAATTAGCAAAATAACACTGGCGATATTTAATTTATTAAAAGCGTCAATAAGCATAATAATTCACTTTCTTATTTTTATTATACAATGTTAAACAAATAATGATATAATCTATCTCGCTTGGAGCAGTACCCAAGAGGCTGAAGGGGACGGTTTGCTAAACCGTTAGACCGGGTTTACTGGTGCGAGGGTTCGAACCCCTCCTGCTCCGCCACTTAGATTAAAAAAGACACGATTGTGTCTTTATTTTTTTATTTCTTGTTTTAGTGAATTATAAGCATCAGTCGCATTATCTAAGAAATGTTTAGCGACCGCCATAAAGTCAAAGCCATGGGCAGCGCCTTCACCCCTATAATGTTTAACGATAGCGACGTTATACCATTGAAGGGAAACATAAATTCTCCAAAGATAATAACGTTTGATTTCATCAACTGATGTTTTGGTGAAATAATAATCTAAAAGTTTTCTTCCTTCGGAAACGACGCCGTTACCAAATGTCGCTATATCGTAAATAGGATCGTTGTTTCCAACAAATTCAAAATCGATGAGCCAATAGTTATCATTATTGTCTCTAACAATATTGCTTCTTTGTCCGTCGTTATGGCATAGCACTTTCTTTTGAGATTCTAAGAATGAACGATATTCAAATAAGAAGTTTCTTAATTCTAAATAATGTGGATCACGTTCTTTTTCAAATTCAGAAGCTTCCTTTTCATAAGAAGAAACGAATCTTTCAAATGGAGCGTAATCTAATTTAGATAATTTCTTTGATGAATGAAGGGTTCTAAATAGTTTGGCAATCTTTTCATAATCGAATTCTTGAACATGATCAATTGAAGTTCCTTCAATAAACTCGTTGATTTTGATGCCTTTTTTAGTGTCAAAATAGACATTTTTACTAGTGATACCTAAATCATAAATGATTTTAAGATGTTCTTTTTCTAAAGGACGATTCACCATTTCATTAGCTTGTTCAGTTGAAATATATAAAACGTATTTCTTGCCGTTTTTATCTTGAACAATATAAGAAATATTCATCATGCCGCCCACTAGTGGGGAAACAATTGATGAGCCTTCACCAAGAACTGACACTAAAAGCTTTTCAATGTCTTTAGAATCGTTCTTTTGTTCTAATTCTCTTTGTTTATATTCTTCAATAGCGGCCTGAACCATAGCTGGAGAAGGTCGATAGATATGATAAACACCCTGAGAAATATAAACGGCTGCAAAATAATAGAAGCAAATCGATACATAAAGGGTAAAAAAGGAAATGGTTTCAGTGTTCCAACAAACAAAGCCAATAATATCGATGACGATTAAAGCAATCGCAAATGGTAGTAAAGTGATTTTATCAAACCACGAATTCTTAGATTGTCTTTTCTTAGAAAAGATCATCCAAATAAAATCAGCAACAATCCAAATAAAGCCAAGAGTTGTGACGATATTAAAGATATGGCGGAAACGAATGGAACTACCAATTACACCGGTCAATTTAAGAGTTGCTAGAGCAATGATTATCGCTGCGATAACAAATAGTTCGATTACGTAAATCTTATTATATTTTTTTATAGTTTTTTCAATTTCTGGATTCATACTTAATAGTGTAATTCATTACAATTCAAATTTGTACTCACAATTTGAACATTTAAAAAAATTTCCTCTAATAATCATTTTCTCTCCGCATCGAGGACAGATACCTTTTGTAATAGCGAATTCTTTTTCTTTTCTTAATTCTGTTCTAACTGCTTTTAAAAATGAAATATTTTCAACATGATCTTCGTGAGAAACATCTTTGATGTTCTTTTTGATTAATTCGGCAATTTTATTAATTGTTTCATTACGCAATTTGTGTTTATAAGGATATGAATCAATGAATAATTCGATATCGTTTAGATTTATTACATTTTCGTCTCCGGTATATGGAGCATTATTTTGTACAAAAACAACACAAGGAATGGTTTCATATCTTCCATTAAGTTCTTTATATAACGTTATGGCATGAGACTTATTTTGCCTTAGAGGGTCGTTCATTGTTTTATCTCGGCCATCAATCTTTCGAGACCATTTTCCTTTGGAAAAGAAAACTTCTCCATAATAATTTTTAGTCTCAAAGACAAAGATTCCGTGTGGGTGCACCAAAATATGATCAATTTGATGTGACATTTCAGAATTTTTGTTAACAAAAGTCACATCTGAAAAAAGCACATGATGTTCTTTTATTTGGCTTAGTCTTTTATTAACTAGGTTTTCGCCTTTTTGACCTCTTGATAATTTTGACATTGAATAAAATATATCACTAACTTGTCTAAATTATAAATTTAATATAAATTATCAATTATGAATTACTCTCCAATAAATAAAGATTTCATTAAAAAAGATAAATCTCATCATCAAAAAATAACTAAACTCACAATTATGTGCATGGTTTATAAAGATGATGGCTCTTTTTTGGTGGAAAATAGATTAAAAAAAGATTGGCCAGGATTAACTTTCCCGGGTGGGCACGTTGAAGATGAAGAATTAATCGAAAACGCCGTTTATCGAGAAATAAAAGAAGAAACAGGCCTAGATTTACTAGAAATCGAGCCACGCGGATATATCGAGTGGAATGAATTCGGAGATAATGTGCGCCATTTAGCAATGCTTTTTAGATCAAATAAATACAAAGGAGAATTAAAAAGCTCAAAAGAAGGCGAAATATTCTTCATAAAAGAAAAAGATATTTCCAAATATTTATTATCAAACGATTTCGAAAAAATCTACGAAAAAATGGTTAAATAATCTTAAACAAATAACAAAAAATACCCAGCAAACATTGGGTATTTTTGTTAATTAAGCAATTTATTGCGGAATGACAAGTTTGACTGCGCCAGGGATTACTTTAACAGTGAAATTATTACCTTTAATCATCTCGCCATCAACACAAACATCAAATTCTTTTGGGGAATTGAATTTAATCTCTTTAGCTTGACGATAAACAATTTTCTTACGAGATTTATCTAAATGTTTGCCTTTGGTGTATGTTCCAATAATCATTCCTAAACCAAGGAAAGTCATGGTTTTTAACACACAAACATCGATAAGACCATCAGTATTGTCACTTTTTGGAGCGCA
>CAMYZF010000052.1 GCA_947303755.1 uncultured Erysipelotrichaceae bacterium | reverse complement strand
AAGAATGGATGAACAGATAATAATCCAATTTAGAATACGTCTAACTTTCATAAAAAAATCCGCCTTTCAGATGCGGAAAATACTTTAAAATCGTACCTCCGCTAGCATTACCTAGATCAGGTCAGGTTAGTTCTGAAGTAAGAACACTCTCAGCCAGGTTCGCCCAGCTCCCTACGTATAAATTATATTACTTTAATTTTGCCAATCAATAGGTTTAACATTATGAGCTTTTAGATACTCGTTGCACCTTGAAAATTGTTTGAGTCCAAACCAGCCTCCGTGATTGGCACCAAGTGGAGATGGATGGACACTTTTTAAAATAAGATGACCGGGATTTGCGAGGTATTTTGAATATTTTTGCGCAAAACTGCCCCATAACATAAAGACAATTGGTTGTTCTAATTTGTCTAAAAATTTAATGACATCTAACATGAATAAATCATATTCTTCTCGGCGATGGGAAAGTGGTTCTCCCTTCCTAACTGAAAGATAAGCGTTGAGTAAAAATACACCTTGTTTTGCAAGATAGGTTAAATCTCCATCTCTTCTCATTTGAATGCCCAAATCGCTTTCGATTTCTTTAAAAATATTCACTAATGATGGTGGACATTTCACATCACTTGGAACAGAAAAAGACAAACCCATAGCTTGACGAGGTTCGTGATAAGGATCTTGACCAATAATTACCACTTTAATTTGATCAACTGGAGTGAGTTCAAATGCTCTAAACATCAATTTTCTTGGAGGATACACAACTTGAGTCGCGTATTCCTTATCCAAGAATTCATGAAGCGTTTTTGAATAATCCTTTTGACCTACTTCATTAAAAAAATCTTTCCAAGTTTGCATATTAAAATTATAACTATTCATTAAAACGAATAACAATGTATAATTGTTGTAAACTTTATGAGCAAAGTTCTAATCGTCTTCAATCATCCCGCCCCCTACAAAGTTAAACTATTCAATGAGTTATCCAAGCACATTGATTTAACTGTTATCTTTGAGCGCGATTCTGCTAGCGATAGAAACAAACAATTTTATGATGAAAAATCTTATGATTTTAAAACTGTCAAAATCAAAGGATGCAAGCTAGGAAGAGAAAATGTCATTTCTAATGGTGTTAAAAATCATCTCAAACATAATAAATACGATTTGATTATTATGAATGGCTATTCTCAATTTGCCGAAATGGGCGCGATTAATTACTTAATCAAACACAAGATTCCTTACACCCTTTATATTAACGGCGGTTTAATCAGACAAAAAGAATCTAAGTTTAGACGTTCATTAAAAAGAAAATACATCTCAAACGCTTCCTACTATTTGTCTCCTGATGAAAACTCAAATAAGTTCTTAGAATTTTATGGAGCGAAACCAGAAAAGATTTTCAATTACCCATATTCAACAATATACGCTAAGCAAGTTCTTCCTCATGTTTATTCTTCGCAAGAAAAAGTTGACATGAGAATCAACGCTTCCGCAACTGAAGAAAAGATATTTGTTTCCTGTGGACAATTGATCAAAAGAAAGAACTATTTCGAACTAATACAAAAATGGCAAACCATGAATAAGAGTTATGGCCTATACATCATCGGTGACGGCAAAGAACGTTCCAAACTCCAAAAATATATCGATTATAACCGTATTAAAAACGTGCATTTGTTAGGTTATTTATCAAGAAATGATATTTTTAATTTCTATCATCTTTCAGATGCGTTTATTTTCCCGTCAGATGAAGATATATACGGTCACGTCATCAATGAAGCGATGTCTCAAGGCCTACCAGTTATATCTACTCCGAATGTTAATGCTAGTAAGAAACTGATTGTAAATGGCCAGAACGGTTACATCGTCCCCACAATCAATTCCAGGGCGTTCGATGAGTCTATTGAAAAAATATTAAAAGAAGATTTATCGAAAAACGCCATTGCAACAGCATATGAGAACACCATTGAAAAGATGGTGCAAGCACACTTAGACATATTTAAAAGGATATTAACAAAATGAATATAATTGTTTTTACGTCTGCGATGGTGGAATCGGAATTCGCCAAATATCAAACTGAAGCAGTAATTAAACCAAATCCATCAAATCAGAATTTTTACTCTAAGTTAATTAAGGCCTTATCCTATAAAAACAATGTCGCAGTTGTCTCACACCGCCCATTTAGAAAAGATATGTTTGATGAAGACTCTCTTGAAAGAAAACAGACAAGCGATGGTCAAGTCAAGTACTATTACACACATATTGAATGCACAAGATCTTACAAATTATTTGACGAGGTTGAAGAGTTGATTTTCTGTGCTGAAAAAGCTTTAGATAATTTTAGGGGATTACCATTCATAATTATTGTTGATACATTGAGAGTAAATCTCATAAAAGCAGCGATTAAATTTTCACGAAAATACAACGCTCGTATTGTTGGAATGTTGACAGATAACCCCGCAAATCTCAGCAATATTCGACCATCATATGTTAGAAACGTTTATAAAAACACAATAAGACTAGATGGCTTTTTATCTTTATCGAACGGTTTATTAAGAGCTTTTAAAGTTAGTGATAAACCTCACTATATTTTTGAAGGTTTAGTCGACGAAGAAATACCGATGAAAAAACAACCGATTGGAAACTACTATTTCTTTGGTGGAGCGTTGTACGAAAGATACGGCGTCAAACGTTTGATCAACGCCTTCATCGAATCTGATATTCCAGAAAAATTAGTCATCGCTGGGACGGGGCCATTAAGAGAATATATTTTCCAAAACACCGAAAAGAATTCTCGAATTTTATATTTGTCACAACTTCCAAAAGATAAAGTTTATGGATTAGAACAAAATGCAATCGCAAACATCAACCCACGACCAGCAAACAAAAAGTTAGATGAAGAATCTGTTCCATCAAAATTACTTGAGTATCTTGCTAGTGGAGCACCAACCATTTCGACCAAACATCCTAGACTCTATGATTTCTTTAAAGATGATGTCTTCTGGATTGAAGACGATTCACATAACGGAATTAAAAATGCTTTGAATGAATTCGCCTCAACAAATATGGCCGACTTAAAAAAGAAAGCGACCAGTGCAAGGGTCAAAGTCTATGAAGCTTATGGGGTCAAAAACCAAGGAGAAAGAATTACTTATTTCTTAACAACACTTAGTTCTTGATTTAAAAGTTTTACTAATTTTTCCTTAGTTAAATTCTCTTCGAAATAACGTTTATTATTTGAGCCCATCTGGGCTTTTTCTTTATCATTTTTGGAAATCAATTCATCAATCGCAATAGCAATTTTATCCGGATTTTGCTCGGAAAATACTGTACCATCCGCTTTTGAAAGTAGAGCTTTCGCGTCACCTTTTATGACGCCAAGAAGTGGTCGAGAATACTTCATGTATTGAATAGCTTTGTTAGGGATAGTTCTTCCCACTGTACCACTATCTTTTAACGAAATAATTAAAGCGTCAGCATTTGCAAAATATGTCTCTGCTTTTTCAATTGGAAGAGCACCAACATACTCGACTTTATCCTCGAGTTTTTCATCAGTGATTCTTCTTTTGATGTTCTCGAGTTCGCTACCCATGCCCATCAAATATAGTTTGGTATCTTCGCTCTTAACATATTTCATTGCGGAAACTAATTCGTGAACAAGTTGAATCGAACCAATGTTTCCAGCGTAAACCAAATTATGTTTGTTTTTATAGACTACTGGTTCACATTTTTTGTTAGATTCGATAATTGGTTGGTTAACAACTCCGAACCCTTTGTCTTTTATTTTTAGTTCGTTTTCAAAATAATCTTTAAATGATGGCGATGATATTAAAATCTTGTCACATTTCTTATACAAAGAAACACTCCACTTATAAAGTATCTTGTACATCAAAGAATTTTTCCTAACCGCACCAGTCACAACTGTGGATTCTGGCCATAAATCTTCGCAGTACAAAACGCATGGGACTTTATGCTTTTTAGCATACTTAATTCCCGGAGCGATTGATATAACTGGAGAAAGCGAAATGGTTAACACCAAATCAAATTCTCCAAGTCTATTAACTTTTCTTTTTGCATTTCTATGAAATGAAAGATAGTTTCGAATAATTGATATTCTAGAAAGTTTTCTTGGATAGAGATTTACACGGTGAACTTTTACTCCGTTAATCTCTTCATATTTGACCTTTCGATATTCTGGAATAATCTCATGAAGTCCATAGTTTGGCTTGCCAGTTAAAACAGTTACTTCGTTACCTAGTTTAACGAGCTCCTCCGCGATATCGCTCACGGAAAAACGTTCTGGATAATAGTATTGTGAAACAAGAAGAATTCTCATGCTTACTATTATATAGTATCCAAAAAAGAAGTCATTTATTTATTAATTTAGCTTTTATAATTTAGCGATTTCGTCTTTTAAAAAGTCGAAATAACTCCATATAATAATAGTCTATGAGAAACGAAGTTCGTTCTAATGTTGTCATCAATATTATTCGTACTGTTACGATGATGGTTTTATCATTCGTAACTTTCCCAGTCGTTTGTCGTATCTTAGGCGATCAAATGATTGGCTTATATTCATGGGCATTAGCTTTCGTTTACTATTTCTTAGTTTTAGCAAGAATCTCAATTCCAAATATTGCTGTTAGAGAATGCATCAAAGTTAGAAATGACCCAGTTAAGCTTACTACTAAGATGCATGAATTCTTTATTATTCAGGCAATTACCACACTCCTCTCATTTGGATTAATGTGCGTCATCGTTTTCTCAATTAGAATTCCCGACTTCACTGCTGAAATAAATAGATCGCTTATCTTTATTCTTTCACTCAATTTCTTAACTGGTGTATTGTCCTTTGAATGGATTTTCACCGCTTTAGAAAAACATACTTATATGGCGATTCGCTCCATTATTATCGCGGCAATTGTCGATATTTTAGTGTTCGCCTTCGTTTCGTATCCTGATGCAATTTTGCTCTATGCTTTCTTCTCAATCCTTACAACTGTATTGACCGTTATCACTAATCTTGTTTATCTTCCAAGGCTTGTGAAATTTAAACGAAAAGAAAAACTAAACTTTAAACAATACCTTCCGCTTCTAGGAACCCTGTTTATGATTTCCGTTGTGGCGGCAATCTATGATAAAACCGATACCTTTATCTTAGGTTTCATCGATCCAAGTAAAGCTAGTGTTGGTAGCTACTCTGTCGCGATGAAGGCTATTGAAATTGTTATCGGAATCATCACTGCTTTATCAACAGTATTTATGCCAAGAGCGATGTATTACTATCAACATAACGACGCGAAACAATTTAGAAACTTAAATAAGTATTCCGTTAATATTTGTTTACTAATAGTGATTCCTGCTATCGCGTTGATGATTGGGCTTGCAGAGCCAATCACCAAGATAATTGCCGGAACCAAAGGTTATGAATATGCTGATGTGGTATTAATTGCTTTAGCAAGCGTTATGCTAACCTTCTCAATTACCAACATCATTTACACTCAAATCTTGATTCCATCCAAGAAAGAAAAACTATATCTAGTTTCAGTCTTAGGTGCAGCGCTTTTAAATATCGGCTTATCATTATTGTTTGGACTTGTTTTATTCAAAAACAACCCAGCCTTTGGTGTTGGTCTTGGAACCGCAATTACAGATGTTTTATTATTAGTGACTATCTCAGCGTTATCTTGGAAAGAAAGCAAACATATTATTCTTAATATTAATAATTTAAAAATAATTGGCTTAGGCTTAATCATTGGAGTGGCCTCATTCTTCTTATCACCGGTTATCTTTAAAGCATTAGCAAGTAACATGGATATTGAAGCAGCATATGCTTTAGATATCTTAATTATCTTCTTTGGTTCGTTGATTGTTTATATTGCTGGTTTAATACTTTCAAAAGAGAAATTAACCAGAACAATTATTCACAAATAAAAAGGGTACGGAAATTCCGCACCCCTTATTTCTCCTAAAGGAGATTTTTAATAAACTGCAACGACTTCGATAGAGCGAATGAGCATTGCTTTTTTCGTTCCTGTATCGCTTTGAGCAACAGTTATGGTAATGGCGCCACTTGATGTTCCTGTACCAGTTTTTGCACAATTGGCTGGATCAGGATTTGTAGCATTAGCCTGACCAGAATATGTTTGTAATGCTTCTCCATTAAGATATTTGGTTCCACCAACATCAACAGTAAGCTTGTGCGTTCCAGCTGTTGCGACAACAACTGTAACGCTCTTAATTGTTCCAGAAATCGCAGATGTTTCGAATGAAACTGATTCTAAAGCGTTATTAGAACCTAATTGAATCCAGGTTCCTCCCATAAATTGAATGTTGTCGGTCTTATTTTCAGCAAGAGCCACAAGAGTTCTTGTATAGCTCCACGAGAATTCACCAGTCGAAATTGTTCCAGTAGCGGTTCCACCAGCTGCTGCAATTTTTTCGCCTAAATCAGCTGCTTTTGATGCAGTCCAAGTAAGTGTATGTTCTTCCGACTCTGAAACGGTGACTTCGCAAGTATCTGTATGACCGCCATCGTGTGTGGTAACAGTGATTGTTGCGGTACCTACTGCAACGCCAGTGACAACACCATTAGCAACTGTTGCGATATTTTCATGATCGCTTGACCAAGTAACAACTTTGTCTGTCGCGGTTTCTGGTGCGATAGTAGCGACTAGGGTTTTGGTTTTTCCAATACCAACTGTAAGTTCGCTTGCATCTAATGTAACGCCAGTAACAGGAATGGCTTCATCGGTAATAGTGATTACTTTGTCTGCGTGAACGTCTGTTCCAGTCGCAGTTGCTCTAACCGTAACTGAACCAGCATTTGCTCCGGCGGTTAATGTACTACCAGAAACAGTGGCTGCAGTACCTTCAGCGATTGACCAAGTAACTTCTTGTGAAGCAGTGGCCGGTAAAACATTTGCAGTCAATGACAATGTACCATTGACGCCGACTTTGTCGCCAGATGTAATAACGACAGATGTTGGAGCATCACTTGTAATACTATGAACTTCACAACCTTGTTGGAATTCGTAGATTGTAGTGCTTCCACTTGTATAAATTGTTCCAATTCCGCTTGCAACAACTGTTTTGTCCTTTAAGGAGTTTGCAGTAATACCTTCTTTGTTGTAACCGGATGGGAATGTGGTTGCACGGAAAATTTTAAATTCTTTAGTTCCGTCTGAGATGGTGATATCAACATTATTGAATTGTGTTGACCACGCAGTGTTCTCAGTAACTTTACCAGTAACGTACATTTTTTGAGCGGTTGGGTTTTG
>CAMYZF010000051.1 GCA_947303755.1 uncultured Erysipelotrichaceae bacterium | reverse complement strand
TAATGAAAAAAGTTTTACTTTTAGGAGCATCTGGATCAATCGGTACACAGACGATTGACGTTATTAACAAAAATAGCGATCAATTTGTGCTTACCGCTTTTTCAGTTGGCACTAGAAGTGAATGCGTTCCTGAAATTATTAAATCTAATCCCAAAGTTGAATATGTTTATCTTATAGATAAAAATAAGGCCAAAGAATATTCAAAACAATTCCCAAACATCAAATTCTTTTCTGGAAAAAAAGGTTTAGCAAAGATCACTAATAAGGCAGATTATGATATCTGCGTTGATGCGTTAGTGGGTTTTGCTGGACTTGAACCAGCTGTTTTAGCTTTAAAAAGAGATAAGATGCTTTGCCTCGCTAATAAAGAAGCCTTAGTTAGTGGTGGCACGCTTATTTCGAAATATCTTGTTACTGGGCACGGAAAACTTTACCCAATCGATTCAGAGCACGTTGCTTTAGCAAAATGCTTAAGCAAGACCAATCCTGAAGATGTTAAAAAATTGATTATTACTGCTTCCGGTGGCGCATTACGTAATGTTCCAATTGAAGATTTAGATAAAATGACCAAGGATGATGCTTTAAAGCATCCAACTTGGAAGATGGGTAATAAGATAACTATCGACTGTGCGACGATGATGAACAAAGGTTTTGAAATCATTGAAGCGTGGTATTTATATCATTACCCATTGGATCAAATTGAAGTTAAGATGCATGACGAATCTTTAGTCCACTCAATGGTGGAACTTAAAGATGGTACTTTACTTGTCGATTATGGAAAACCAGATATGCGTATTCCTATTGAATGGGCGATGAAAGAGGGCATGGTTGATTATAAAGTTCTAAAGATATCATCTTTAGATGAATTAAAAGATTGTCATTTCCATGACTATAATATGAAAAGATATCCTTGCACTGAACTCGCTAAAAAAGCGATGGTCACAGCTGCATCCAAGATGATTGCCTTAAATGCTTCTAACGAAGTTGCGGTTAATAAGTTTTTACATGATGAAATCAAATTCACTGATATCGCTAAGATTGTTAAAAAAGTGGTGGATGAAACACCAGTTATTTATAAACCATCATTAAAACAAATCAAAAAGATTGATGCGAAAGCAAGAAAGGCGGCTTTATTATGAGTTGGTGGGAATGGGTTATTTCCATAGTCTTATTCATTGTCGCATTATCTTCATTAATCGCGATTCATGAAGCTGGCCACTTATCAATGGCAAAGCTTTTCAATGTTTATTGTTACGAATATTCAATCGGATTTGGACCTGCTCTTTTAAAGAAGAAAAGAAAAAATGGTGAAACATATTTTTGCCTAAGAGCTGTCCCTTTAGGCGGCTTTGTTTCGATGTATGGTGAAGGCGCTGAACCAGAACCAGGACTTGAAATTCCGAAGGAACGTTCTATTGAAGGCATTAAGAAATGGAAAAAAGTCATTATTCTTTCTGCTGGTGTTATCCTAAATGCGGTGACATCTTTGGTATTGATATTTATATCAAATGTTGCCTTTCCTCTTGTTAGAACAACTTCGTTTACTAAAGTTGCTCCTGAATCAATTGTTTATAGCGCGGGCGTTAGAAACGATGATAGACTCGCGATTAGTTATCCAAAATCAAAAGAAGTTGATGATAACGGGGTTAAAAAAGTCTCACCATTTGTTACAAACGATGGTCAAGCTTTCTTTGTTGTAGATTCAGATGTTGTTCATAATGATCACCATTACGTTTTAACTTACTATCCAGTCACCACAAAAAGAGACAACATTTTATCAGAATGTTTAACTCTCTATGTTGGTGTTTCAAAAGAAGAAGTAATGAATGACGATGATTATAAAACTCAATACTCTTCTTGGATTGAAGAGGAAAATTCACCTGCATATTATCCACGTTTTAAAGACAACACATTTAAGTTCATAAACGAAGAAATCCCTGTCAAAATTGGCTTTAAAAATCAAAATAATGAAATTACAACTGTCAATATTCCTCTTAAAGCTCAAGATGGTAAATTGATTGATTTTGGCGTTTCTTTAAAGATTCAAAATGAATGGCTACCATTTAGTGATCGAATTAAAAACACATTTAGTGATTTTGGCAGTGCTTCCGTAGCTGTTTTTAAAGGCATCGGTACTTTATTTACAGGTGGAATTAAGAATATGAGTGGTATTGTTGGCATCGCTAATTACAGTGCTCAACTCTACGGCAGTTATACTTTTGCTACTTATTTATATTTCTGGGGTTTAATATCTGTTAACCTTGCAATTTTTAATCTTCTCCCGTTCCCCGGACTTGACGGTTGGCAAATTTTGGTGACGACAATCGAGGGAGTTTCACATAAGAAAGTACCTGATAAAGTTAAAAACATTGTTTCCTTTATTGGCTTAGCCTTGTTGTTCCTTTTAATGATTGCTGTTGTGGTGATGGATATTCTTAGAATTGCTGGAGTGATGTGATGAATAACAAAATGGTTCGGTTTTTAAATTCAATCGCGATCAAAGATATCGAACGTTTTGATTTGGATTTTGATTTGGTGTCACGCAATCAATTTGTGAGAGATCAAATCGATATGTTCATTGTTAAAGACACTCCTTGGGAATATTCCTTACTTGAAGAATTCCAAAATGGTTTAGCGATTATTGGCTATCCCTATTCAATAATGTTTTCTTATAAAATAAGACCTACCGTTTATGATGCGATTCGTTTGTTTGATGATTGGCACCGTTCTCATAATCGCTATCCCGCTCAAATCCATCTTGAAGGAAACGGAGATATCATTACCTTTGTTTATACTAGCAAAGAGCAAAAAGAAGAATATGAACAAGTGGTAAAAGACTTTAAAGAATTTTTAGATTTCCTTTGCTACCGTTTTGATTTTGATGAAGAAATTCACGAAGTCGAAGATGATAAACCAACCGTTTCTCAAAAGAAGTTAGAAAAACTAGAAGCGAAAGCTATTAAAGTCACCGAAGAAGTTCAAGAAGAGGAAGAAGAAAGCGAATCTTCTTACTATAAAGACAAAGAAGATGTCGAAGAAGAGCAAGCTGAACTAAGACAAGTCGAAGAAGAATATATTCAAAACTTAAAAGAAAACCTTGAGCAAATGCGTAAGGACCAAAAATCCGGCAAAAAAGTTTATAAGAATTGGCGTGATAAAATTCCTTACGTCATAGTTAAAGATTTATCTTTACTTGATGCTGATAGTGGTAATGTTGACCTCTCTGGTGAAATGTTTGGAATCGATATGCCACGCACTCTTAGAAATGGTAGAGCGTTCTTAACGTTTGGAATTGGTAATTCAACCGGAGCGATAAATGTTAAGGCTACTGAGGGCGATTATATTACCGCCGATGATTTATATTCTTTTAAGAATGGAATGTATGCTCGTATTGCCGGTTATATGACAACTGATAAATATTCCAACCAACCTGTTTTAGAAGCAAGAGCAATTGATCTTCTTCCACCTCCAGAACTTAGAGATGATCCAGAAGAACAAAAACGTGTCGAATTACATTTACACACCAAAATGTCCATTATGGACGGTGTTACTAGTATTGATAAATATTGTGAACTTGCTAAAAACATGGGTCACACCGCAATTGCTATCACAGACCATGGTGTCACTCAAGGCTTCCCAGATGCCTCTAAGGCCGCTGAAAAATATGGCATCAAGATGATTTATGGTAGTGAGCTTTACATGGTTAACGACGAATTACCATTTGCTTTAAATCCAAGTGATGAACTTCTAAGAAATGCAACTTATGTCGTATTCGACTTAGAAACAACTGGTTTATCAACTCGTTACGATAAGATTACTGAATTTGGTGGTGTCCGTTTTGAACACGGACAGGTTGTAGAAACGCTAGATATTCTAATCAATCCTGAACGAGAAATCCCTGCAAAAATCGTCGAAAAAACTAAAATTACTAACGAAATGGTGAAGAACAAACCAACCATTTCTCAGGCTATTGACCGCATATTAGAGTTTATGAAAGGCGCAATTTTGGTCTCTCATAACATTACCTTCGATTATGGCTTTATAAATGAGAATTTGAAAAATTTAGGAAGAGAACCATTAGTGCAACCTGCAATTGATACTCTTTCATTGTCTCACTATTTATTCCCTGAAGCTTCAAAACATACTTTAGGAGCCTTATCTCGTAACCTTGGCATTTCTTCATATAACGAAGAAGAAGCTCACCGTGCAGATTTCGATGCTCGTATATTAAATGAAGTATGGCAAGCTATGCTTGTTAAGATCACACAAGATAATTACGATATCAAACATTCTGACTTGGCAGCGATTCGTTCCTCTGATGCGATGATTAAGCATACTAGAGCGTCTCACGTCACCTGCTTAGCACTTAATAAAGAAGGCTTCCATGATCTTAACGAATTAGTTTCAAAATCACATATTGATTATTTAGCGGAAGTTCCTAAGACACCAAAAAGAGAGATTGCAAAATTAAGAAAGAATCTTTTATTGGGTTCAGCTTGTTTAAATGGTGAAGTTTTCGATATTGAAAGAACTAGATCAAAAGAAGACTTACTAGAAGCGATGAAATTTTATGATTTCATTGAAGTTCAACCTCCTGCTAACTATAGCATTTTGATATCTCGTGGAGCATGCGAAAACTATGAAGAAATCCAGAAATATATCAAAGATATAGTTGCATGCGCTGATGAACTAGGAATTCCTTGTGTTGCGACTGGAGACGTTCACTACGCAAATCCTGAAGATAAGATTATAAGAGACATTTATATTGAAGCTCCTGCTGTTGGAGGACGTCCTCATCCACTCAATTTAAGAAACAAGATTTATGACACCCCTGAACAGCATTATCGTTCTACCAAAGAAATGCTTGATGCTTTCGAATTCTTAGGCAAAGAAAAAGCATTTGAAATTGTTGTGAGTAATACAAACATGATCGCGGAAAAATTCCCTAATATTTCACCAATTCAAAAAGAACTTCATCCTCCAATACTTGAAGGATCTTCGGAATTATTAACTGAAACTACTTATGCCCGTGCAAAAGAAATATATGGCGACCCTCTTCCAGAAGAAATCCAAACTCGTTTGCAAAGAGAGCTCGACGGTATTATTGGAAACGGATATTCGGTTACCTATAACGCCGCCCATCAAATCATTAAGTACGCTAACTCAAAAGGCTTCATGGTTGGTTCTCGTGGTTCGGTTGGTTCCTCTTTTGCGGCCCATATGTTTGGCATTACCGAAGTTAATCCGCTTAGACCACATTACCATTGTCCAAAGTGTAAACATCTCGAATTTGTAGACAATCCTCAATATCTTTCTGGATATGACCTTCCAGACAAAATGTGCCCGATTTGCGGAGAAAAAATGGTTGGAGATGGTCAAAATATTCCATTCGAAACCTTCCTTGGATTTAACGCTGAAAAGATTCCAGATATCGATTTAAACTTCCCAAGTGACTTCCAGTCTAGAGCCTTCGATTACACTAAAGTCGTATTCGGTCCTGATAATGTCTTTAGAGCAGGCACAATTGAAACAGTTGCAGACAAAACTGCCTTTGGTTATGTAAGAAGATATTTTGAACACAAAGGTTTGGATCCAAACACCGTTAATCCTGCTTTGATTGCCTATTATGCTTCTCACGCTATCGATGTTAAACGTACAACTGGACAACACCCAGGTGGTATCATGGTCCTTCCAAAAGGCTTATCGATTTATGATTTCACCCCAATCCAATATCCAGCAGACGATAAGGAATCGACTTGGTTAACAACTCACCTTGATTATCATGCTATTCATGATGCTTTATTAAAGCTTGACCTTTTAGGTCACGTCGACCCTCTTGCTTTAAAGATGATGTCAGAAATGACGGGAGTGGATGTTAAAAAGATTCCTTTAAATGATCATAAAGTTATTTCTTTATTTACTTCCGATAAAGCCTTGCAAAGAAGTGGTAACTATTTAGGCGTTATTAATGGAGCAGTTGGCCTTCCTGAATTCGGTACTGCTACTGGTATGGATATTCTTCGTGACGCTAATCCAAAATCATTCGCGGATTTAGTCGCGGTTGCTGGTCTTGCTCACGGTACTGATGTTTGGAATAACAACGCTAGAGATTTAATTATCAAAGAAGGCAAAACACTTCGTGATGTTATTGGATGTCGTGATGATATTATGACTTACCTTATAGGTATGGGTTTACCTAAAAACGTTTCCTTCCAAATTATGGAAGATGTTCGTAAAGGTAAAAAGCTTAAACCAGAATATGAACAACTCATGAGAGCGAATAATGTTCCTGATTGGTATATCGACTCTTGTAACAAGATTAAATACATGTTCCCAAAAGCTCACGCGGTCGCTTACGTTACAATGGCGGTTCGTGTTGGTTATTTTAAGCTTTATTATCCACTTGAATTCTATGCGGTGTGGTTTACTGCTAGATGTAAAGCTTACGATATCAAAGCTATGCTCGCGGGAAAAGATGGTATTATTGCTAGATATAACGAATTAAAAGTTAAGAAGTCTAATAAGACTGAAAAATTATCTCCAAAAGAGACAGAAATTATGAAGATGTTAACTATTGCTATTGAAATGGCTGAACGTGGCTTTAAATTTAGCAATATTGACTTATACAAATCCGAAGCCGCTCGCTTCATAGTCGACAAAGAAAGCGGAACGATTATCCCACCATTTATTGTTATTGATGGTTTAGGAGAATCCGCTGCTGAAAGTGTCGTTGAAGAAAGAGCAAAAGGTAGATTTTCTTCTAAGGAAGATCTTTTGAAACGTACCAAATTAAATGGTACAAACGTTGATGATTTATCTGAAATAGGTGTTTTAGATGATTTAGGTGAATCAGATCAAATGTCTTTGTTTGAGTTTGGATTAAACGAAGACGAATAATCGGGGCATAGCACAGTTGGTAGTGCGCTTGGTTCGGGACCAAGAGGTCGTGAGTTCGATTCTCACTGCTCCGACCATTATTTGCGCTCATAGCTCAGCTGGATAGAGCATCTCCCTCCTAAGGAGAGGGTCGGACGTTCGAATCGTCTTGAGCGCGCCACAAAAAGATTACTGACTTAGGTCAGTTTTTCTTTTATACTTATAATGTAATGACATTGTTATGACAATTAAGAGGAGATAATTATGGCTGTAATTCAATTTAGGGTAGATGATGCTTTAAAAAAAGAAGCAACAAAGGTTTACAAAAAATTAGGAATTGACTTGTCTAGTGCGTTGAGATTGTTTTTGCAAAGAAGTGTAGCAACAAAAGGTTTGCCTTTTTTATTAATAGATGAC
>CAMYZF010000050.1 GCA_947303755.1 uncultured Erysipelotrichaceae bacterium | reverse complement strand
AAGCCATCGACTTTTGGATCTTTGTTAAGCTTATCAATGAGTTTCAATAATTCGGCTTCGCTTGTATCAACTGGAAGCTTGATTAATTCAGCGTTCACTCCAAGTTCGGCAGCGTCTTTAAGTTTGCCGCGAACATAAGCATTACTAGCGTCATCCTCATTTAATTGGACGATAACAAAATTAACTGAAGTAGCAAGTTCCGCTACTTCTTTTTTAAGTTCCTCTTTGCGAGTTTTAACATATTCTTTAATGATCATACGATTATTATAACGATAACTGGCGAGATTATATAGAATTTTTCATATTTTTATTTATAATAAAAGCATGGATTTCGTTGGAATAGATAAATTCTCACTTCTAGATTACGATGAAAACGTGTCGGTCGTCTTATTCGCGCCTACATGCAATTTTAGATGCCCTTTCTGTCATAACGGTCAATCAGTGTTAGAAAATAATCTCGCAATTCCGTTTGATGAGATTTTAGATTTCTTAAAAACAAGAACTGGCCTAATCGATGCAGTAGTTGTTTCAGGAGGAGAACCAACCCTTATGAACGACCTAGTTTCTAAGATTGAAAAAATCAAAGAATTGGGCTTCAAAATTAAGTTAGACACCAACGGCACTAATCCAGATGTTTTACGTGAATTACTCCGCAAAAACCTGCTAAATTACATCGCTATGGATATTAAGAATAGCGAAGATAAGTATGCTGAAACGGTTGGAGTGACCAACCCACTTTTAAGCAAAATCAAAGAGTCTATTTCCATCATTATGAACTCTGGAATTGATTATGAATTCCGCACCACACTCGTCGCAGAATATCACTCTAAAGAATCAATCGAGAAGATGGGCGAACTTATTAAAGGTGCCAACAAACTATATCTTCAAAAGTTTGTGGACCGTGAAGGCGTAATTAAAAAAGGCCTCCATCCTATTGAGGAAGTTTGGGCCTTATCTTTTAAAGAAATTTTACTTGGTTACGTTAAGCAAGTTGAGCTTAGAGGTTATTAACCAATATATTTAACTGTGCTTAAGGCAGCAATCGCACCATCATTACAAGCCGTCACAACCTGACGGATTTCTTTTTTTCTTGTATCTCCACATGCGTACACGCCAGGAGTTTTAGTGGCCATTGATTCATCGGTGATGATATAACCTTTTTCTAATTCAACAAGATTAGAGAATTTTTCGTTATTTGGAATTTGTCCAATGGCAATGAAGACGTTATCGGTATTGCATTCGAGTTTTTCTTTAGTTTTAGTGTCTTCAAATACAAGGCCTTCTAATTTATCTTCACCAACATATTGAATCAAATTCATGTTGTGTTTAACGATGATGTTTTCTTTATTTAGTAATCTATCCACTAAGATTTGATCTCCAAAGAAGCGATCAAATAAAGTGAACATATGAACTTTTGTACAGTAGTTTGCTAAAAGCAAAGCATATTGTAAAGCGGTATTCGCATCACCAATTAAATAGACTTCTTTACCTTTATACATTGGGCCATCGCAAACTGCGCAGAACGAGATTCCTTTACCAACGAGTTTTTCTTCGTTAGGAAGATTCATCGTTCTGTGTTTAACGCCATTAGCGATAATGACAGCTTTACTTTCGTATGTTCGATAGTTAGTGGTCACAACGAATTTGTCATCTTTCTTTTCAATGCCTAAAACATCTTCTAATTCAAATTGAGCGCCGAGATCCATAATTTGTTCAAACATATGGTCAGATAAATCTAAACCAGATATTTCTTTTACGGATGGGTAGTTCTCAACCCTAGGAGAATTAGCAATTTGTCCACCAAAGTTTTCCTTCTCTAAAATAAGAACGGATTTGTTTGAGCGAAGCGCATAAAGCGCCGCGCTCATACCTGATGGACCACCACCAACGATAATGATATCGACCATATTAGTTCAAACCTTCAATGAATCCTTTGATGTTGGATGCGTTTTCAAACACTTCGATTCCGTTTTCGTTTGGAACAAGAAGGGTTGGAGCTTTGGTGACGTTGTATTTTTTGGTCAATTCAACGTTTTCTTCAGCATCGATAACTTGATACTTAATGTTGGCTTTGTCTAACAACATTTTGGCCATTTTGCAGTTTGGACAAGTCTTAGTGGCAAACAATAAGATTTCATTTAATCTTTCGCTAGAATTCTCTTCTTTAGTTGGTTGTTCGTCACATGCATTTCCGTTTGCGTCGTGGGTCAAATGAGAGTTCTTTGGATCGTAGACTTTACGGTTCTTGAACTCTTCTGTTTTACCATCATTCCAGTTTTGGACAGGACGATAATAACCAGTAATTCTCGAATAAACTTCGGTTCTTTGACCACATTTTGGACAAACGTATTGTTCGCCTTCAATGTATCCGTGTTCCTTACAAATTGAGTAAGTTGGAGACATTGTGTAATAAGGAATATGATAGTTTTCAGCAATCTTGCGAACAAGATTCATACAAGATTTATATGAAGGTAATTTTTGTCCTAAGAAAGCGTGGAAGACGGTACCGGAAGTATAAAGGGTTTGAAGTTCATCTTGAACGTCTAACGCTTTGAAAATATCTTCGGTATAACCAACTGGTAAGTGTGAGGAGTTGGTGTAATATGGAGTTTTACCATTTTCAGAAGCAGTGATGATGTCTGGATATCTCTTCTTATCGTGTTTCGCTAAACGATAGGCTGTGGATTCTGCTGGTGTAGCTTCTAAGTTGTAGAGGTCACCATAGAGCTCTTGATAGTCAGATAATCTGTTTCTCATATGATTGAGAACATCTTTAGCGAATTGTACGGCTTCTGGATTGGTTAAATCCTTTCTTAACCATCTTGCATTTAAGCAAGCTTCGTTCATACCAACAAGTCCGATTGTGGAGAAGTGGTTATTGAAGGTACCTAAATAACGTTTGGTGTAAGGATATAATCCTGCTTCAAGAAGGGTGGTAATTGTATTACGTTTCACTTTTAGTGAACGAGCGGAAATATCCATAATTTTGTCTAATCTGGTGTAGAAGTCTTTTTCATCGGTTGCTAAGTAAGCAAGTCTTGGTAAGTTGATGGTGACGACACCGACAGAGCCAGTGGATTCACCAGAACCGAAGAAGCCACCAGATTTCTTACGAAGTTCACGTAAGTCTAAGCGGAGTCTGCAGCACATACTTCTAACATCGCTTGGTTCCATGTCAGAATTGATGTAGTTAGAGAAGTAAGGGGTGCCATATTTGGCGGTCATGGTAAATAACAACTTGTTATTTTCGGTTTCGGACCAGTCAAATGTTTTGGTGATTGAATAGGTTGGGATTGGATATTGGAATCCACGACCATTCGCATCACCTTCGATCATGATTTCGATAAAGGCTTTGTTAACCATTGCCATTTCTTCAACACAATCTTTGTATTTGAAGTCCATTTCTTTTCCACCAACGATACAGTTGAGTTCAGCCATGTCGTTTGGAACAACCCAGTCTAAGGTAATGTTTGTAAATGGTGCTTGAGTTCCCCATCTTGATGGAGTGTTAACGCCATAGATGAAGGATTGGATACATTGTTTGACTTGTTTGTAGTCTAAATGATCAGCTTTAACAAATGGTGCTAAATAGGTATCGAAGGATGAGAAGGCTTGTGCACCGGCCCATTCATTCTGCATGATACCTAAGAAGTTAACCATTTGATTACAAAGTGTAGAAAGGTGAGCAGCTGGAGCAGATGTGATCTTGCCAGTAACACCACCTAAACCTTCGGTGATGAGTTGTTTTAAGGACCAACCAGCACAATAACCTGTAAGCATTGATAAGTCATGGATATGGATATCGGCGTTTCTATGAGCGTCAGCAATTTCCTTATCATAAATTTCACTTAACCAATAGTTAGCAGTGACTGCGCCTGAGTTGGAAAGAATTAAACCACCAACAGAATATGTAACAGTTGAGTTTTCCTTAACTCTCCAGTCATTAATCTTTAAGTAGTTATTGATAACATTCTTGTAGTCAATGTTTGTTTCTTTGAGTTGTCTGAGGTTTTCGTGTTGTTTACGGTAAACCATGTAACTCTTAGCAACATCAATATAACCAGCTTGGATTAATACGACTTCAACTGAGTCTTGAATATCTTCAACTGAAATTTCTTCATTATTAATCTTTCTATTGAAATCCGCGGTTACGCGTAACGCGAGCATATCAATAATGTCTTTTGTGTAGAACTTATGTTCTGCCATAAAAGCTTTTTCGATTGCAGAGCTGATTTTTCCTATGTTGAATTCTTGTCTAGAATCATCTCTTTTAATTACTTTAATCATTTTCTATCTCCTTTTTGGCGTTTTTAAAATATACTCTGCACGCAGAGTATTTTTACGGAATTCTGTTTTCCGGGGGTTGCATACATTATATATAAATATTTTATTAATAGTAATCAAAACAAAATAAAAAGTCATACACTGTACAACTTTTCACTTATTTTTATTGATTCAATCGCATTTTTTGTTTTCAAATGTGAAAGTCAAATTTTGAAAAATTTGAATGTCTTTAAAGACATTCACTTTTTACTCATTATACTTCTTATCTATAGACCTAAATTTTTCGATTGGATACTTTTTCTCGTTTTGTTCCATCTTTTTTTGGACTATATCGTCAGCATTTAAGCAAAGCTTATCTAGTAAATTTTGGCAATTTACGATGACATCCGCTAATTCTTCTTTAACGTGTTCAAGGTCAAATTGCTCATCATTCCATTGGAAACATTCAAGCAATTCTGTTGCTTCTATCACTATTGTTTTAGCAAGATTACTTGGTGTGTGATATTTATCCCAGTCTCTATCTTTGGTAAATCTACGAATTCTATCAATTGTTTCCTGTTTCATGATTTTTGCACCTCTTAAAGTTTAAAAGCGAAAAGATTTTCTCTTGGAGAGTTGGTTTATCTTGTTCATTTGAAAGTTCAATGTATTTTTGATTGTGTTTACTGAAAATTGAATAGGCAATATCTAAAAGATATGAAACAATACCTGCTTGTGATTTGAAATATGAAATTGATGAGAACATCGCAAAATAGAATAAACATACAGTGATTAACAATATGCCAGCCAATGTAAATGTGAAGCTACCAACAATTTTATAATAGCCATAAACAAGTACACCCAACGTTACAAGCATAACTAAGTATGGGAATATGGTGTTTTTAAAGAAATCACTAAACGATGTTTTACGATCAAAAATAAAGTGAGCAACGATAGGCAATATTAGATAGCAACCTCCAACAGAAATCATGGTGATAAATAACCATAGTTTATCAGTTAGATTAACGCCGTATAGCAACGGGCCAATTACACAAATAATAACCACTGGTAAGGTTAAGAAAAAGTATAAAGATTTTGAAATAATTGATGGCTCCAATTCTGTAATTTCAACCGGTTTTTGCACGATATTTTCAACATATCGTCTATTTTCACTTGGATGATAATCATGGTGATAAAGACTCAAAATAATGACCGAAGACATAATGGTCAAAAGCAAAGATCCAATTGGGTGAGGACCGACAAAAAATAAAGCAGTTGCCTCGCTCATTCCATGGAGGAAAGTTGCTAGTAAAAATAGTAATGATAAGAAGACTGTTAACTTATGTTTTTTGAACGTTTTGACTGCTGCAAAAACGACATAGCAAACAAGGATTGCGTAAACAACTAAAAGCACAATACCACCCGTCCCTAGTAACTGATAATAAAAACTATGTGGTGAATCTGTGAGTTGAATGGAAGTCGTAACATCCATATGAGTAATTGTTCTAGCACTCCAAGCAGTTAGTTGAGATGGTGAACAAAGCATTTCTGAGCCCATCATAAAAGCATTAAAGATTCCAAAGCCTAAACCAACAGCCAAATGGCCATTAATTATGCCTTCTGCTAATTGGTAATCTCTTTGGCGGCCAGATAAATGATTAAAATAATCAAAACCTTTAACAAAATATGTATCGTTAATCTTGTTAGTCATGTTAAAGAATTCTGGCCAGAATTCATTGTTAACCGCATGAACGACTACTAACGCGCCTATTGCAAAGGCGATTGCAGCTAAGCAAGAAAGAACGATGATGCTTCTTTTGATATTTTTCTTGAATTGAAGAACAAATATTACTATGTAATAAATTGGTAAAATTATTAAACAAATAAGCATGCAAGTTTTTGAGGTAGTAAAGAAATTTTGAATAGCAAAAACAAACGCCAAAACTAGATACCACCACTTTCTCGATGTGTGATGCAAATACAAGCATGCGAAGGCTGCAAGCGTAACCGCGAATCCATAGCCATTTTTATGGCCGAGGAACGAACTGATGCGAGATGGTAGTGCATTTGCAGGTAATGTTAAAGTTGCAAAGAATTGTTGATAATCCTCAAATTCAAAAATAACAGAGTAGATAATCGCGACCGCTCCTACACCAATGATTAAAAACATTATCCAATCAATTTGTTTAACGTATCTAATCTTCCTTGGAAGAGTGAACAATAATAAATACGCTAAATATAGGATTGCTAGTGAGGAAAACACATATAAGAATCTTTGTTCTAGATTAGTGTTAATGACAATATTCTTATAGCCAATGATAATGGTATCAATTAGGTTCCCATAGCCATCACTTACGTTTTTATAAATTGGAACAGTATATTCAACCTTAGCAGGAATCACAAAAATATTCACAATGCTTATTACGAACAAAACAGATAGCAAAGCTATGAGTGGAATATGAATTTTAAAATCACCTTTTTTCCATTCGACTAAAGCGTACCAAACGCTTAAACCAACCAAGACCGCAAAAACAACGAGGTATTCTGGTAGTAACAATTCACGAAATTGTGGGAACGTCAAAGCTGGATTACTTGGTTCAAAAAGAGCGATTCTTTGCGCTAAATAAAGACACACAATCATAATTCCATAAAGAATTAGGTTGCTGAAATTGCCTCTTTTCACGTACATAGCATATATCGTATTACACATACGGGTGCTTTGCAAAAGTTATTTATTTGAAACATTTTAGAATGTTATGATATAAATATCGCAGAAAAGGTTGCTAGATATGGAAAAAGAAATATTAAAAAAATATGATCGCTGGTTAAATGCTTCTCAGCTTTCAAAAGATGAAAAAGATGAATTAAATTCATTGCAAAACAATGAAAAAGAAATTAAGGAACGTTTTATTGCTGATCTCGAATTTGGAACTGCCGGTCTTCGTGGAGTTATGGCCATGGGCACAAATAGAATGAACAAATATGTCATTCGTCACGCCACTCAAGGGCTTGCTCAATATCTTCTATCTGAGGAAAGTAATCCAACGGTCGCAATAGCTTACGATTCTAGAAACAATTCGGAATTGTTTGCCAAAGAATCTGCAGCAGTTTTAGCAGCTAATAAAATCAGAGTTAATATTTTTAAAACGCTAATGCCTGTCCCAACCCTTTCTTTTGCAGTTAGACACCTTAAATGTTCAGCCGGTATCGTCATTACCGCTTCTCATAACCCAAAAATCTATAATGGATTCAAGGTCTACGGAAGCGATGGTTGTCA
>CAMYZF010000049.1 GCA_947303755.1 uncultured Erysipelotrichaceae bacterium | reverse complement strand
ACATCGACACAACGCATTAAGTTGGCGATTTCTTTTTCAACTAAATAACCACATGCAACTGGTTTTCCTTCCTTCTTAAGAAGTTCTGGAATTCCATATGTAGAAGCATGCGCTCTATGAGCGGAACCAAATGCATCCATAACGTATGCATCTGCGACAGAAGCCCATTCTTTAGCGAGTTCTGGATCGTTCTTTTCTTCACCTTTTTCATAACGGGTGTTTTGGACTAATAAGACTTCACCGTCTTTAAGACCTTTAACAGCTTTAACGTAAGCTTCACCACGAGTTTCTGGTAAGAATTTAACTTCTTGACCTAAGAGTTCGCCTAATCTTGGAGCGACAATTGCGAGGTTGTTTTTAGCTTTTTGCTTTGCAACAACTTCTGGTTCTTCTTTGTGTTTAACTTTTCCTAAATGGGAAAATAAGACAACTCTTGCACCTTCAGAGATGAGTTTTTTGATGGTTGGAAGAGCTGCTCTAACACGGTTGTCATCACGGATTTTGCCATCGGCTTGTGGGACGTTGAAGTCAACGCGGACAACGACGACTTTGCCTTTGATGTTTTTTAAGTTTTCAACTGTGAGCATTTTTTATCTCCTTTGTTTTAAAGAGACACAACAAAGTTGTGCCTCTAATTAAATTAATTGATACTTAGCACTTTTCGGCGAAGTATTTAATGGTGCGAACCATTTGGGAAGTATATGAATTTTCGTTATCGTACCAAGAGACGACTTGAACTTCATATAAACCATCACCAAGGCTACAAACCATTGTTTGGGTTGCATCGAATAATGAACCGAATCTCATACCGATGACATCGCTGGAGACGATTGGATCTTCGTTATATCCGTAGGATTCGTCTGCAACTTTCTTCATATAAGCGTTGATAACTTCAGCGGTTAATTCGCCTTTAAATTTAACGACAGCGGTAAGGATGGTTGTTGAACCAGTTGGAACTGGAACACGTTGAGCGGAACCGATGAGTTTACCATTGAGTTCTGGAATAACTAAACCGATTGCTTTAGCAGCACCGGTGCTATTTGGAACGATGTTGGCAGCGCCTGCACGGGCTCTACGAAGATCACCTTTTCTATGTGGTCCATCAAGGATCATTTGGTCACCAGTATAAGCGTGAATTGTGCTCATAATACCAGATTGAATTGGTGCTAAATCATTAAGAGCTTTAGCCATTGGAGCTAAGCAGTTGGTTGTGCAGCTTGCTGCAGAGATAACGTTATCTTCTTTCTTAAGTGATTTTTCGTTAACACCATAGACGATTGTTGGTAAATCTTTTCCAGCTGGAGCGGAGATAACAACTTTACGTGCACCGGCATTGATGTGAGCCATTGATTTTTCCTTAGAGCAGTAGAAACCTGTACATTCTAAGACGACATCAACTTTGAGCTCTTTCCATGGAAGTTCAGCAGCGTTTGGTTTTGCGTAAATGGTAATTTCTTTACCATCAACGGTAATTGAACCTGGAGTAACGACTGTTTTTCCATCTTCTGCTAAGACTGGTTCTTTGCTAGAAACAGTGTGTAAACCTTCGCCAATGTGTCCAGCATAACCACCTTGAGCTGTATCATACTTTAAGAGGTTTGCTAACATTTTTGGAGAAGTGAGGTCATTAATGGCAACGATTTCATAACCTTCTGCACCAAACATTTGTCTGAATGCGAGACGGCCAATTCTTCCGAAACCATTGATTGCGACTTTAACTGACATTTATATGTCCTCCTTTATAATCGACGATAGTATTATAAATAATAATCAACCTAAAAATAAATAGTTTTGTTAAGAAAGCGTTTTCAAAACGAGTTTGAAAAGATAAAAAATATTAAAGACCGGGAATGGTTTCCACTCCACGGAATAATTCAGAGAGAGTTATATTTAGCGCTTTTGCGATTCTTTCCAAGATATCTAAACTCGGATTTCTTCGACCATTTTCAAGATCTGAAATATAGTTTTTATTCACGTTAGCTTCCAAGGCTAAATCTTCTTGAGACCAGCCTAAACGTTTTCTTAGAAAACGAATTCTCATTCCAAGTTGAGTTTGAGCTTTCATTTTACCGCTCCTTTGTAGCGTTCGGCTTTTAAGTGAATTGCTCTTAAAAGATGGTTGATATTTGATTTAGAAACAGGCTCGCCAATACGATCACTTAATTCATTAGCGAGTTCTTGAAGTGAATAATCATCATGCTCAAGACGAATTTTCATAAGTTCTTTTTGTTTTTCATTTTGAACATTGTTGATTCCAAGAGCTTTATCGATGATTTGGATATCTACGATTTGTTTAGATGAAGCAGATGTAATTTTTGAATAATTTGCTGAATCAAGATTTTGAAGCCTATTTCCAATCGAAGAGAATTCGCGGTCGATACGAATATTTTCAAATTCAAGGGTTGCGTTGGTCGCTCCCACCATCGAAAGGAAGTCCACCACCTGTTGTGACTTCTTGATGTAAACGATATATGAATTTCTTCTTTTAATAATCTTTGGAGAGAATTCGGTGCCTTTGTATTTTAAAAGTAGTTTTGAGAACCACTTCGCATAGTTTTCATTATTTAAAGAAACTTCTAAATGATAATTTGAATTTTTAGGGGTATTTACCGATCCAGAGGCTAAAAATGCGCCACCAATATAGCCTGAAATCATGTCATCGTTTTTAACGATGTTTTTGGCAATTTTTCCGTCTAAAAAGTCAATTTCGAGGTCTCCAATAAGATATTCGCCCTCATTTACGATGACAGAATAAGTTAAACGCCTTTTGAAGTTCATCGTCTTTGAATAAGCAAATCTTGGGACGATTCCATAGAGCCTATCGATAGCGTGATAGATGAATTTCGCGATTTTCGCATTCTCAGTTTTTAAAACAATTCTAGATGTACCTTCCGAATAAGAAAGTGATCCATTGATTCTAATAAAAGCAGATAAAAGGGCTCGTAAGTGTTCATCGGAAAAAGGAAGCTTGGTTAATTCTTCTTTAACTTTCTGAGTAAACGAGACCTTTGCTTGCATAATTAAATATCTCTATGCGATACGCTTGTTTCGTATTTTCCTTGGTAATATTCAAATAGATATTGGGCTATCGCTACTGAACGGTGTTGACCACCGCTACAGGCGATACCAATATTCGCATGTCCTTTACCTGATTTCTTTAATTCTTCTAAATAATAATCAAGATATTTGATGACGTTTTGTAGGTATTTTTTAGTTTCAGGAGCATTTAAAACATAATCTCTAACTGGAGCATCTAGTCCGTTCATGTCCTTTAATTCAGGAACCCAATATGGATTTGGAAGAAGTCTCACATCAAAGACGGTTTCAATGTCTTGTGGGACGCTTCTTTTATATCCAAACGACATGAACATAACAGAGAACTTGTCCCCATTAATTCCTATAATTGAGTTATGAATTGCTTTGGAAAATTGATTTTTATCTAACTTAGTTGTATCAATGAAATCGGTAAGATTTTCACGAACACTTTCTAATAATTCATAGTCGCGTTTAAGTGCGTTATCTAATGTGAAACCTTGTGATTCAAGTGGGTGACGTCTTCTAGACAATCTATAGCGTTCATTTAAGGCTTCTCTAGAACAAGTGATGCCTAAGAATCTTGTATCAAAATCCTTATAGTTCTTCGCTATTTCATAAGTTTGATTAGCATTCACTAGTGGAACTGCAAGAGCTACTTTGACGTATTTTCCAGAGAAGCAAATCGTGTCAAAAAGAGGCTTAATAACTTCTTCTGGAACATTATCAATAACATAATAGCCAGCTTCTTCAAAAGTATAAAGAGCTTGAGTCTTTCCAGATCCAGAAACACCAGTAATTATGACTAATTTAATCATCTTTATTTCCTCTCTTTGACAAATTGGGCTGCATTTGTGGCAGCAATCGCTCCATCATTGGCGGCAGTCACAAGTTGTCTTAATTTTTTATCAACGATATCTCCGGCAGCATATAAGCCTTCGATATTTGTTTGTTGTTTTGAATCAACATTAACAAAGATTCCATGCATTTCAGGTTTTAAGTTATTTAGGATTTGAGTTGTAGACTTTTTACCAACATAAGGGAAAACACCTGAAACAGGAATTTCCTTTTCATCCACGACTATTGAAGTAACTCCAAAGTCATCGCCTTTAATCTCACTAACTTTCTTACCATTTAAGATTTCAACATTATTAGCTTTCTTTAAAGAATCAATTAGTTTTTGATTACCGTTTAGTTTATCTTCAGGATTGACTAAATATAATTTATTAACTAATCCTGATAGATATAAGCTTTCTTCTAAAGCAATATCGTTATTTCCAATAACAGCAACATCTAATCCTTTAAAAAAGTTTCCATCGCATGTAGCGCAATATGATACGCCTAAGCCTGCGAATTTATCTTGTCCTTTAATAGAATCATTAGATTGGTTCACGCCTGTAGCGACAATAACACTCTTACACTCATAAGAATCAACATCGGTTTTAACATCAAAACCATCGCCTTCTTTTAAAATTGATTGGGCATTTCCATAAGTTATTTCAATTCCAAGGCTTTTTACATGATTCATGAGTTTTATTAATAATTCGTTTCCGGTGATAGATGGGAAACCAGGATAGTTTTCGATTGTTTTAAGTTTGTTCAATAATCCACCAGGAAAAGAACCCTCTAAAATAACGAAATCAGCATTCGCTCTTTTAAGATAAATAGCGGCAGTTAACCCTGCAATTCCTGCACCAACGACAACAATATCGGTCTTTTTCATTAGCAAATTTCTCCTGTGAATTTTTCAAACGATTCAATCAAAACATCAACCTTCATTTCACCCTTTATTGGACGTGGTGACCATGAGATATAACCGAAGTCCACACCAGCGTTTTTCGCAGTGATGTAATCGGTATAGCAATCACCAATATAAATGACTTCTGCTTTGTTTTTGACGTCAAAATGCTCAATAGCTTTAAGGATTCCATCTGGTGCTGGTTTATAATTTATCACGTCATCAGCGCAGATAGAGAAGATATTAAGTTTTTCTAAATCCAAAAGCTTATAAGTATATTCGGTTGGTCCTTTATGTTTGTTGGTGATAACTGCAAATAAAGTGCCTTTTTCAGACATTTTCTCAAGCATTTCCTTAACATAAGGGAACAAACGAACATATTTATCGTAATACTTAGTGGATCTACTTCTATACTCGTTAAGCATCTCTTTTAAATCTCTATCAGGGAATTCTTTAGAAAGAGTTTCGGTAATTTGAGGTCCTGAGAATTGGATGATATAACTATCATCTGGGTGATAATCAGGACGATATTTTGCATAAAGTTCTCTGAAAGTCTCGATAAGCATACGATCACTATCGATTAAAGTTCCATCTAAATCAAATAGATAAAGCTTATATGACTTCATATTCCTTTACTTCTTTTCCATTCTTTCTTCGAATGAATTCGAAGACTCTGATTCCAATGATGCCTAGGATGCCAATTCCAAGCATTGAGAAGGCCATAATCCATGATTGTAAGTAACCAAAAGCTTCAGAATGTCCTAGATTAAGTGTGAAACCAACTCTAAGAGGTTCCATAATCGCTCTAACGGCTCCGTACCACACTAAATATAGGAATGCTTGGTCACCTTGTTTAGCAAAGCGTTTCAAACCATGACCATAGGCATAACGAATGATAAAGAAACCAACAATGTTGATTGCAGACTCGATTAAGAAGAGTGGAACGCTAATATATTTGTTCGAGTCAATAAACATGTTTTGACGAATCATTTTTGGTAGGAACCATAATGTATTAGGATTAACTAATTGACCATAAACTTCTTGGTTGAAAAAGTTGCCCCAACGACCAACTGCTTGAGCGATTAAAATGGTCGGAATACAAACATCAACTAACCAGCGAATATTCATATACTTTCTAAATTTCAAAGCGAACAAAACGCCTGCCAAAATTCCTAATATTGCACCACCCTGAACCGCTAGTCCACCATGGCGAACATCAACGATATTTAAGAACCAATTCCCTTCACTAAAAATATAAGACGGTTCAAGTATTAAACACCACCATAATCTAGCACCGACTAAACCCATTGGGAAAGCCACTAAAAATAGGGTGTCAATTAAGCCATGTTTTCCGAACTTTGCATAGACGTGATGGTCAACTAAAAAATAGGATATTAATGCACCAACAACAATGATGATTCCATAGAAAGTAATAGTGAATCCATAATCACCATAATCTGGGTATCCTAAACCTTTTGAAAATGATATTGAATTTGGTAGCGGATATTTCACAAAATATGCGATGGAATCCGTCCACATCCAGAGGCCTGTAATGAATAGACAAATCGCTGAAATAAACGAGATTTGCGCAATTTTTCGTTGAGTAGAGTCTAAATCTTTACGAACAAAATATAGATCGAAACCAGCAACGAAAGCATTGATGGAAATACCAAAGAAAAGTGATCCGAAAATTAGAGTTAAATAGTTGCCAATTTCAAAGGCCCAATGATTATAAAAAACCATGCCTAGCAAGAGAGCTAAAAATCCAACTCCTCCAGCTCCGACTAAACCTAGCAAAATATATAAATTATTGCCTTCAATTTTTGGAGTAATTCCACCTAAAGAAAGTGACTTGTTAAACTTATGCAAAAAGTAGCCCAAACCAACTATTGATCCGATAAAAATGATTCCACCTAAAATGATTAAAAAGATACCCATATTTAACTAAGCACTCCTTTCAAATATTGACCAGTAAATGACTTCTCATTTTTGGCGACTTCTTCAGGTGTTCCGGTCGCAACAATTCGACCACCACCATTACCGCCTTCAGGCCCTAAATCGATAATATAATCTGCCACTTTAATGACATCTAAATTGTGTTCAATAACAACCACTGTATCACCATGGTCGACAATCCTTTGAAGGATCTTAATTAAACGGGCGACATCGTCTGTATGAAGACCAGTTGTAGGTTCATCTAAAATGAACAATGTTTTCCCAGTTGGACGTTTTTGTAATTCAAATGCAAGCTTAACTCTTTGCGCTTCACCGCCAGAAAGTGTTGTGGCTTGTTGACCTAGTTTAATGTAGCCTAAACCAACATCATAAAGTGTTTGCAATTTGTGTTTAATCTTTGGACGATTCTCAAAGAATTTCAAAGCGTCTTCAATTGTCATCTCTAAAACATCATAGATGTTCTTACCTTTATACAAGACTTCTAAGGTCTCTTCGTTATATCGTTTTCCGTGACATTCATCACATTTGACGTAAACGTCAGGAAGGAAGTTCATTGGAATGCGTGTAACACCTGCGCCTTGGCAATGTTCACATCTACCTCCAGGCACATTAAAGGAGAATCTACCTTTATCATAGCCTTTTGTTTTAGCATCAATAGTCTCAGCAAAAACCCCGCGAATATCGTCAAAAACCCCTACATATGTCGCAGGATTACTTCTTGGAGTTCTGCCAATTGGTTCTTGAGTAATATTGACTACTTTATCAATATTTTCTAAGCCAACAATCTCTTTATGCTTGCCAGGAATGAGTTCGTCGTTATCTTCGAGCTTTCTTTTAATCGCAGGATAAAGTGTTTGATTCACCAAAGAAGATTTTCCAGAGCCTGAAACACCTGTAACCGCAACAAATTTACCTAAAGGAATCTCTACATCAATCTTTTTAAGATTGTTGCA
>CAMYZF010000048.1 GCA_947303755.1 uncultured Erysipelotrichaceae bacterium | reverse complement strand
CAAAATTTAACAAACTTTTCAAATATGTTGTGTGTTAAATTAATGAGAAATGAATCAATTCATTTAAATGATGGTTTTATTGGAATTCAAACTGATTTTCATTGATGTAAGAGCATCTTCCAAAGTCAATATTGTTCATATATTTTTATGCCGTCTTTTAATATTTCTACGATAATGGGGTTATCATTTAAAAGATCTTTTAGTCTATGGCAATCAATTTTTTTATGGAGAGCGTTCTTAATATCACCGATTAGACCATAGTATTTGAAACCAGTTAAATCTGTATCAATCATTAAATCAATATCACTTTTCTCATTTGCATATCCTTTAGCATAACTACCGAATAGATAACACAAGCGAATTTGACCTTTATATTCTTCGCTATCACAAAGTGTGGATACAGCTTTTTTTATGTCCTCAAACTTTAATATGCCTTTTTCTTCATTTATCTCGTATTTCGATTTAAGCATCTCTATCAAAGCGTGACGTTTGATATCACTGCCATAATTGTTATCGCTTTCATATCTCCTATATGTACGAACAGGCACTCCTAAAGACGATGCGGCCTCAAGCTGAGATAATCCAAAAGATTGTCTTTGTTCTAATAAAGTCATATCTATCACCGAGTAGATATTAGCATTATTGACCTCTTTTGTAAATGGGTATAGGCCATTTTGTCCTCTTTTGAATGATAATCTAGGCCATTATGTTTGACGCTTTTCCTCCTTTATATACTTATTACGGGTTGGATTTGATATTTTTTGAAAATAAAAAAGAGGTACAAAGTACCTAAAATTTTGAACCACTATTTATTCATCAATTATTTCACTAAGTGATAACATATCAAATAGAGGAAAACTGTATGTTAATAGTCAAACATTTAAGTAAAACTTATCGTAATAGCAATATCAAAGCTATCGATGATATTAATTTAGAAATTGAAGATGGAGATATCTATGGTTTCATTGGCCCTAATGGAGCAGGTAAATCCACCACCATCAAATGTATCGTGGGAATCCACGGATACGAAGAAGGCGAAATCGTTTTTAATGATCTTAACCTCAAAGATAACCCTTTATTATTCAAATCTAAATTAGCATACGTACCCGATAACCCAGATGTTTATGAATTCATGACAGGTATTGCCTATCTTGATTTCATCGCGAATATCTTCAAAATTGATGATGAGAAAAACGAATTAATCCATAAATACGCTTCGATGTTTGGTATTGAACAAGATTTGGCAAACCCAATAAAAGCGTATTCACACGGAATGAAACAAAAGATCCAAATCATCGCGGCGATACTTCATAAACCAAAACTGCTCGTATTAGATGAACCATTCGTTGGTCTAGATCCAAAAGCAGCCTTTGATTTAAAAGAAGTTATGAAAGAACTTTGTAAAGAAGGTGCGATGATTCTTTTCTCTAGTCACGTCTTGGAAGTTGTTGAAAAATTCTGTAATAAAGTCGCAATAATCAAAAAAGGAAAAATTATCGCCTCTGGTTTAACTGAAGATGTTAAAGGCGGCGAATCACTCGAAGATAAATTCATGGAGTTATTTAATGAATAATCTTTTTAGACTCACTAAAATTGAGCTTTTGAAGTTCCTGTCATCCTTCAATACGAAAGGCAAAAAGGTCAGCAGAACTCCAATATTTTATGTTTTACTAGCAATTTTAGGTTTTTCATTTTTAGGTTCATTTGGTTACTCATTTTTGTTTGTTTTTCCTTTTACAAGTGAGGGCCTAGATTCCTCTCCAGCGATTGCGATATTTGCTGGTATTGCTTCTTTACTTACCTTCATGACTACCATGTCTCAGGCTCGAGGTATCTATATTGGCGAAGATTATGATCTATTAACTACTTTACCAATTAAAAAATCTCATATTGTTGGCTCAAAGATTATTTCTTTATATGCGATTGAATTGATTTTCTCAATTGTCATCATGATTCCACACGGAATTGTTCAGGTCATACTAGCGCATAATATTTCTTTATTATTAATCTCTATCCTACTAGCATTCACTCTTCCAATTGTTCCAATCGCTATCGCTATAATTGCTTCACTTTTAGTGACTCTTGCGACAGCGAGATTCAAAGCTGCGAACTTTGTCTTTGTTATTCTTTACGCTTTAGTCATTATTGGCATAAGTGGAATGGGAATGATTATAGGCAATATGAAAGGTGATCAGGCCGCTAATGGTTTTGCTTCTGCCGGTAATGCATTAAAATGGATCAATCCAACATATTTCTTCATCGAATTATCTTTCGGTGGAAACTATGTTTTCTTACTCATTTATTTTGGGATTACTATTGCTGCAATCATCTTTTCAGTCTTATTCATTGCATTGTTCTTTGATAAATTGCACGAGATCGTCTCTTCAGTGAGAATGAAAAAAGAATATGTTCGAAAAGATTTAAAAAATAAAAGCGAAGGAAAAGTATTGCTTGGTCTAGAATTCAAAAGACTCGTTAATTCAAAATTCTATTTCACGAACACCATCATTGGTTCCATCATGGCGATCATGGGAAGTGTAGTCTATATCATCAGTATGTATCAGCCGCTTTCTAACGCAGAAGGTGATGCGGCTTTTTGGCTAAAACTACTGCTAATCCCCATTCTTTTGCCTGTTATGATGTTTATTTTTGGTATTGGTAGTCCCACCACTGCAAGCATCAATATTGAAGGTAAAAACTTCTGGCTTATTAAGTCACTTCCAATCAATTACCGCAAATACTTAAGAGCGAAACTTCTCTTCGCCTGGATTATGACGATTCCAGCTGCCTTAATTGTTTCCACCGTTGCAACCATTCTTTTCCATGACTCAGTAATAGAAATAATATTCTTGTACGTTATTCCTATCATTTATCTATTCGTGAGTTCCCTAGTCGGAATGATAATTGCGTTAAGCCATCCAAAATTAAAATGGAACAGTGAATCAGAAGCAGTCAAAAATTCTGCGACCACTGTTATCTCAATGTTAATTAATGTTGGTATTGCCTTTACCTTAGCGATTCCTATTATTGTTCTAGTTATTCTTTTCCCTCAATATAAGATTATCGCCTATAGCGTCACCACTATATTACTTCTTGTCGCACTAACTATTTGCTATATCAACCTTAGGAAAAATTTCCAAAGAAAGATGGATAACATAGAGGACTTTTAATTAATATATACAGAGTCCAAAATGAGCTCTTTTCTCATTTTTAGAATCTTTTTCAAAAATTCTTTTTGCAAATCGCTCAGTTGTTCAACTTCATCAATTAAAAAATCAATTTTTTCTAGATCTATTTTGGGTGTAATTCTTTTTACTGCTTCAGTGCAGTCTTTGAATTTTTTTGATTGAATCAGTTGATAATAGTTGATTCTTTTTCCATCAATCATAATTGCTGACGTTGGCATATCGAACACGCGGGCATTCATTTCCGCTTTAGAAGATAGTACCTTTTTAATTATTTCGTCATCTATTTGTGGAAACAATGAAGAACCGCAATCATATATTGGCGCGATTTCCATTTGATCTGTTTCTTGGCTATATAAAAATCCCCAGTTACCATTATGTCTATCCCAATTGCCGATAAAGGCATCAATGACAAACACATTCCAAAAATGTTCTTTTAAAGCATTTGGTTCCACGGCTCTTTGTTTTTCAATTGTATCTAGAATATCAGTTAATTCAGTTCCGTAACCATTTGAAGCAGAATCAATTATTTGGTTCTTTATCGAGGCAAAATCCAATATTACAACACCGGGAGAAGTGAAATCTTTACAAGCCACAACCGTTCTAATTTTTCCATGATATTCGAATGATCCCAATATAGTTTCTTGTGCCCTTATGCCAAGCATATTAAAAATATGACAGCCAAGATATTCAGACGTGCAACTATTTGTGTAGGAAAGGTTAGGGTTCTTTGAAGCATGCATCGGCAGTTTTAGCATATAAAGTTCATCATTATATAGAATAGAAAGTTTACTTCCGTTAGCACCGCCATAGGCTTTCTTTCTTGTTGGTAAAAAGGTAAAATCGATCATTTGACAAAGCTCCTAAAAATATCTAGCGCGTAGCCTATCAGCTTGTTCCTTTGAAATCAGACGCTCAACTTCGGCAACATTTATTGAACTGTTGAGTTGATCACTATAACAATCGATAAGGGTACTGTCTTTACGAATTGCTTTTCGGTATTCGTTGATAGAATCGAGTAAAAAACCAGGGAGAATAGTTTTGGCTTCTTCTCTTTCTAATGAGAGTAAATATTCGATGGAAACACCTAAACACTTAGAAACCGCCAAAAGAGTTTTTCCAGAGCATTCGATAATATCTGCCTTGCCAGAAGCGATATCTGTCAAAGTGGTTTTTGGTACACCACTATTCAGCGATAGCGAATAAACCGTTGTTTTTTTCTCTGAGAGTAAATCTAAGAATGTCATGTCTAAATTATATCGGTTTACCGACACTTTTACAAGTATCTATTTAATAAAAAATTCCCTTTATTTTTCAACATTGGGAACATTTATTTAAATGGCGGAGATTTAGAGATTCGAACTCTAGCGAGACCGTGGGCCTCCTATCGGTTTTCAAGACCGACCCCTTCAACCACTTGGGTAAATCTCCTTATTTGGTGGACCCGGCAGATCCTGACACTGCAACCAATCGGTTATGAGCCGATAGCTCTTCCTTTGAGCTACGGGTCCAAATTGGGGCGATAGTTAGTATAGCAAAAAAGATTTTTAAAATGTATAAGAAATATCTATTTTTCTTTTCTAAAAACGACAAACGGGAAGATAAACATTGATATTATCAAAGATAATACGAGAATAATTAATAGGACAATATAATCTAAGAGAGTCAAAACCACGAGAAGGAATATCTTGAAGAAGAGTTTAACCCCAGTGTCTTCTTCCATCGTTTGATAAAAGGTTTTTGGTAATATTGCTAATCTTTTACCGAGCTTAACAAAGATTGGTCCCACCACTTCGTCAATCGAAAGAATATAGATATCGCTTGTTAAAGCGTATCCAGCGACTAATGGAATAATGATGGATAAGACAACAGGAAGATTGCTTAAAGATAAAAGAATAATCATTAAACTAAGAGCAAGAGCAAAACCTAGAACAATCGCTAAAGCGAGCCACCAAATCTTTTTCTTTTTATGCTCCTCTTTTAACTCTTCGATTTCAATTTGTCTTTCTTTGATGCAATGCACATGAGCGTTTCCGTGACTCATATGCTTTTTATGAATCTTATCTTTAGAAGCGTCATTAAAATATTCAACATCTTCATATTCTTCACCAATATAAATTGGTTTATCACAGATAACACAGAAGGATATGACAGGGAGTTCCTTGGTTTTAATTATTTCTTCTTTTTCGTTTTTATTCATTTTAGTTTCTTTAATAGATTTTCTTCTATTTTTGGAAGAGGTGATTGGAATGATTTGTTAGATAAATAGGAAAGATGACCATCAATCTTCTTAAATCCTAAACGATAAGCATGTAAAAACTGATTCTCAAAATTATAGAGGTCTTTGAACTCTTTATTAAGTTTAAAATCACCATATTTAGAATCACCAATGACTGGGTGATTAATACTCGCTAAATGGACACGAATTTGGTGAGTTCTTCCAGTTAAGATTTTGACGTTAACAAGGCTAAAATCTCCGTAGTTCTTGACTTTTTCCACAATTGTAAGAGCGGATTTACCGTTTTTTGAAATACGTACAATTCCAGTGTTTTCATCCTTAAGTAGAGGCGTATTAATCTCTACTTTTCCTTCAAGATTTCCTTTCACTAAAGCCAGATATTCTTTAGAGATATTTTCTTTGTTTTTAAATAGATCTTCTAGTTCTTGAAGCGAAATAAGATTTTTCGCGAATACAACTAAACCGGAAGTGTTTCGATCAAGCCTATGTGCAGGTGCAGGAACAAATCCTTTGTCATTAGGATTATATTCGCCTTTATAGTAAAGATAGTTAAGAACTTCGTTAGTAAGAGTCAAAGTCTTTTCATTTTGATCTCCGTGCACGAGTAGTCCTCTAGGCTTATCTATGATAATAATATTCTCATCTTCATAAATAATAGGATGATTTAAATCGACTTTCTTTATCTCCTTTGGAGAATTGAATTCTTTGAGTTGTTCATCACTAATATAGATGGATAATTCATCTCCATCTTGAAGAATATAATTTTCTTTAACCCAATGTTTGTTAATTTTGACATCTTTCTTACGAAAAAGTTTGTAAATAAAAGACAAAGGAGCATTGTTTAAATACTTCTTTACATATTTATCGACACGTTGATTAGCGTCCCTTTTCGTGACCAATAAAGAAATCATACAAATATGATTATACTTTAAAATAATTTCTTGTATAATACTAAACAGCGTGGAGGATTACCCAAGAGGCTGAAGGGGCGGGCTTGGAAAGCTCGTAGGTGGTGAAAGCTGCGCTAGGGTTCAAATCCCTAATCCTCCGCCACGTTTGATGAAATATCCCCAAGGATTTGTCCAAGGGGATTTTTAAATACCAATCATATAAATTGGGCAATACCAGTTGTCTGCATTTATTGGAAATAAATCTTCTCTTGAATCAATTACTATTCCTTTTGAAACTGGCTTTCCATATTTTTTTAAGAAATCAAAATTGAAACTACTGCTAACTGGATTTATGCCTTTTTTTATTTCAATCGGACATATATGATCCACAAAATCAATTATTAGGTCAGCTTCTTTTTTATCTTTATCACGATAATAATATAAATTTCTTCTATAGTCGACACCGGCATTTATATAACTCTTTATTATTTCACTAACAACGTACGTTTCATAAAACGCCCCATTCATCACTCCGTTCTCAAGCATCTCGGCAGTTGGCCATTTGCATAAATATGCACACAAGCCTGTATCCATAAAATAGAACTTAGGGGCTTTAGTGATTCTATCAGACATATTTTTTGCATATGGTTCTAGCAAAATAGCAATTCCAGAAGTAACTAAAATAGATATCCAGTTTTTAACAGTTCTTGCATCAATTCCTATATTTCTCGAAATATCGTCGTAGTTAATCTGCTGGGCGGTTCTTAAAGCCATATAGTCTAAAAATCTTAAAAAATCTGCTTCTTTATCTATATTAATTATCTTTTTAACATCTTTTTCGATATATGTAGCAATATAAGAACTAAAAAAAGTATCTCTATTAAGATTTTTGGCAATATATTCAGGCATTCCACCTCTGAATATTCTATTAAATATTTCATTGCGAGTATGATAAAGATTTCTGCCTTTTGTTTCAGCATATTTCGCTTTCAAATTATCTAGATCAGGATTAAATAAGTTTCCATCAATTCCTTCCAATTCGTTATTTGCTAATGAAGCCATATTTAATATTGCAGTACGGCCTGCTAAAGATTCAGACACCATAGTTTGTAATTCAAATTGATTTGAACCAGTTAACACGTACATAAGTGGTACTTGTTCATTATTTTGTAAACATTTATTCTTTTCAGTATCCACCACAACTTTGAGTGCGTCTAAAAGAGGTGAAGCCTTTTGTATTTCGTCGATAATAATCGGCCAAGGATGTGCTTCTAAAAAGAGCTTTGGGTTTTTATTTGCCAGCGTTCTATTTTCCAAATCATCCAAAGAAACAATGGCCATTTCTTTTCCAAAAACTTTACCAGCAGTTGTTGTCTTTCCAACTTGTCTAGCACCATAAATGGTTATGACTGCATATTCGTTTTTTATTTCATTGAGCTTTTTTTCTATTGTTCTAATATATTCCATATGATTCAACCTCGATTATATAATACAACTTATTTTCGACCAAAACAACAGTGCAATGCTATTTTAGTCGAAGTTGTATGTTTATCGACAATTGGA
>CAMYZF010000047.1 GCA_947303755.1 uncultured Erysipelotrichaceae bacterium | reverse complement strand
TTCTTGCATTCATCAATGGTCTTATTCATACCATCGATATTTGAAACGGTTTTTTGAGTTTTGGTAACACCGACTTGATTGAAGATATCGCCGATTTTACCAACGCAGCTAGTCATATAACCATTCTCTTTGAGAATATCCATTGTGGTAATACCACTTGGAGACACCGCTAAGTCGTGACGATTTGGTGTGCGTTTGAAGTTTGTTTTATCGGTGCCGACGAATGGACGAGCAATGACGCGGCCAACATAATATTCTGGACGTAAGCAGATTTCACGAGCGATTTCGCAACAACGATAAAGCTCTTGAACACCTGTAGTTTCTTCATGAGCAGCGATTTGAAGCACGCTATCAGCGGATGTATAGACGATTAAAGAATTATCGCGTTTTTGTTCTTCACCTAATTCAACGAGGATTTCAGTTCCTGAAGCAGCTTTATTACCAATGACTTTGTGACCAGTTTTTTCTTCGAGTTCATCGATGAGTTCCTTTGGAAAACCTGTATCTGTAAAGGTGATGAATGGTTTGGTTGTATAAATGCCCATCATCTCCCAGTGACCTGTCATCGTATCTTTGCCTGCACTAGCTTCACGAAGTCTCATGCAGTAAGCGTGTGGATGTTTGACTTTGCTTGTTCCTAAGATAGGAGCGAGATCACCAAGACCTAAAGCGTTCATATTTGGGACATGAAGTCCACCGCACTTTTCAGCAGTATGAACAAAAGTATTTGTTCCTTTATCACCAAACTTCTCAGCATCTGGCATTTCACCAATACCAACTGAGTCAGTGACGATTACGAATATTCTTTTGAATTTTTTCATTGAAACATCTCCTTTGACATCTAAATTCTATCTTATTTGCGTTTTGCAAACAAATCATATGCATCAAGAATTCGCTTGGTGGATACGTTTGTATAAATCTGGGTGGTTGCTAAATTAGCATGACCAAGCATTTCTTGTAGAGCGCGTAGTTCCGCTCCATTTTCAAGCATATGGGTTGCAAAGCAATGTCTTAAGGTATGAGGAGAAATATCTTCCTCAATTCCAGCTTGCTTAGCGTATTTCTTAATCTGCTTGAAGAAATATTGTCTGGATAATTGGTCTCCATATCTATTTAAAAATAGATAATTACTTCTTTTGCCCTTGAAGTGAGGGCGATGCTCTTCAATGTATTTAGTTAGGAAATCCAAAGCGTATTCACCTACTGGAACTTTTCTTTGTTTGTTGCCTTTACCGATGATATCTATTGTCCCTTTTGAGATATTTATTTGATTAACTTTCAAAGAAAGAAGCTCACTAACACGAAGTCCGCTTGAATACATAACTTCAAGCATTGTTCTATCTCTAAAACCTTCATCTTTGCTTAAATCTGGTGTGTTCAACAAGTCTTCTACCTCGTCCACTGTCAAGGTTTTAGGAAGAGATTGCATCTTTTTAGGGCGATTAAACTTTTTAACGACGAAATCGATGATATGTTCTCTTTCAAGAAAGAGATAGAAATTATGAGTTGACGATATTCTTCTAAGAACAGTTGTGACTGATAAACCTTCTTTCATCTGGATAGTGACAAAGTCAGATATATCTGTAGGCATCATATCTTCGGTCGTGTCTTTAGGAAGCGCGATGAAAAACTGCTTCAAATCATAAGCGTAGTTTTTGATCGTTTCTTGAGAAACGCCTTTTTCCACTCTCAGGTATTGGAAATATAAATCTACTGCATCATTCAGTTCCATATTTCTTATCCCTTAAAGATTCCACAGCAGTTTTAAATACTGCTTTCTTCATTTTTCGATTTAGTTCCGCGATTAAAAGCTTAGTAGCGCATTCTTCCTTGATTTCATCGAAGTTATCAAAGATAGACATTTGTTCTACAACTTCCGCTGGGTCAATAAGGTTTTGTAATGTAACACCGGCTAAGCGGATTGGCTTATCTCCTAGATTCTTTTCAAGAAGTATCAAAGCGGTCGTTAAAATCGTGTCGTAATCATTTGTTGCCTTAGCTAATTTCTTAGAACGGTTGATAACTTTGAATTCGTTGTCTTTAAGCACAAGTTGAACGCTATCACCAACCTTATTAGCCTCTTTAGCTCTATCCGAAACTTCTTTTGAAAGTGATGAAACGTATTCCTTGATTTCATCAAAACTATTTGTGTCGTATTTGAATGTTGTTGAGTTACCAATTGATTTAGGATCCCAAGGTTCAGTTTCAACTACATCACTACCATAGCCAGTAATCCATTCTTTGATTCCGTAATAGAATTTTCCAAATTCATGTTTGGTTTCTTCATCATCATTTTGAATGCGTTTAGCTAAATCACCTATGGTGTTTATACCCACCTGTCTAAGTTTCGGTGATGTTTTCTTACCGATTCCAAAGAATGATTCGATTGGAAGAGGATATAAAATATCCGGAATATCTTTGCGATGGATGACAGTTATACCCATTGGCTTTTTATAATCGGAGCCCATCTTCGCTAAAAACTTTGTTGGAGCGACACCGATGGAGCACATTAGACCAGTTTCTTTGAGCAAAGAATCCTGCATCTTTTTAATGAATTTGATTGGTTCTTTTTCATTCTTAAGAGCTTCAGTCATATCGACATAGCATTCATCAACAGAAGCTTGCTCGATGATCTTGGAATATCTTTTAACAAAGTTAATGAACTCGTGAGACTTTGAAGAATAAAGACTATAATGCCCAGGAATGATGATTGCTTGAGGGCATAATTTAGTTGCCTGAAATGTCGGCATACCTGAACGTACACCATATTCACGCGCTTTATATGAGCAAGTTGAAACAACTCCCCCACGACCAACGCGGCCAATGATGACAGGTTTACCTATTAAGGACGGATTTTCTAATTCTTCACAGCGAACAAAAAAAGCGTTTAGATCGATGTGAAGGATAACTTTTGCCATGCTTCTATTTTATAGAAAGAAAAAAACACATTCAATATTATGTTAACCAAATGTGTCTTTTCGTTTTATTTTAGTTTGTTAATTATTTGCTCTGGAAGCAGTTCGTAACGTTCAAGTTGTTGTTTGATTGTGCCCTGCTTCACGAATTCGTTTGGTATGAAATAGGCTTTTAAAGACCCCTTAAATTCTTTTTCGAGTAAATATGCCTCCGTGAGGTTAACAAGGCTTCCTTGGGTGCTATAAGGGTCATAAACGACAATCCTACGATAAGCTAGAAGCGAATCTAACGCCTCTTTATCGATTGGATTAAGGTAAACGGCGTTATACAAAGTTGCATCAATACCATTTTCCTTTAATAAAGGAAGTAATTCTCTAACGATTGGACCACAAGAAATGATTGCTAAATCTTTGGAGGATGATTCATTTAACTTAACCCACTTACCAAATGGTAGATTGATATCTTTGATTTCATCTGGCTTCTTAAGAAGAATTCTTGGAAGTCTAATGAAGAATGGCCCATGATTGTTAAATGATTCAGAGAATAAAGCATTAGCTTCGTCTGCGTTAGACGCAATCGTTACAACTATGCCTGGAATGCTTGATAAATAAGCTTCATCGTAGATGCCTTGATGAGTTTCCCCATCAGCACCTATTAAACCAGAACGATCTACGAGGAAGGTCGCGTTACAATTCATGCGCGCTAAATCGTGACTGACTTCGTCATAGGCTCTTTGTAGGAAGGTTGAGTAAATCGAAATGATCGGATGATAACCGCTTAAGGACAAGGAGCTCGCTAAGGTTGCAGCGTGTTCTTCGGCTATGCCGACATCGATAATTCGATCTTTAAACTTCTCTGGAAGGGAATCTAATCCCGCGCCTTTGATAGTCGCAGGCGTTATGAGTAAAGCGTTCTCATGCTTTTCAAGCATTTCTGCGCATAAGTCACTATACAAGTGAGACCATGATATTTCACCTTCATGTTTATTCTTTGGCTCACCCGTTTCTAAAACGAATGGAGAGACGCCATGCCAATAGCCGGTCTCATCGTTTTCGGAATATTTGTAACCTTTACCTTTCAAGGTACAAGCGTGAATCACTACTGACTTTTCGGTATTCTTAGCTCTCTTAATCGCCTTTTCAATCGCTTTGATATTATGACCATCAACAGGTCCAATATAGGCGAAGCCTAAATCGGTAAAGATGGTTGGAGAAACAAGGTGTCTTTTAAACCAATTCTTGATATTGGAGAAGAAATGATAAATCGCACGGCGAACTTTGCCGCGATCAAAGGTTTTCTTCATAGAAGACTTGAAGCGATTATAGCCAGCATTCGTTGATATCTTGGCAAACTTACTCGCTAATGCGCCTACTGGTTTAGAAATGGACATGCCATTGTCATTTAAAACAATAATCACTTTGTGATTGGAGTGTGCTAAGTTGTTCAAACCTTCAAAAGCTAATCCTGAAACGATTGAGGAATCGCCAATGAAGGCTACAATATCATAGCTTTCATGTTTTAAATCTCTAGCAATGGCAAAGCCATTTGCTGCACTAATGGAAGTTGAAGAGTGTCCGGCTTCATAACAATCATATATGGATTCACTTCTCTTTTGGAATCCAGACACACCTTCGGTAGTACGTAATTTCTCTAGACTTCTACCAGTTAAAATCTTGTGGGTATAACATTGATGACCGACATCAAAAATGAGTTTATCCTTTGAAAAATCAAAGGAACGATTCAAAGCGATCGTTAATTCCACTACACCAAGGTTACTTGAAAGATGTCCGCCATATGTGGATGTAGCGCGTAATATTTCAGCGCGAATATCTTCGGCGAGAACATCGAGTTCCTTATAAGAGAGATCTTTCAAAAAACTAGGATCTTTAATCTTAGTGAGGTCGATATGTTTAACTTTGTTAACCTTGGAATTGCTCATTTTACCACAAAACTACTAATTATTTACTAATCAAAATTACTTAACAATGTTACTTTTGTAATTCTTCGATTTTCTTCTCTGCTTCTTTGAGAGTTTTCTCTAAGGTCGAGATAAGCTTCTTACCTTCTTCATAGAGTTTGAGAGATTCTTCCAAAGGAAGAGTTTCATTTTCAATCTTGGAGACAATCTCTTCTAATTGTTTGAGTGATTTCTCGAAATCAATTTTTTCGTTCGCCATTATTGTTTCTCCTTTTTAGTAACTGTTGAGGTGATTACACCACCTTTTATTCTAGTCTTAACACTTGTGTTAAGTTTGACATCATCAACCGATTTGATGACTTTGTTTTCTGCGTCTAAGACCACCGCATATCCTCGATTGAGGGTTGCATCTACACTGAGGGAATTAAGTCTTGGCTTATAGGAATTGATTTTTTCAGTCTTCATCTTTATAAGATGGGACATCGCTAAATCCATTCTATCACTAAGTCTAGACACATCCTTGAGTGCGTCTTCGTACATCGATTTAGGATTCACGAAGAAGGGTCTAGTTTTGAGATTATCGAGTTTTTGACGGTAGTTATTGATTAAATTAATCAATGTATCATCCAAACTCGTCTCATAGTCAGCGATCATATCGTAGATTTCTCTTTTATCGATGGTCGCTAACTCAGCTGCGCCTGTGGGGGTTGAGGCACGCGCATCCGCGATATAGTCGATGAGAGTGAAATCGATTTCATGACCGACCGCCGATATAATCGGCACTGGGAATTTAGCGGCTTCCCTAACCAATGTTTCGTCGTTGAAGGCAGATAAATCTTCACTTGCTCCGCCACCACGACCAATGATGAGCGTATCAATCTTGCTGTTTTTGGCCTCATTTAGGGCTTTTAAGAGCTCTTTTGGGGCTTCACTACCTTGGACAAGGGACGGGAATATTTGAATGTCTATAAGGGGGTTTCTTCTAAGAAGATTGGTTCTAATATCACTTAGGGCTGCACTGTTTGGTGCGCTTATAACCCCAACTGATTTAGGAAACGCTTTAATCTTCCTTTTGCGACTTTCATCAAATAATCCTTCGGCTGCGAGCTTCTTCTTTAGAAGTTCTAACTCTAAGAGTTGGTTTCCTTTGCCAAATAGATCGATAGCTTGGGCATAGAATTGGTATTCTCCCCTTTGGGGATAGACCGAGACATAGCCAGTTGCGATCACTTCATCACCATCTTTTAATTCCGATGGCATGTAGCGGGTATATGAGACATACATCACCGCTTTAATCGCACTTTCTTCATCCTTTAAGGTGAAGTAGACATGTCCACTTGGATATCTTTTGAAATTAGATATCTCGCCTTTAAGGCGTAGACCTCTTAAAACGAAATCATTATCAAACATTTGTTTGATGTGCCTATTTAGTGATGAGACTGAATAGATCGTTTCGTTCATAAGGTATTGTCTAAAATTGCGTTGACGAATTTATAATCTTTTTCGTCGAGATATTTCTTCGCTAAGCGAATGGCGACATCTATGATGACACGTTTGTCGGCTTTTTCATCGACCTTCGCATTCGTGTAAGACATCAAGAGAATCGCTCTTTCAAGAGCGTTTAATCTATCGAACTTCCATTTCGGCATGTTCTTTTGGTAGATTTCTTTAATCTCATTAACATTAGTTAATGATTTGATAACAACTTCTTTAGAGAATAAAGGAATCTCAGCATATGGAAGTTTATAAACGCCTTCCATAACTTCTTCCAAAGAGAAAACTTCATCCATTTCAGAATAGATGAGAGCATCATAGATGCTAATCATGATAAGTTCGTGCTCTTGATTGCGAGATATCATTCAGCTTTCTCCGAAATTTTGACATCCACTTCAAATGGAACAGATTCGGCGTAGGCTACTAAGGCGGTGACAATGTAATCCTTAATCACCTTGATGGTAACCTCTTCGTTAACACTCTTGGCGAGCTTAACATTTACGACGATTTTGACTTGTCCATTCCTTTGGAATGTTACTTGGGCTGCTTTAACGGTTTTGCTTTCTTTAACTAGCGAAACACCATCAACTTTGGCTGTGGCATCTTTAGCCAGCGTCTCTAAAATAACTCTTGAGATGGCAAGCTTACCGTTTTTGCCGTGTGGGTTGATTGTTAAATAATCTGCCATATTACCCCCTTTCAAATTTTATAAATTTGCTAATACGAATTTGACTAGATGTTCACTAGTGAAATCATAAGCTTTGATAGCGTCTTTTGCAGGAGCAGATGTTCCGAAGCTATCCACGCTCATGACGTGATCAGCATATTTATACCAACCAAACGAAGATAACATTTCAACAGCAAAGACTTTGTCTTTAGAGACACCTAATACTGCATCTTTGTATTCTTTTGGTTGTTTGTCGAATAAGAAAGTTGAAGGCATTGAGACAACACGGACATCAACACCTCTAGAAGCTAATTCTTTTTGAGCTTCCACCGCTAGGGAAACTTCACTACCAGTTGCTACGATAGTCGCATCAACGCGTTTTGCTTCCTTGCTTATAATATAAGCACCCTTTTCAACTTCTTTATATTTTGAAGCTAAAAGAGGCAAGTTTTGACGAGATAAAATTAAGCAGGTTGGAGTTTCTTTAGATTCTAAAGCGACTTTCCAAGCAGCATAAGTTTCACGAGCGTCACATGGACGGATAACGTTCACGTTAGGAATGCTTCTTAGCATTGCTAATTGTTCGATTGGTTGATGGGTTGGACCATCTTCACCAACGGCAAGTGAGTCGTGAGAGAGTAAATAAATACCTGGTAACTTTGTTAAAGCTGCCATTCTCACTGCCGCTTTCATGTAGTCAACGAACACCAAGAAAGCACCGACATAGGTCTTTAGACCTCCATGGAGAAGCATACCGTTTTGAGCGGCAGCCATTTCAAATTCACGAATACCCCAGTTGACATTACGTCCTTTTGGAGTTTTTGGTGTGAAGTTGACTCCGTCAGTGATTTTGGTCATGACACTACCAGCGACGTCAGCGGATCCGCCCATTAAGAATGGAACTTTATTATAAAGTTCATTTAAGGC
>CAMYZF010000046.1 GCA_947303755.1 uncultured Erysipelotrichaceae bacterium | reverse complement strand
GTGTTCGATGCGAGCTTTTGCCTCATCGCTAACTTTCTTTCCAAGTAAGTAATCGTCGAGATCTTTATAGGTTACTCCCATCTCTTTTTCATCGGTCTGACCTTCAAAAAGCCCCGCAGAAGGCGTACGGTTTGCTAAATTCTCGCTAATTCCGTATAGCTTTGCGGCTTCTCTAACTTCGCCTTTTGTAAGATGAACAATTGGTAAAAGATCGGCGGCGCCATCACCCCATTTGGTGAAATAGCCAACATATCTTTCATCTTTGTTATCTGTGCCTAAAACTAAACCATTCTTTTCTTGAGCGAAAGCGTATAACGCTAGCATACGCATTCTCACTTTAAGATTAGATTTAGTTAATCTTGAGAATTCTCTTCCGATAAGTTCACCCTCAATTTCTTGATAGGAAATATCCATAGAGATAACTTGAAGGTTTAAATCTAATTGTCTAGCAACTTCAATTGCATCATCGACATCTTTTTGATTTGAATTGATACGTATTGCATAGCAATAAAGTTTGTCTTTTCCAACAGCTTTTCTAGCGATTGCCGCGACCAAAGAAGAATCCACTCCACCACTTAAACCTAAAACATAACAATCGCATTTCGATTGCTCTAAATAGTCCTTAACGAACTTTTCAATTTCTAATAGATACTGTTCAAGTTTCATTATTCTAAATACTCAAATTCAAAGTCACATAGGAAGACTGAATCTCCACTTTCTGCACCTTGTTCTTTCAAAGCTTTTTCTACATCTATTTTACGCAAATAATTGATTAAACGCATCAAACCTTCGTCTGTAGAGATGTTAATTAACGAATAAGTTCTTTCAATTGATTCACCTTTGAGTCGGAAAACATGATCTTTTTCTTTAACAACTTCAAAGATAGGTTTGTTTTCTTTATAGGCATCATAAACTTTAATGCCACTACTTTCAGAAATATCTCCAAGTGGAAATGGAGAAGTAACCGATAACAATCCATGACATTTTTGAACTAATTCGTCGATACCTTGATGAGTCAAACTACAAATCTTTAAGACTTCGCCTTTGTAGTGTTTCTTAAATTCTTTGAATTTAGCTTCACTATTTTCATCATCCATTTTGGATGCGACAACAATTAAAGGACGTTTATCTAAACCCATTCCATAGGATTTGATTTCATTTTGAACAATCTTAAAGTTTTCGTATGGGTTTTCTTCTTCCATGGACACTAAATGAACAATGACTCTACATCTTTCTAAATGTCTAAGGAATGTTAATCCTAAACCTTTTCCTGTATGAGCGCCTTCAATAAGGCCAGGAAGATCCGCCATAACAAAGCTTTCATATCTTGAAACGTTAACAACGCCAAGATTTGGTTCAATTGTCGTAAAAGGATAATCGGCAATTTCAGGATTTGCGTTACTAACAACACTTAAAAGTGTTGATTTACCAGCGTTAGGTAATCCAACCAAACCGACATCCGCTAATAATTTAAGTTCAAGGATCAAACGTTTTGTTTCACCTGGAAGACCATTTTCAGCGATTCTTGGGACGCGGTTTTTATCTGATTTAAAAGCAGCGTTTCCTCTACCGCCTCTTCCGCCTTTAGCGACCACCACAGTTTCACCTTCACTTGATAAGTCGGCAACTAGTCTATGATCTTTTTCTTCATAAACAATTGTGCCCAATGGAACATCGACAATTACATCGTCCGCTCCACGACCATATTTGTTTTTAGTGCCACCTTTTTCTCCATCTTGCCCGATGAATACTTTGGAGTGACGGAAATTGAATAAGGTATTTATCGATTTGTTTGCACGGAAAATAATTGAGGCACCACGTCCCCCATTTCCTCCACTTGGTCCGCCTTTGGCAACATATTTTTCATGAAGGAAGGCAATCATGCCGTCTCCACCTTTGCCAGATCTGACTTCTACGACAACTTTATCGATAAACATACGCTTATATTATACACGCGAAGTAAGAAAAAAGACCACATTATTTTGTGGTCTAATTAATCTTTTTGTCTAATTATTTTGCGTAGACAGAAACGCGGGTTTTGTTCTTTCCAAGTCTTTCGAATTTAACAACTCCGTCGATGGTTGAGAAGATTGTATCATCTCCACCTCTACGAGTGTTGACTCCTGGAAATACTTTTGTACCTCTTTGTCTATAGATGATGCTGCCAGCTGTGCAATATTGACCATCGGATAATTTCGCACCAAGACGTTTGGCCGCACTATCACGACCGTTCTTAGTAGAACCGACACCCTTTTTACTAGCAAAGAGTTGTAGATCTAATTTAAATAACATAACTAATTTCCTTTCTCGATTACTTTGACATACTTGGAATTAGTTTCCGCGATACTTTTTAATTGAATAAGCATCGTTTCAAGTACTTGGTAATCGTATTCATTGGCTTTGCCAACTAAGGATATTTCAACCTCTCCAGATTCAACCTTTAGATTAAAGGCTTTTGGATTTTTTAAGGCATTGATTCCTCCGACTGATACGGCACTGACTGCTGAGCAGACAATGTCTTTACCTTTTTCGTCGTAATTGGCGTGGCCTAAGACAGATAAATAAACAATTTTTCCGTCTTTACGATTTGCGTTAATATTTATCATATTAAGCAATTGATTCAATAACTAAGCAAGTATATGGTTGTCTATGACCAATTGTTCTACGTGCAGAGTTATGTTTAGCTTTGTATTTGTAGATGCGAATCTTTTTGCTAAGTCCTTGTTTGACGACTTTGGCAGTTACTTTAGCACCTTCAACATAAGGTGTTCCAACTTTGACAGCTTTATCAGCGACAAGAAGAACCTTGTCGAAAACATATTTGTCATTCGCTTTAACGTCTAATTTTTCAACATAAATCTGTTGACCAACTTCAACGCGAACTTGTTTTCCACCTGTTTCAATAATGGCGTACATGTAAATACCTCTACTTTCTCACTCAAGACTCGCTATTAAGGTCTATTGCCAAAGGCAATAAGTTAGTCACCTTTTCTAGGCGGTTGTAGCTGGTGAGGCAACAACGTTTATAATACTAATATTATATTTAGAGATTGTAAAGCATTATTTTCAGTGTTTTTATTATTCATTGAATGATAAATGATACATTTTTTTGATGATTATCTCGGATTTTAAGCAATATTTGTTTACTTTAAATGCGAAACTAGTACTCGCTATTCATAACGTTATTTTTCTTTGCTATTGAATAACTCGTTTTTGTGTTTTACTATTGTTGTGCTGAAGCTAGTCTCCGCATTTGCGTCGAGTGTTTGAACTAATGTTCTGCGATCAGCATAAGCGTTGCAATCAACGCTTTTTATTTTGTAAATCAATTATTGACAGCCTTCAAACATAATGTTTAAATTTATTTAAAGATAGCGGTTGCGGAGCTTAAAGACTTCTCGCAGTAATACGTTATCTTTTCTTTTTTTGTTTATCGATAAACGGAATAAGATTTGCCTTGTCTTCTTTGTGCAAAATATAGTTTTTCTCGATATCACCAAAATTTGTTTTTCTATCGTATTCCACTTTTCTTCTAAGATATGATGGTTCTTTCTTTCTAATACCATTTTTAAATTCCGGATTATAAAGTAATGGGTAGTTGTTGTGGCCGCGTCCTTTTTTCTTGCGAGATGTTAACCCCATAAAACCAAATTCATTTTTATAATCGTCAACAATTAATTTTGGATGCCTGACTTTTTTCTTTCCTTGCTTCTTTTTATAGCGTCTAAATTTATATAAATTCAACATTCTAATTAATCCTTTTTTTGTTATTTAATGATTCTTTCAAAAGGCAATAACCGCCCGGATAGATAATCAGATGATCAAGCAATTTTATTTGAAGATTTTTTGCACTATTTTCAATTATTTCAGTCGTGTACAAATCATCTTCACTTGGCATTTTATTCCCATCTGGATGATTGTGGATAAGCACAAAACTATGACATCTCGAAATAATGAGTTCTGCATTAATTTCCTTGGGATTTATGGAGATATTGTTTCCTGTTCCTTTATATAAAATCTTCTCTTTAATGATCTCTTTTTTCTTATTGAGCATGATTAAAGCGAGCACTTCTTGAGAGAAATTTTCGAGATATCGATATCTCATATAAATATCTTCACAACTTTGAATTGAATATCGATGCTGATAAAAAGGTGAATTTAGGCGGTTATGAAACTCAAAAGTCGCGAGCAATCTTAAGGAAATAACCTCGGACAAACCAAATTGTTCTTCTAATGAAGAAAGATTGGTGTTCGCTAGTGAGGACATCGTTAAATAGGAGGATAAGAGGTTGCGAGCAATTTCTAAGGCCGAACAACCCCTTACTCCTGAGCCAACTATCACGGCGAGTAGTTCCTCGTCCGTCAATGATTCGATTCCATGATGAAGCGCTTTTTCTCTAGGCCTAAGTTCGATTGGTAGTTCCTTGATTTTCATTTCCAAGAAAACTTCCAACCACCAGGAATAGATGAGCTTCCTTCTTTAGACATAAACATGCGGTAGACAACCACTGCGACAATCGCGATTGCGCATATAGTCATCACCGCTGCTAAGGTGATTTCACCAGTAACGAGCTGGTCACATTCTTTTTCTGTTAGGATTCTTTTCATAATTTGATCCTCGCTTTCACTATACTTATTACGGGACCAAATCGAAAAATTTTTGAAAATAAGAAAAAAATTCGCAATTTCTGCGAACTTTTTCATTTAATAAATAATATATTATTTATTTTCAATCTTAAGAATTAAGACTTTGTATTCTTGAGCAACGCGGACAATGCATTCATCGCCAACACGTTTTCCAATTAAAGCGTGGCCTAATGGAGAAACGTTTGAAATCCATTGTTTCAAGGAATTTGCTTCAACAGTACCAACGATCTTGTAGGTTGCAACAGTGTTATCGCTTAAATCCTTGATTTCAACGGTGCTTCCTAAAGAAACAACTTTTTCGTTCTTGGAAGAATTGTTGATAATCTTGGCACTTGCTAAGATGTTTTCGATCTCTTTAATACGAGCTTCAATTTCAGCTTGGCTATTTCTAGCGGCATCATAGTCAGCGTTTTCAGAAAGGTCGCCTTGAGCACGAGCAGCTGAAAGCTGTTCGATAACTCTTGGACGTTCAATATCGATAAGATTGCGCAATTCTTTGTGTAATTTTTCTGCGCCTTCTTGGGTTAATTCAATTTTAGTTACCATAGTGATCTCCTAATAATTAGCAGTATTGATTTTAATAACTTATTAGTTTTAATTCAAATGAAATTTTGAATTTGTTATTTAATCGATTGAATCTTTTCGTCTTCAAAGTAAGCATTTAATACTTCTTCAGCTTCTTTGTATTCTTCGTCATCTTCGATTTCCGCTAACGAATTGTCCTTTTCGTTATAGGAAAAAACGAGGATGTTATCTTCATCTTTTTCATCATAAAGAAAGACATATGATTTTTGTCTTTGTTCAGAATCATAAGTAAAAAGGATTTTCATCACTTTTTCTTCACCATCTGGAGTGGTGATTAACATTTCATCATCTAATAGCATTATTTGCCTCCTTTTGAGCTTAAATAGCGGTTTAAAATGACCACACTAGCCATTTCATCAATAATTTCTTTTCGTTTGTTATATGAGAGGTTTTGCTCTTTGAGCATTTCATCCGCTTCAATCGTTGAATAAGATTCATCAATCATAGAGATTTTAAGATTTGAATTCAGTTTCAATAAATCGTCTTTGAAACGTAAACAAGACTCCGCTCTTGGGGATATATCTCCACTTGCGTAATAAGGTATTCCTAAAGCAATCTCTTCAATATCGAATTTATTGCAAAGCTCAATTACATGTTCACGAGCTTTTTTGTAATTGAATTCTTCAAAACGAAAAGTTTCATAGCCATGAGCAGCGAGTCCAAGCTCATCAGTCAAAGCTATTCCCAAAGTTTTTGTTCCTAAATCTAATCCCAAAATCCTTTTCATTTTAATAATTCAACAAATATTTTAAAGGCGTCATCTAATTTTGATAGTAGTCTTCCCTTACCGTTTGCCATATTTGGACGACCTCCGCCTCCACCACCTAAAACTTTTGCGACTTCTCTAATCAAATCACCAGCTTTATTTTGTTCCAAAGCTTTACCGCCTAAAAAGATGGAAATTGGTAAATCTCCGTCTTTTCCACCCACAAACATTAAAGCATAGTCTGGGAATTTGACCTTAAGGTCATCGCCGATGGAGTTAAGGTTAGCAACAGATGCATTTTCAAAATATTTAGTTAATACTTGATAGCCTTTAATATCTTTGAATTCATTAACTGCATCTTGCGCGTTAGAATGGGAAATCTTATCCATTAACGCTGATAACTTTTTATCAAGTTGAGAAACTTTTTCTAAGAGATTTGCGGTTCTTTCTTTGACTTCAGAAATTGAAGAGGCACCGATTTGTTCGCAAATGCCGAGCAAAATATCTTCTCTTTCTTTTAGTAATTTGTAGCCACCTAAGGAAGAACGACCTTGAATTCTTCTAACACCAGAAGCAATTGATGATTCGCTTTCGATAACGAATACACCGATATCTGAAGTGTTTTTAACGTGGCAACCACCACAGAATTCGATTGATTCTTTGCCAAAGGCAACAACTCTAACTTCATCTCCATATTTTTCAGAGAAGAAGGCTTTTGCGCCTAATTTATTAGCTTCTTCAATTTTAAGAACTTTGATATCTGACGGAATTGATGCAGAAATAAGTCTATTTACTTCTCCTTCAATCTCTTTTAATTGTTCGCTAGTGATCTTTTCATAGTGAGTAAAGTCAAAACGCATATATTCACTAGAAACAAATGAACCCATCTGTTTGATATGATCACCCAAGACTTTCTCTAAAGCCGCTTGAAGTAAGTGAGTTGCAGAGTGGTTTCTTTCGGTTAATTGTCTTTCTTCTAAGTTGACTTTAAGATTAACTTTATCGCCAACTTTTAAGGATCCTTTTTCAACTTTCACAAAGTGAAGGTTTTGTTTATTAGGAGCCTTTTGAACATTTAAGACCTTTGCGAAACTATCTTTGTTATCAAATGTTCCATGATCAGCGACTTCACCACCGCTTTCAGCGTAGAAAATGGTTTTATCTAAAATTACTTCGCCTTCATCTTTAATTTCATCTACTTTTTCGCCATCTTTAAATAAACCAATAACTATTGCCTCAGTTGGTTTTGGCTCATAAGAGAAAACAGAAGGTTTTGTGAATTCAAGCAAATCCTTAGATTGCTTATGCATGCTTTGTTCATCACTTCTAGCATTTCTAGCCCTTTCTTTTTGTTTATCCATTTCTTCGTTGAAAGACTTTTCATCAACTTTGATGCCGTTTTCCGCGCAGATTTCTTTAGTTAAATCGATTGGGAAACCAAAGGTATCATAAAGTTTGAAAGCGTCTTTGCCAGAAAGTTCACTTTTGCCTTTAACCATTTCACGAAGCAAAGCTTCACCAGTTGAAAGAGTTTCTAAGAACTTCTCTTCTTCAGCTTTGATCATCTTTTCGATGTGAGCTTGTTTAGAAGCGTATTCTGGATAGAATTCGTTATAGATTCCGATGACTGTTTTCACAAGTGAATACATGAATGGTTTATTGATACCAATCTTCATCGCAAATCTCATCGATCTTCTAACAAGTCTACGTAAAACGTAGCCACGACCTTCATTTGAGAAGATTTCGCCATCGCCTAAAGCGAATGTGACCGCTCTAATGTGATCAGCGATAACTCTATAGGCTGTTAAATAAGGTTTTTGATATGGTTTATCCGCGAGTTTTTCAACTTCCTTGATAATTGGCATAAACAAGTCGGTTTCGAAGTTGGATTCAGTCTCTTGTAAGACGGAAGCAATTCTTTCTAAACCTGCGCCTGTATCGATGTTTTTAGATGGAAGTTCTTTATATTCACTACGTGGAGTACCTGGAACTGCGTTATATTGTGAGAAAACAATTCCCCAGATTTCAATATAACGATCGTTTTCAATTTCTTCTTGAAGAAGTTTGATTCCTAAATGTTTTTCATCATATTTTTCGCCACGATCAAAGAAGACTTCGGTATTTGGACCAGCTGGACCTTCACCGATTTCCCAATAGTTGCCTTCAAGTGGGATTAAATGTGATTCTTCCACACCTTGAGCGAGCCATAATTTATGGGTTTCTTCATCGCTAGGATTGTAGGTGAAAT
>CAMYZF010000045.1 GCA_947303755.1 uncultured Erysipelotrichaceae bacterium | reverse complement strand
GGACAATCAAAACCACTAATATGATATTTTACTTTCTTTGTCATATTATTCGTCCTCCAAAACGTGTTCTCTTACAACATTGAGCAACTCTTTAATATGACCATCGCTTAAGGAATAATAGACTTTCTGTCTATCTTTTCTGGTTTTTACTAAATCAGCATCTTTTAACACTTTAAGTTGATGAGACACCAAAGATTGAGAAGCGCCCGTTTCGTTAACTATGTCCCCTACACATTTTTCAATCATGCAGGACAAACAGGTGCAAGACGAACAACATCCCGCACCACAATGACAGTCACATTCACTTTCGTCTAAAAGACACATCATTATTTTTAATCTAGTTTGATCCGCTGCTATTTTTAATAGAGCTTCCATTTTAATAAGAACATCGTTTTTCATGCCTATATTATATGAATGACCGTTCATATAGTCAACTAATTTAACTAATAAAAAAATCAGCCCATCGCTGAGCTGACTTTTCTAATACTAAGCATTAAGCGTGTTTTCTATTCGACAATACTGTTTTTGCGATAGCGCCACCAACGCATAAGGCAATGAACACTAAAACAAATATTCCGAGTGTTGAGAATTTATAATATTGGGCATCGTATTTTAAACTAATGATGTTATAACTTGCTAATTCTTTTGTATTTGATAAGGCAAGTATATATGTTGTCAAGGCAAATACGAAGGTTAATGCACCAAAGACATAGAAACCTATTTTCTTTTCTTTTAATAATTTGCCAAGCATAAACAAGCCACAGAATCCTGTTACGATAGCAAAAATAACTGGCACAATTGCCCAATAAACCGCTCCAGGAATCGTCGCTGACGTCGTTGAACCATAGTATGAATAACTGGAATAATACGCCATTTTGCCAAGAACGCCTAAAGTATCAACATAGTTTTGATAAACCGAGACATTTCCTTTTAATGTGGCGGAAATACCTAAAACAGTCGCGCTCGCTCTTAAATCAACAAAATGACTAAAACTTAAGGTGAAGAAAATAAATAATGCGACCGCTAATGGATAAAAAATAACGTTTCCAATAAAGTTAAATTTATCTTTAGATAATATTGGGAAAATAATTTTGTAAATACCAACACAGGCAATTGCAACGATTGAGCAAACAAGAATCATGCCCGTTCCCCAGCCAAGTCTCATCGTGGCTTCAACTCCGCCAATGCCTGAAGTTGCGACTGTACCTTGGCAATATTCCATCGCAAAGAAAAGTGGATATGGTAAAACTAATATCACCGTAGTAATCAATGTTTTGCAATTGTAATTATAGGTTTTACGAGTAATTCCTTTAATAAATCTAACTAATGATTTAATTAAACCTACGATCGTGAAAGTGATCGCTAAAAGCCACAGAGAATATTCAATACCCGCGAATATAAATAGTCCCAAATATGCTATTACACCAGCAGAATATGAACCATAATTTTTGTATGCAAGATTTCGAATGTTATAAAAACCATCAGCCTTGAAGAAATAAGCGATTGTTTGGTTTAGTCTAATTGGTGCGCTTCCTGTTTCGGCATAATAAGCCGAATAAACATCACCGAAACTACCAACTAGGAATAAAAGCATAAATAGCAAAGTTAAACCGCTCATAACAAAGAATGAAATCTTCCTTGCTAATGGGCTCACTGTGCTAACTTGTTCTCCACCACTTTTCTCTCCTTTTGGTGAAACTTCGTGTTTGTGAACAATACGAGGAGGCGCAATTTTAATTACTGGTTTAGTAATCTTTGAACCACATTCTGGACAAAATTTAGGTTGTCCTTCAAGTTTTGCATTGCATTTAGGGCAAAAACTTTCTTTTTCGATTTGGTAACCGCAATTAGAACAATAGGTGTCTTCCAATTCAACGGATTCACCACATCTTTGGCAGACATTAAAATCAACAAGCTTTTCGCCACATTTAGGGCAATAATTCTTATCACTTGGATTTTCAATGCCGCACTTTTCACATCTTTTCATAAATTATCCTTTCAAATAAAAACACTAAAACCACCAAACAACCAATGATAATAAGTTATATTAAGTTTCATTTTACCTTCAAAAAAAAAAAAAATGCAAGCACTCGCATAGCGAGACTGCTATGAATAAAGAAAAGGTGATATCCCTTTCGAGATATCACCATAAGATTAATAAAATCTTAATTACCAGAGAACTGGGTTACCAGAACCATCAAAATGCCAGCATCCAGCAGCACTGGATTCGCTGTAATTATTGAGGGTACGAGTTCCGTAGAATCCATCATAAATTGGACCACTTGGACTTGTTGAATAACCGCCAGAAGTCAATCTAGTAAAGACATTGGTTAAAGCCGTACAATGATCAAAAATGTCTCTAGTATCGGCATCCCAACCACCATCATCACCTGCTGCGGTAAGAGTTGATGGAATAACAGCGGTTTCTAATGAAGAACAATAGCCAAACGCTTGTTTATCGATATTCTCTACACCTTCATCGATGATGACTGTTTCAAGAGCACTACAGCCATTGAAGGCCATTTGAGTAATGTGATTAATAGTGCCAGGAATATGTACGCTCGTAAGTGAGGTACAACCCACGAACGAATAACCAATTTCCTCGATTGACGAACCAAAGGTGATTGAAGTCAAATTGAAACAGCCTTGGAAAGAACGATCGCCAGTAGAAGTAACATGGTCATTGAAAGTTAAACTTGCAAGTGTACCACATCCATAAGCAAAATAGCCGAACATAGATGTAACTTTTTCTGGCATTACATAAGATGTTTGAGGGCGATTTTGAGCCATTCTAACGCCAATCCAGCTATTCGAACTTTGAATATAATAAAGAACGTTGTCAACTGTACAATACGTTGTATTGTTTACGCCAACAACAAGCGATTCAAGTACACCATCATACAAAAAGTCATCGCATCGATAGACATTATCACCAATGTAAACACTTGTTAAATATTGACAATATCTAAATGCGGCGTCGCCAATTGAAGCAGCAGCAGCATCGTCAATAGTAACACTCTTGATAGCTGAATACATAAAAGCATCATCACCAATAGAGGTTAATGTTGCTGGGAATGATAAATCATCATCCAGTGTGTTAGTTAAATAGAATGCATATTCGCCGATGCTTATAATTGAATCAAAATATCCAATGTCTTCTAATGCTGTACAGTTAGTGAAAGCATAATCACCAATATGTTCAGCGTTAGAAAGATCGATTGTTACCAGTGATTCAGCATAATAGAAAGCATAATCACCAATGTATTCAACATTATCGAGATTAATTGTTTCTAGTTTCTGTGCGCCTTTGAAAGCGTTTGCCCCAATAGTGGTTAAACTTGATGGCAAAGAAACCGATTCGATATCTTCTTTGGCAATGTTTGAACAAATGAAGTTCTCTTCAATTGTTGTGACTGGTTTTCCATCAATTGTGGAAGGAATTACTAAATTAGCGCTTGTTCCTCTGTAGAAGGAAGCTGTAGCGTGATCGCTATAAACTTTGTAACCAAAATCACCTTCAACGTGGTATGGATTGGAATATTGAACACATTCGTATTCAATTGTGATTTCATGAATACCAACACGGCTATCTGGATGGCTACTATCAAAAAAGATTTTTGCAAAAGATGGAAGAGCGCCTTCGAAATTGAACGTAAAAGTATTAAAGTAATCACTTGTTTCTTTCTTCTGAGAAAGAATATAATCTCCATCATCCCAACCATAATAAACAACGAGATCATGTGTTCCACTGTAAGTGTCGTTATCGGTTTCAAGAGTAATAGAACTAATACCAGCAACACCGTTTCCTTCGCTATTGCCAACGATAGCTATATAAGAATCGTTCTTCATACAGTTAACACCGGTAGGATAGGTTGAATAATAACCAGGTTGATATCCATATAACTTGTTATATTCAAGTTTGACATCGTTACCTAAAGTGGTTTTGACAACTTTATTGGCAAGGCCACTAGCTTCTTCACCGATGGCTTCATAAATTGGGTCAGTAATCGTTAAAGTATAATCTGCGATGCCAGCTTTAATTGTTTCGGGTTCTTTGTTTGACTTAGCGAATGCTATAGAAGCAAAAGCAACAGCGCCTAAAGTTAAGCTGCATGTTCCCATTAAAACCAAAATTTTCTTTTTCATTTTCTTCTCCTTTCTAACATTTTCATTATTAACAAATGCACTTCTTCGAATCAGGTGCGCTTGTTTTTATAAAAACATTGCTTTAATCATACAAAGAAGAAGAAGAAGCAAGCACTTAGTGCTTATGACTGCTAAAAGAAAAGCCAACTGGTTGTTGGCTCATCTTGATAAGTAATGGTTTTACTCTTTCACTAAACTAATTGTTGCCTGATTGTTTGAGATTGATGTAACCGAGAAAGACCAACCCAAAGCTTTTCCATCGTTCATCAAATTGTTTTTAACAAATTGAGAATTAAATTTTGATAGTGAGAAGGTTGATGATTGTTTAAATAGATGCGAAGCTGCAAATGTCGTAGATGGAGTAACCGACTCTGATTCATTATTTCTAATGAGTTGGACAAGATTATAATCATAATACGCACTTCCCATAGGTGTGCCATTGATATTCATGCCACCATGGGTGTTTGACATCGCATGATAAACGCTTCCTTTATTAGGATTGGTCGTGAAATTATATGACCAACCACCACCACTAGGATAAGTGAGTCTTGCGTCGATATGCCACACTCTTAAACCAACTTCGTTTGGACCTTGAGGATAATAGCCACGATATTGATTGAAAGAATCGAATTCATTCAAGCCTGTTGGAGTGTATAAATCTATCAAAATATATTCATCAAATGGTGAATTAACCGAATGGTTCGCTAAAAGGATAACATCGTGAGTTTTTTGGAAATCACCTATGGTGATACTCATTGATGAAGTTGGAATATATGGGTTGGCCCAACCATAAGCCATAACAGAATATGGATCATGACCACCAACGTTATGATCTTGCATTGTAAAGCCACCAGCAGGTGAATAACCATAACTCGAATAATCATAGTAATCTTGTAGACCTAAAACATGACCCATTTCATGAGTGAAACAGTGAGCGTCTAAGCTACAATTCGAAGTGTCTCCACGACTGTAATTAGATTTTCCAGTTCTAGATAAAGCATTGCTTCCGTATATGAAATCATACGAAGCCCAGAAGAAAACATTTGGATTTGGATTAGAAAGCGTTCCTTTTTCTTGCATTAACCATGAGCAATACGCCCAAAGGTTTTTATAGCTTTCATTATTCAATGAATCATATTCTGGAGCGGCATAAATAATTAGCACTCCATCTAAATAGCCATCATGATTCGTATCGAAATCACTTTTAGAATATGATGGATTATTTTCAAAGAACCAATCCACACCTTTAGACAAAATGTCTACTGTATAATTTTGTCCATAATTTGCATTTCCGACAGTTTTATAGCTTTCATCATAATTAAACCAATCGGTAACCACTCCATCTATAGTTAATTTCCCAAGCGATTCTTCTTCGTAAAAAGTTTTGACGCTTCGCCAACCAGTTTGTTCATTGCTGCCTAGGTACGTTGCTTCAATATCGCTTCTAACATTGTTTTTGTTTGTAATGAATGTATCGGAATCATTAAACCAAACTGGAATGATGAGAATTTTCGGAGAACCTTCTAGAGGACAATTATCAAAATCATAATAATGATTGGAAATATAGTCGTCATAAGTATATTGAAGTTTGGTTTTACCAAAATTGACGCTTACTTGGCACGAAGCTGATAAAGTTGTACCGTTTGCTCCTTCTGCTTCAGCGCTAATTGTTGCCGAGCCTTCACCCCTTGCGGTTATATGTATGCCATCAACACCGCTAACACAAATACAAACCGAAGAATCAGATGTCGAACATGTCACGTTTTTAACTGTTGTGTTCTCAGGATAATAAGTGAGCTCTAAAACAGCTTCTTCACTAATGGATAAGGTTTTACTTTCAGGAAGACTAATCTTGGTTGGATAAACATCACCAGAAGGTATGCCTGAACCAGAAGATGAACTACTGTTGGTGGGCGATGTTGTTTGAGTGGTTATAGCCCCACTACTCTTCTTTGAAGACTTTTTAGGAGTTGTTAAATTACAACCACTAACAAGTAGAGCGATCAAAGGAAATAAAATCAAACCCTTTTTCATACTTCTATTTTACGACAAAAAAGAAAAGCAGGCATTAAATCCTGCTTATCTTAGAAATATTTTGTTAGATTCTTTCGATATCAGAGAAATCGACATCCACCGGAGTGGCTCTTCCGAAGAAGACTGTTTCAACTCTACAAGCGCCGGTTTCTTTATCGATGGAGAGAATCTTACCTTCGGTACCTTCAAGGGTTCCTTTGATGATGCGGACGCTGTCTCCAACGTTGTAGTTATCATACATGGAGATATCGACCTTACCCATTCTTTTAAGAACTGGTTCGATTTCTTCTTTAGAAACTGGGGTTGGTTTTTGTCCTCCACCAGCTGATCCAGCAATACCTGTGACACCCGGAGTGTTTCTAACGTCATACCAGACTTTGTCTGTCATGATCATTTCCACGAAGATATTTCCAGGGAAAAGATTTTTCATCTTTGTTTTGCCGGTTGGAAGTCCATCTTTCATAACTGGAACTTCTTGTTCGGCGACTAAGACATCAAAGATGTAGTCTTCAAGATTTAAAGTTTTGATACGTTTACGAAGGTTATCTGCGACTTTGTTTTCATGTTGAGAATAAGTCGTAACAATATACCAATGTTTATCACCTAATTCTGCCATGGTTTATCTCCTTATTTGATGAAAAATGCTCTAATAGCCGCGACTACTTCTTCAGATGAAGAAGAACTTTCAGCAGGTTTAAGACCGCTAAACCAATCTTTAATCGTATTGATAATCTTACCAGCGACAAAGTCTTCTAAAGAGAGGACTAACGCTGCAAAAACACAAATAACGATAACGGTTAATAAAGCAGGAAAAAAGACTTCTTTCTTCGGCCAACGAACTCGTTTGCCTTCTTTGATTACTTCTTGAGTGTATTTTTTGACTCCCATAAATAATCTCTCCTATTTGCTTTCTTTGTGTAATGTTTGTTTATTGCAATGTGGGCAATACTTCATTAATTCAAGACGCTCTGTCGCCCCGTCTTTTTTAGTGGTCGTGTAATTTCTAGACAGACATTCGGGGCAAATTAAAATAACTTTCTTTCTCATGATTCGTTATCCTATTTAACATCTTGTGGAAGTATTGTATCTCCAACAATTATTCAAAGTCAAATATAAATTGACTTACATGCCACATATGCTTCTGGTTGTAGAGTTCACTCCACCCCAAATCTTACAAGCATATTCTGGATGATCAACGAAAGCGTTTCTATTGCCTTGGAGGTATTCAGCGCCTTCGTTTCTATTTTTTTCACGGTCAGTAACCGCATAATCACGATTCCACTTCAAAAGTGTTTCGATATTTCCCATTGTGCAGCCTTTTTTGTAGGCTTGTCCGGTGACTGGATCAGTGCCGGTAAGCTCGGTGTTTATATTGAATGGTCCAATTGTTAATTTAGAGTTAACAAGTACACAATAGAATGTAATTCTAGCTGCTTCTCCACGAGAATTTGCATTATATCCAGCGGTGACTGGATCCCAGCCATTAGCTGTATGGCACATTCCTTCAACAAAGTATGAATTTCCACGATTCGAATTCTCGCTTGAAATAGTGGGTCGAGGCATATGAATATCTTGGTCTGGATATGGAGAACCAGCAGTACCTTTTTTACCACCGCCATGACTATTTGGCCAAACATGTTCACGGTTCCAACTGGTCGCGGATGTATATGTATAGAAGCTTGAAATTCTAGTGCCGTATGGTTGACCGTTGATATCGTATTTAACTGTGGAAGAAGGATCGTAGTCGGTATATTTAAATTGACCAGATGGAGAAGTTCCCATTGAAGAATAACCGACTGTCGATTGTCTTCTGCTTAAATTAAGAGTTCTTAAAGCAGTTAAAAGTGTGTTTCCACTTTCAGTGGAATCAATCGAACTATAATATGTATCACCATCATGGTTTGGATAAGTTGGGAAGCCAATATCTCCACCACCAGAGGAAGTGGTTGTTTGCCCTGTAGTCGAAGAAGTGGTTGTACCGCTGCTAGACTGAGTGGTACCGCCGCCAGAAGACTTGGTGGCGGATGAATCATCTTCACTGCTACTAGTGACTGTAGTGTTCGAAGTTAAACCGCCGCTGCTTCTTTTCTTCTTGCTAGGAGTGCTTGTCGTGCAACTAGCAATAAGAAGAGCGAATAATGATAATGATGTAACAATTAGAGATTTTCTCATAATCTTATTATACTGCTAATTTTTAAAATAACATTTAAAAAGTGAGCTCTATAGCCCACTTATTATTTTTCAATAATCTTAATCAATTCATCCAAATCTTTAGTTTCATAGTCTTCGATGTTACCGGAATCCACTAGTTTAGATAAGGCAGGATCAAGAGGTAATTCGGCGAGTACCTTATAGCCACTTTCTTCAATCTTTTCTTTTGATTTATCACTTCCAAACAAACGGATTTTTTCATCACATTTTGGACATTTGATATAGGCCATATTTTCAACGATTC
>CAMYZF010000044.1 GCA_947303755.1 uncultured Erysipelotrichaceae bacterium | reverse complement strand
CCACGGACGACTTGATCACGGTTGATACCACGGAGAAGAACACCAACGTTATCACCTGGTTCAGCGTAGTCAAGGACTTTACGGAACATTTCAAGACCAGTAACAACTGATTTTTGAGTATCTTTAATACCAACGATTTCGACTTCGTCGTTGACATGGATGACACCACGTTCAACTCTACCAGTGACGACGGTACCACGACCAGTAATGGTGAGGACGTCTTCGATTGGAAGAAGGAATGGTTTTTCCTTGTCATGTTGTGGAAGTGGGATGTAGGAATCAACTGCATCCATGAGTTCTTCGATACATTTTGTATCGCCACCATCAAGGGCGACTTTAGCAGAACCACGGATTACTGGGACGTCGTCTCCTGGGAATCCATAGGATGAGAGAAGTTCACGAACTTCCATTTCAACGATGTCGATGAGTTCTGGATCATCAACTAAGTCACATTTGTTTAAGAAAACAACAATGTATGGAACACCGACTTGACGAGCAAGAAGAATGTGTTCACGAGTTTGTGGCATAACACCATCGGTAGCAGCAACAACAAGAATTGCACCATCCATTTGAGCAGCACCGGTAATCATGTTTTTAACATAGTCAGCGTGTCCCGGGCAGTCAACGTGAGCATAGTGACGTTTGGCTGTTTCGTATTCGATGTGAGCAGTATTGATTGTAATACCACGGGCCTTTTCTTCTGGAGCGGCATCGATTTCATCGTATGCTTTGGCCACTGCTCCGCCTTTCGCAGAAAGGACTTTGGTGATAGCAGCAGTTAAAGTTGTTTTACCATGGTCAACGTGTCCAATGGTACCAACGTTTAAGTGTGGTTTGCTTCTATCAAACTTTGCTTTTGCCATTTGAATTTCCTCCTTAAGGTTAGATTTTCGTAAAATTCAACGAAATCATAATATAGCAAGTTTCAATTTTAATCAACACAATGTGTTAACTAAGATTAGCGATTCGAGACTCCAGATTTTTTGATAATTTCATCTTGGACGAATCTTGGACATTCTCCATAATGGGAGAACTGCATTGTGTAGTTACCGCGACCTTGGGTAAATGAACGTAAATCTGTAACGTAGCCAAACATTTCTGCTAATGGAACTTCGGCTTCAACGATTTTAGCGTTACCACGTTGGGTTTCGCCTGTCATATTACCACGACGACGGGAAATGTCGCCGATAACATCACCGTAGTACTGTTCAGGAACAGTAACTTCGATTTTCATAATTGGCTCTAAGATGACTGGATTACATTTCTTAGCAGCTTCTTTAAGGGCCATAGAGGCCGCGATCTTATAAGCAGCTTCAGAAGAGTCAACATCATGGCTAGAACCATCGAATAAGGTGGCTTTGATGTCGATGACTGGATAACCAGCGACTAAACCTCTATTAAGAGCATCAACTAAACCATCTTGAGTTGGACGAATGTATTCTCTTGGAACAGATCCACCAACAACGGCATCGACGAATTCGAAGCCTTTACCTGGATTAGGTTCGAAGCGAATCCAAACGTGACCATATTGACCACGACCACCGCTTTGTTTGATATATTTACCTTCACATTCAGCAGGAACGCGAATGGTTTCACGGTAGCCAACCTGTGGCGCGCCGACATTGACTTGAACATTGAATTCACGTTTCAAACGGTCAACGATGATGTCTAAGTGAAGTTCACCGACACCAGCGATAATGGTTTGACCAGTTTCAACATTGGTGTGAACTCTGAATGTTGGGTCTTCTTCGGCTAATTTTGCTAAAGCAATACCCATCTTTTCTTGGTCGGCTTTGGATTTTGGTTCAACCGCTTCTTCGATAACTGGCTCTGGGAATTCCATCTTCTCAAGAATGACAGGATGTTTTTCATCGCAGAGAGTATCACCTGTGGTTGTATCTTTTAAACCAACGACCGCACCGATGTCACCAGCGTGTAATGCTTCGACTTCTTGTCTATGGTTGGAGTGCATTAAGACGACACGAGCAATTCTTTCCTTACCATCCTTTGTGGAGTTAAGGACATAAGAACCGGCAGTGAGAACACCACTATAGACACGGACATAAGCTAATCGACCAATGAATGGGTCGGTAGCGATCTTAAATGCTAAGGCAGCGAGAGGTTGATCATCGCTTGCTGGGCATTCAACTGGATTTCCGTTTAAGTCTTCGCCTTTGGCGACTGGAATATCAAGTGGGCTTGGGAGGTAATCAACAACGCCATCTAGGAGTAATTGAATACCTTTGTTTTTATACGCAGAACCGCAGAAGACTGGGAAGAATTCACCAGTTAAAACGGCTTTACGGATAGCGGACTTAATCATCTCGACTGGGACTTCTTCGCCCTCTAAGACGAGCATCATAAGATCATCATCAAAGGCTGCAAGAGCCTCTAATAATTTTTGACGACGTTCTTCAACGACTGAAGCATAATCTTCTGGGATTGGAGCTTCGGTTGGAGCTTCGTTTTTATCGGATGAATACATCCAGGCTTTTCTTTCGATTAAATCGATGACGCCTGTAAATTGTGATTCAAGACCGATTGGATATTGAACGGCTTCAGCATTAGCAGCTAAACGTTCATGGAGTGAGGCGACACACATTTCAAAGTCTGCACCAATCGCGTCGAGCTTATTGACGAAGACGATACGTGGAACGCCATATTTAGTGCCTTGTCTCCAAACAGTTTCAGTTTGTGGTTCGACACCATTTTTACCATCGAGAACTGTAACAGCACCATCTAAGACACGAAGTGAACGTTCAACTTCAGCTGTGAAGTCGACGTGTCCCGGAGTGTCGATGATGTTGATACGATTGCCCTTCCACATTGCTGTGGTAGCGGCTGAGGTAATGGTAATACCTCTTTCTTGTTCTTGGACCATCCAGTCCATTGTTGCGGCACCTTCGTGAACCTCACCAATTTTGTGGATTTTTCCAGTGAAATAAAGGATACGTTCAGTTGTGGTAGTTTTACCGGCATCGATGTGGGCCATGATACCGATATTACGTGTATGTTGTAAATCAAATTCACGTGCCATAATCGTATATTACCAACGGTAATGAGCATAAGCCTTGTTGGCTTCTGCCATCTTGTGGGTATCCTCTTTTTTCTTAATAGAAGCACCTGTGCCGTTAGCTGCGTCAACGATTTCATTGGCTAATTTATCTTCCATTGATTTTTCGTTGCGGAGTCTAGCATAGGTAACTAACCAACGAAGACCAAGTGTAACTTTTCTTTCAGCAGAAACTTCCACTGGGACTTGATAGTTGGCTGCGCCAATACGACGAACTTTTAATTCGACGGCTGGCATGATGTTATTAATAGCGGTAGCAAAGACATCCATTGCTGGTTTACCAGTCTTGTCTTCAATCTTCTTGAAAGCGTTATAAAGAATGGTTTGAGCAGTGCCTCTTTTGCCATCGACCATAATACGGTTGATTAATGCAGTTACCAATTTGGAATTGTATATTGGATCTGGTAACACTTCGCGTTTTGCAATTTTACCTTTACGTGGCATTTTCTTTTCTCCTTTCTAAATAACTAGTTGGCAGCTTTTGGCTTCTTGGTACCATACAAGGAACGTCCTTGACGTCTTGCTTCAATACCTGCGCAGTCAATTGTGCCTCTGACAATGTGATAACGGACACCTGGAAGGTCTTTAACACGTCCACCACGAATGATGACGGTTGAGTGCTCTTGAAGGTTATGTCCTTCACCACCGATGTAGGCTGTGACTTCATATCCATTGGATAAGCGTACACGAGCATATTTTCTTAAAGCGGAGTTTGGTTTCTTTGGTGTCATAGTACCAACACGAGTGCAAACACCTCTTTTTTGGGCGGATGGTTGATCTGTTTCGCGTGATTTTAGAGAATTCCATCTTTTACCAAGAGCTGGTGATTTGGATTTCTTTGTAGCGCGAGAACGACCATTTTTAACTAATTGATTAATAGTTGGCATTGATTGTCCTCCTTCAATGATCTATCTAATGCACACATTCTCCGGTGTTTCATCTTACCGGCAAATATATAGACCCCTATGGGATCTTATGCATCTGGACAAGAGTTTATCAAATCTTACATATGCGTGCAAGCAGAAAATAAAGAAAATGTTTTGACCGAACAAATAAACACACTAAACCTTTTCTATGATTGACTTAATTACAAACGAATCTTCTAATTTGGTCACACAGAATGTTTTGTTGCCCATTCCGTTTAAAGATGCGCCTAATGAATAACAAGTTTTATCATCTAAAATGATGAATCTATCATGAAAAAAATCATTTCTAATGATTCTTATCATTTGATACTGCTTTTGAAATATGTCGATATCGTTCTTGGAGAGTTTGGAATTTGATGAAAGACACACGATGATATCTACACCACTTTTTGCTTTGGAAAGCATCAATAAACCTTTCGTGTCAAAATACGGATCGATAACTAAAATCTTTTCTTTAGCAACACTAATCAAAGACACAACAAATTCATAGGCATCAAAGAACTGCCCTTCAAAAAATAGCTTCTCTTTAACTGGTTCAATAAACGTCTTCTCTTTGATTTCTTTAATATCTTGTTTGATTTTAAAAACATCGTTTTCTAATTGTTGAATATTCTCATTAGTCACAGACGCTCTAGTACTATCGATCGCGTATCCTTTTAATAAATATTGTTTAAGAACAGTGTTTGCCCATCTTCTAAATTGGATAGCTTTTTTACTTTTAACTCTATAACCAACCGCAAGAATAATATCGAGGTTATAAAATTTGGTTGAACGTACTTTTCCATCATTCGCGTAGACTGACATCTCTTTTTCAGTAATAAAGCGATTAGTTCTATTTTTTTCAATTGCCGAGGAATCCTTACATACTGAATCGTCAACTGGTAAGAAATCCTTACACGTTGAAATGTTAATTTCTCCTTCTTCGTAGATATTTTTGATGTGCATAATGGTGTTTTGACGAGTTGTTTCAAACAGCGCACTAATTTGATTAACTGTTAACCAAACAGTCTCCTCTTTTGGAGATACAGAAACAGCAATCTGTACATTTCCATTACTATAAGTAATGATTTCGTTTTCTATCGGAACGTTTTCGCTCAAATATTTGTCTAAGAATTCTTTTAATAAATAACCGCGATTAGATCTAACATATTGAGAAACAAGCAAGATTATGTCCAAATTATAGACCTTAATTTTTCGCCCAACTTCATTAGTGTTGTCTAATTGAAAATGTGCAATTTTGCACGAATTGTGCATTTTTTCGTCCTGATTGTTTGTGTAGATTCTTTTGATGTATCTAGTGATTACACTTCGATCTTTTTTGAACAAATTTGCCATTTGCTCAACGCTTAGCCAGATGGTTTTTTCTTCAATTGAAATATTCACATCCATCTGAAAATCTTCATCAATAAATTTAGTGGTTTTAAAAGTGTTCATGGTTATGACCTCCACTATACTTATTACGCACCTAGAAAGAAAAATTTTTGAAAATTGTTTTTGATTGATTAATCAATCACTTTTTTAAACAAAAAAGGACCCAAGGGTCCTATTTGTTGTAATAATTGTTAGTTTATTTCTTTAAGGTTCTAATCGCTCGACGTAAGAAGATAAGAACATTGATGTAAATCAATAATTCAATAACTGCTGCGACAATACCAAAAATTGTGAATAAAACGGTGACAAAGTCTGGTAATTGAGTCTTATAGAAGAAGCTTGGAACAAGTCCTAAAAGAATTGAAATTGCAAATAACAAGACAATATATGTTGCTAATCTATTACCTTTGTCTGCTAATTCGTTATCTTTAAGTGACTTTGCTAAACCGGCAATTGTTTGTAAAACAATGTAAATAACAAGAACACCGGCCACGCTAACAAATGCGTTCATGACAGAAATTAAGATTGTTAATCCTTTTGTCGCTTCAATTGATTGAAGAACTGCGCTGGTGATGCTAACTGCGATAGCGATTAATGTAACCCATAAAGCGGTTCTAAAACCTTCGGCATCTTTTCCACCTTGAATCATCGCGATTAATTGAAGAACAAAGACAGCGATCATCGCAATAGCGCCACCAAGGGCTAAACCTGCACCAGTAAGTCCTGTATTTGGAATTGCTAACAAAATAGCAGAGGTAACAGCAACTAATGCAGCAGCAATTGAAATAATTTCAGCAATAAATAATTTCTTAACAGCTTTAAGTGCATTTGGAAATCTCATATTTAAATCCTCCTGGCTATATATTATATAGTTTAAGAATTATTAGTGTTAGAAAAAACCTCACCTTATTTGGCGAGGTATTTCGAAGTCAGTTTTGAATATTTAGTAATCTTTTAACCTTGTTTGATGAATAAGTCTTTCGATTATTCAAATATTCGGCATAAGCTTTATCAAAACATTCAATGTCATATTCATCTTCGAGTTTTTCGAAAAAAGCATCTTTCATAGCTTTATTCATAGAGATCGAATTAACTTTGGCGTATTTTTCTAAAACTTTGTATTCTGCTTCGCTTAATCTGATTGATAAAACTTTCATATTTAATTCCTAAAAACGCTATCATTTCAAATACATATTAATTTCTTCTTCTGTTGGCAGATACTCATTGATTCTAAATGAAGCAACTCCAATAGGGGCAGCGCTTGCTTTCAAAGACCAGTCAACTGAATAGCGATCTTTATTTTTACAGAGTAATAATCCTATCGTTGGATTATCACCACCTTTTTTGAGAGTTTCATCAACAGCAGTTACATAAAATTGTAATTGCCCGATAAAAGAAGGATCAAAATCAGTGTTTTTAAGTTCAATAACAACGAAGCATCTTAAATTCAAATGGTAAAACAATAAATCGATGTAATAATCTTTTGATTGAGTGCTAATTCGATATTGATTTCCAACAAACGAGAATCCTTTTCCGAGTTCAAGTATGACATTTTTAATTCTTTCAATCATCGCTTTTTCAACATCTGTTTCAATAAACTTTTTTGACAAGCCATTTAATTCAAAAATGTACGGATCTTTTTGTAAATCTGTTGCTAATTCGCTTTGTTCTTTCGGAAGCATCACAGCAAAATTGTTTTGTTTGTCCTTGTTATGAGCTTGACGTTCATAAAGATGAGTGTCAATTTGATAACCCAACACTATTTTGCTCCATCCGTTTTCATAACATTGTTCGGCGTACCACCTTCTTTTTTCTTCATCTTTGATATTTTCAATCAAGATTGAATTATGAGTCCAAGGCAATTTTGCCGCTGCCGGTGGCAAATTTGATAAATCTAAATATGTTTCATAAAATTTTTTCATCCTGGCGAGATTCCTTGGCGAGAATCCTGTGGTATCTGGGTAATCAATTTTTAACGATGTTGATAATATGTTAATAAAATTTGATCCGTATTTTTGATTTTCGCTTATAATCTTCCCGATTCTGAAATATAGATATATTAGTTCTTTGTTGCTTTCTCTTAAAATTTTATTCCTTGTTGCTAATATATCTTTCTTTATATTTGCTATTAGAATCATTACCTCTTTAGAATTGGTAACTTCTTTTATTTGTTTGTCATTAACCTCAACCATAATCATTTTTCTCCTTTCGTTAGTTAGACAATATGTGTTTTCAAAAGGAGATAAAAAAAGCCGCCTTGATGAAAACACCTTTTGCAGTTATCGACTTACTCCAGTAACTGCTGGTGTTACGTCATCCTTGTGACGGCCACATGCTCAATTATGATTAATTGTAGGGAGCGCGATGATCAAATTCTTTTCGGTTTGCAAGGACGTCTACAATGCGACCTCTTCCCTTACGCCTAGATCATACTGGGCAATACTTTCCCTATTACCACACCCTAACACGTAGTGTGATAGCCCATATATCCATTGGCCACAGTTTACCTGCGCTGGATACTCAGCCCGCCTGTGGTCTAGATATATGAAACAATAATATTTTAACAATGTTAAAGCTTTAAATAAAGTGATTTTAAAACAAAAAAGAGCCTAGTTTTCTAGGCTCTTAATTGTGAGATTAATTATTCGAAGTCTTCTGGACGATCGTGAGCTTCGATGTATTGTTGTTTAACTTGTCTCATCTTGTCTTTAACGGAGAAGCCTTTTAAGTGAGCTTCTTCCTCTTCTTTGGTTAATAAACCAACACCAGCTGGGATAAGTTTACCAGTAATAACATTTTCTTTTAGACCATGAAGTTCATCAGTCTTCGCTTTAATAGCAGCGTCAGTTAAGACACGAGTTGTTTCTTGGAAGGAAGCGCTACTTAAGAAGGACTTAGTCTCTAACGCAGCCTTGGTAATACCAAGAATCAAACGTTGATATTGAGCACCTTCACCACCGTTCATAAGAACGTCCTGGCTTCTTTCTTCGATTTCCTCGATGTCAACACGGGTCCCTGGAACTAAGCCAGTATCACCACCGTTAACGATGACGGCTTTTCTAAGCATTTGTCTAACGATAACTTCAATGTGTTTATCGGAAATACCGATACCTTGAGCACGATAGACTTTTTGAATTTCTTTGAGCATGTAGTTCTCGACTCTGACTGGATCAAAGTTGGAATATTTAAGTAATTCTTTTGGAGCGACAGCACCTTCGGTGAGTTTATCACCACCTTTGACTTCGTCGCCTTCTTTGACTCTTAAGTGTGCGCCATAAGTGGAGACGTGTTCTTCATTATCAATATCGTTAGAAACGGTAATGTAATAGCGACCACCATCTTCTTTAATGGAGCTTACTTTACCAGAGATTCTAGAAATGAGAGCTTCACCTTTAGGCGTACGAGCTTCAACAAGCTCTTGAACCCTTGGAAGACCTTGAGTAATATCGCTACCAGCAACACCACCAGTATGGAAGGTACGCATTGTTAATTGGGTACCTGGTTCACCAATTGATTGAGCGGCCATAATACCAACAGCTTCACCCTTCTTAACGAGTTCGCCAGTGGCTAAG
>CAMYZF010000043.1 GCA_947303755.1 uncultured Erysipelotrichaceae bacterium | reverse complement strand
CTTCGAAAGTTGCTTGAAGTGGAGAAAATTTGAAGACTAACCAGACAGCAATTAGGGGAATGACGGTCTTGATCATATCTAGAACGATGACTAAAATTCCCATCTTTTTTCCGAACAGTCTTCCGACGTTTGTGCCACCTGAATTTTTTGATCCTTCAAGTCGTGGATCTTTATGATAAATGAGTTTACAAAGTACAACTCCGGTAGGAATTGAACCAAAAAAATAACCTATTAAAAATGTCGATAAACCGATGATTATATTATATAAAATAATATCCATATTTTTTCTCCAATCTTGCTCAAATATCATACAAAAAAAGTGGTTATCTTTTCAATTACTATTTTGCTATAATCAATTTTTAGAAATTGAGAAAAGGTAATATAGTCAATGGCAAAAAACGATCCAAAAACATCATATACTGCTGCTGATATTGAAATTTTAGAAGGCCTTGCTGGTGTTAGAAAAAGACCGGCAATGTACATCGGATCTACTAACCAAGGTGGTCTTCATCACCTCGCTTGGGAAGTACTCGATAACGCAGTTGATGAAGCATTAAGTGGCTTCGGAAAAGAAATCAAAATCACCATCCACAAAGATGGCGCTTTATCTGTTGAAGACGAAGGAAGAGGAATTCCTGTCGATATACATCGACAGACCGGTATGCCTGCCGTTCAATTAATTTTCTCAACTTTGCATTCAGGTGGTAAATTTACTTCTAAAGTTTATACCTCCAGCGCTGGCCTACATGGTGTTGGTGCAGCCGTTACAAATGCCCTCTCAACGTATTGCGATGTGACCGTTTTTAGAAATGGACAAATTAACCATTTAAGATTTGAAGACGGTGGAAAACTTGTGACACCTCTTGAAGTTCTTGGTAATACCAAGAAGCATGGTACCTTAGTGAGATTCATGCCTGATTCTCGCATCTTCTCAACGACTGAATTCAAACCAGAAATCATCGCTAATCACATCAAGGAAAGTGCCTATCTTTTAAAAGGTGTAAAATTCTCCCTTTTTGTTGAAAAAACTCAAGAAAAAATGGAGTTTTGTTATGAGGACGGAATCAAGGCTTATATACGTGATCTTCAAGCTAACAAAAATGTTCTTGGAGACATCCTTTCTTTTGAAGGAGAAGATAACACAATCAAGATTGATATTGCTATGCAATATGCTTATCAAGATTATGGTGAAAATATTTATTCATACGCTAACAATGTTCGTACTAGAGATGGTGGTACTCATGAACAAGGTTTTAGAGCAGGTATCACCAAAGCAGTTAACGACTACGCAGAAGAAAATTCCTTGTTAAAAGGAAAAACTAAACTTGAAGGTAGCGATATTCGCGAAGGTTTAACTGCAGTAATTTCTTTAAAAATTCCTGAAGCAAAGCTCGAATACGAAGGACAAACTAAGCAAAAATTAGGAACTCCTGAAGCTTTACCAATCTTAACTAACTTTGTTTATAATAACTTTAGTTATTATCTTAACGAACACAAAGAGTTCGCAGTTAATTTAATCAAGAAATGTATCGATGCTCAAACTGCACGTGTTGCGGCCCGAAAAGCCAAAGATGAGGCTAGAAGTAAAAGAACTATAAAACAAGATATTGTTTTATCCGACAAATTAACACCTGCAACGAGCAAAGATTATGATAAAAACGAATTATTCATCGTTGAGGGCGATTCTGCTGGTGGAACAGCGAAAAGTAGCCGTGATAGAATGCATCAAGCAATCTTACCACTACGTGGTAAACCACTAAATACTTTTGGCATTCCAGTTGAAAAAACCCTTAAAAATGAAGAATGTGCAACAATGATCAACACAATTGGTGCAGGTGTTAAAGAAACATTTAATGCCGATAACTCCCATTATGGGAAAGTCATCATTATGACGGACGCTGATACTGATGGTGCACATATTCAAACCCTTTTAATCACCTTTTTCTATAACTACATGAGACCTCTTATTTTGAAGGGAAAACTCTTTGTAGCAATGCCTCCTTTATACCGTGTTTATAAAGAAGTAAATCATAAAATGATTTATAGATACGCTTGGGACGACAACGATTTAGAAAAAGCTAAAAAAGAAATCGGTGCTGGATATAAGGTTGGCCGCTACAAAGGTTTAGGAGAAATGAACGCTGAACAACTTTGGGAGACAACCATGGATCCAAGAAGAAGACAACTCTTAAAAGTCACAATTGAAGATGCTTTAGTTGCCGAACAAAGATTAAATACATTAATGGGTAATGATGCCCAAGTTAGACGTCAATGGATTGAAGAAAATATTAACTTCAACGAAGTTGACTCATTTGTAGACGAGGTGAAATAATATGGCAAAAAAAGTTAACGCCCCAGTCGAAGAAATAATCGAAAATATCCATAACGAGACAATGGAAGAAATCATGTCTGACCGTTTTGCGACTTATGCAAAATATGTCATTCAAGATCGTGCAATTCCAGATGCTCGCGATGGTTTAAAACCAGTCCAAAGACGTATCATTTATGCGATGTATAAAGATGGTAACATCTTTAACCGTCCAACAAGAAAGTGTGCTCACACCGTTGGTGCAGTCATGGGAAAATATCACCCACACGGTGACTCTTCTATCTACGAAGCGTTAGTGAGAATGAGTCAAACTTGGAAGGTAAACGCACCATTAATCGACTTCCAAGGAAATAATGGTTCAATCGATGGTGATGGTCCAGCTGCTTACCGTTATACTGAAGCAAGATTGAGTCAAATTGCCGAAGAAATGGTTCGTGATATCGATAAAGATACTATCGAAATGTCTTTGACATTTGATGATGAAAACTTTGAACCAGTTGCTTTGCCTGCTAGATTCCCGAACTTACTTGTTAACGGAACTGAAGGTATCGCTGTTGGTATGGCAACAGAAATTCCAACTCATAACCTCAAAGAGGTTATTGAAGCAATCATTTATCGTATCAATCACGTTAGAGTGGAACCTCTTGACCTCATGGAATTTATCAAAGGTCCCGATTTTCCAACCGGTGGTTTGATTTACAAATCAAATGGTCTTCAAGACATCTATTTAACTGGTCGTGGACGTATCGAAGTCGCGTCAAAAACCGAAATTATCGACACTCCAAAAGAGAAGAAAATTGTCGTTACCGAAATACCTTATAAAACCTTAAAAATTGACCTCGTTCACGAGATTGATATGCTTCGTCACAACAACGTTTTGCCAGGCATTGCTGAAGTCCGTGATGAGTCAGATCGAAACGGTTTAAGAATCGTTATCGAAGTAAAAAAAGATGCCAAGATTGATGTTATACATCAATATTTGATGACTAAATCATCTTTAAGAACTAGCTATTCTGCGAATATGGTCGCGATTGTAAACGGCTCTCCAAAGACGATGAATATCCTCGATTTTGTTGACAATTATATCGACCATCAAGTCGACGTCATCACTCGTCGTTCTAACCATGATTTAAATAAGTCTGAAGCTCGTCTAGATATCGTCAATGGTTTAATCAAAGCTATCTCAATTGTTGATGAAGTTGTGGAAACCATTCGAAAATCGAAGGATAAAGCCGATGCTAAGAAGAATTTGCAAGAAAAGTACGGATTTTCTGAGCCACAATCCGAAGCGATCGTCATGTTACAACTTTATAAGTTGTCCAACACTGACATCACAACCTTGCAAAACGAGAAAAAGTCCTTAGAAGAGACTATCGAATTCCTAAAAGGAATTCTTTCCGATAGAAATAAACTCAATAAACTTCTTATCTCTGACTTAAAAGAAATCGCCAAAAAATACGGTCAAGATAGAAAAACCCAGATTGTTGAAAAAGAAGATACTGGCACAATCGATAAACGTGACCTCATTAACAAAGAAGAAGTTATGGTCGCTGTTTCTCGTGATGGCTATATCAAATACTCAACCATTAAATCTTATCGTTCTAGTGGAGATAACGCTCTTCCTGGCATGAAAGACGGTGATGCTTGTGTTTATCTTGGAAAAGTCATGACAACCGATTATTTGGTCTGTTTTACAAATCTTGGTAATTTCCTTTACATTCCAGTTCATGAGATCCAAGAAACAAAATGGTTACAAGAAGGTAAACACATCAATTACCTCGTTAATTTAAATCCTAATGAAAAAATAGTGCGTGCCTACGCATTAGAGAAGTTTAAAAATGATTTATTCTTCGTTTTAGTGTCAAAACACGGACAAATTAAACGTTTAAGTTTAGATAATTTCCAAGTTATTCGTTATTCTAAGCCATTAACTTGTATGAAATTACTTGGAGATGACGAAGTTGTCGATGTTGCCTTTACAACTGGCGACTCTAACTTGCAACTTTTCTCCAGCGATGGAAACGCAGTTATGTATAACGAAAACGAACTCCCACTTGCCGGTATGAAAAGCGGTGGTGTTAAAGGTTTCGCAAAGCTTGGAAATCAAAGTATTGTTAACCTCCTTGCTTTTGAAAAAGATAAGGTCGAAGGAAAAGCAATTTTGGTGACTGATAAAGGCTGCGTAAGAATCTACGATGTTAGAAAGACTGAACTCGTCACTCGTTTAGGAAAATCATCTCAAGTGTTCAAGTCATTTAAGTCTGACGAACATAAACTAGTTTATGTTAAACTAGCAGATTCTAAAGACGAACCAACCAAAATCAGAATCTTAAATAATCTAAAAGAAATGGTGGAAATTGTCGTCGATGACTATCACTTAACCCCGATGGATTATTACGCTCATTCAACGATTGAAATGGCGAAGAAAAATCGTCTCGAAATCCCATTTGTCGAGGGGTCGGAATACATCAAAAAAGATACAGTGTCTCATGCGATAATTTCTCCTGATCCAATCGTCAAAAAAGAGGAGAGTGAATCGCTAGTCGAAAAGGAAGCAATTGAGACCGAAAAAGAGCCGGATAAAGGCTACACTCAAATCTCCATATTCGATGACGATATTGACTAAAAACAAACGAAAATTCGCCCCATTTGCGGGCGTTTTTTCATGCTTGTCTTTATATTTTTAGTTAGAAAAGTTATTACTTTCCTAAAAAATGACTATAATATAAGCATGTCGAAAATCAATGTTCCTTACGCTCATGCTTCATCAATATTTGAAATTGATGTGAGTTTCTACAAAAAAGAAAACGTAAAGACTCTCCTAGTGGATTTAGATAACACTCTTGATTCATATAGAACCAAGACCCCGTCAAAACGTGTTTTCGATTTGAAAGAAAGACTTTCAAAAGAAGGCATTGAAATGGTCATCGTTTCTAATAACACAGGAACAAGAGTAACGACTTATGCAGAAGCTTTAGGAGTGAGATTTATCTCCTCAATTAGAAAGCCGTTCGCGAAAAAACTACTCGCTAAAGCGAAGGAATATAATATTGATTTATCAACCTCAATGATGATTGGGGACCAGACTGTCACAGATATCCCTTGTGGAAATCGTGCTGGTATTAAGACGGTTTTAACTGATAAAATAGTTAAAGAGGATCAACCAACGACCCATTTCAATCGTCTATTTGATAGACCAATACGACGAAAACTTATGAGAAAAAACTTACTTAGAGATTGGAGGAGTCTATAATGTCACAAATTTCCCAAATCAGAAGATGCTATAACTGCGGTGCAGTTTTACAAAGCAGCGATCCAACTAAAGAAGGCTACATTAACAAAGAAGTCTTAGAAAATGGTTCTCAAAACTTCCTTTTCTGTAACAAATGTTTCGAAATGGAAAGATTCCAACCTAAGACCAATGAACCTGTCGTTAGTGATGATATTTTAACTATTGTTAAAGATGCGAAAAAGAAAGACGCATTACTCGTTTATGTCATTAACTTATTCTCCTTTGAAGCTAGCTTTTCTCATAAAATCAATGAACTTATTTCTGGAATGAACATTCTTGTCGTCGCGAACAAATACGACCTCATGCCTAAGGGCACAAACGAGGAAGAAACTCGTGAATATGTTGCGCACCGTTTCCGTGCAGAAGGTGTACACGTCGAGAAAGATAATATCGCTCTTGCGAACGCCTTCGATGATGACACAGCACACACAATCATCGCGCAAATCTACGAACTCAAAAACGGTAAAGATGTATACATCATTGGTTCAAAACTTGCTGGTAAGACAACTCTTATCGATTCATTCATCAGAGTTTATAAAAACTTATCACAAAGCAATATCGTATCTGAAATCTACCCAGGTACAGGCTCACGTGTATTACAACTTCCAATGTCTTCTAAGACAACTCTTTATGAAATTCCAGATATTCCATATAACAACTCAGTTTTATATGGCTTAGACGCAGCTAACACCAAGAAAGTTTACGTTACTAAACCAGTTGAATATACCGACATCACCATTAGAGAAGACGAAGTCTTATATTTTGGTGGTATGGCCTTTATTGAACTCGTTGAAGGCAAACGTACTCAACTTCGTTGCTATTTCAGCGAAGCAATGCAATTCAAACGCCATTCTAATAAAAAATGCGAAGAAAACTTTGTTAAAGCTATCTCTAAGAAAGCTGTTAAACCATATTGCTCCAAAATTAAAAGCGTTAAAGACCTTGATGTCTTTGAAATCAAAGTTACCGAATCCAATTACCGCGATATCGGTATCCAAGGTTTAGGTTGGTTCAATTTCCTTGCTAAAGGCCAAACCTTTAGAATTTATGTCCCAATGGGCGTATCGATTTATAACTCTAGACCAAAAATTGATCGTAAATAATGAATTATATTATCTTTGGTGGAACCTTCGACCCAATTCATAATGGGCATCTTCGTATTGCTTCTTTTGCTGCGAAGAAATATTCCGCTAAAGTGATATTTGTACCAAATAAATCCCCAAGGTGGAAAGAACCTTTAACGGATATTTCATATCGTAAGGATATGCTTGAATTAGCGCTTAAAAACGTTGATTTTTCTTATGAAATATCTCTTTACGAGGTTCAAAAAGAAGATGATATCAATTATTCAATTGATACGGTTAAATACTTTAAAGAAAAATATCCAAAGGATAATCTTTATTTCCTAATTGGTGCCGATCAAGTAAATCAATTCGAAAAATGGAAAGATGCGGTGGAGATATCTAAATTAGTCACCATCATCTTCTCATCTCGTCCAGGATTTAAACTTAGCGAAGAAAATATCAAAGCTTTTAAGATGGAATCTTTAGATTACGAAGAATCTGGAGAAGTCTCAAGCAGCGATATTCGTGAACTTAAATCTTTCGATTTACCATTTGAAGTAGTGAACTACATTGAAGATAATAAACTCTATTTTGTTGGAAAGATTGCGAAATATGTAACTCCTCAAAGACTTTCTCATTCGATTCAAGTCGCTAGACTAGCTTATAAAATAGCGGTGGTGAATAATCTAGAAGAACCAGAAAGATATTACATTGCTGCGATTCTTCATGATGTTGGTAAAACATCTAAATGTGATAAGGAAGATGCGGTGGTGTTTATGAAGAAACATTATCCAGAATATGTTGATCTTCCAAAATTCGCTTATCACCAATTTATTGGTGAATATATCGCTAAAAAGGATTTTGGTATCAAAGATGAAGAGATTTTAGAAGCTATTAAATTCCACTGTACTGGAAATTCAAACATGAAAAGAATCGGAATGGTGGTGTATGCTTCAGATAAAATTGAACCAACAAGACAATTCGATTCCACTTGGCTAATCAATTCTTGCTTAAAAGATTGGTATCAAGGTTTCATCGACACTTTAGTGGATAACAAAAAATATCTGCTTGGACACGCTAAAGACATAACCAACAAACTTACAGACGCTTGCTTTAAGCAATACATAGGAGAATAAAAATGGATAAAGTCGTTACCTTAGTCAAAAAGATTCTTGAAGAACATAAGGCTGAAGATGTTTCGGTCATCGATGTTAAAGAAAGAACACCTTTCGCAGAGTATTATGTCCTCGCTACAGCGGGCAATATTCGTCAATTAAACGCTCTTTGCGAGATCGTTGAAGAGGAATTGTCCAAGAAGAAAATTGCCATCAACCATATCGAAGGAACTCCTGAGTCTGGATGGATGCTAATAGACGCTTATCACGTTATAATCAATGTCTTTTCTAGAGAGGAAAGAGAACGTGTTAGCCTAGATCAAATCCTCGCAAAAAAGTAGGAAAAATAAGAAAGAATTAAGAGCGCATCAAAAAGGTGCGCTTTTATTTTCATCACTTTTGTGGAAAGAGACAAAAATAACAAACTTCGCATAATGTCCATTATGTTAACCAAAGTATAAAAAAGAAAGTATTAATCGAAATAAATTAGGAAAATAACAAAATAGAAAATCAGCAAAATTGAGGTTTGACAGTGGCTTATCCACAAAAATTTTGTGTATTAAATCTACTAATTATCTACTAAATATTTTGACGATTTTAACGATTTTCTACTCATTTTTATCCTATGAGTTATAATATTTGCGATGATCAATTATTACTCGATTTATTCTTTCGTCATTTGCTTTTTTGCGTTGGCCCCACTACTCGTCTATTTTTTCATTAGACCTGTCAAAAAAATCCCTCAAGAATTGTACCGAGGTCGTTATCTTTTGTTCGCTCTGATTTCCATTTTTTCGTTCGCAGCGTTCCTCACACTCACTTTACTATTTTCCAATGATTATGGAATCCTTCTCAGGTTCCTTTCTTGGCAAGTTTTGACTCATACAGGCATGGGTTTGATCCTTTTATCCTGGATTGTCTTCTTTATGCACGGCTATGAATTTAGATATTTATTTAAAAAGTATCTGGTGCCTGCTCATATGAGCTTCTTGATTATTGTTATCTTCTGGCTAACTGATCTATTATCCTGGAATTATTGGTCGATGATTCCTTGTGCGATCTATACAGTCTTCTCTTTATTGTGGAGTTTAAAAGCGTATAAGCTAACAAAACCAAAGATTGATGAAAATGTTCCCATAAGGGAAAATGATGATTTATAAGTTAATTGTAATCGATTTTCCTGTTGGAGCATCGTAAACAATCAGCTTTTTAATATTGAGATCACTTCTTTTTGTTGAAAGATAATGATAGGCCAGAATTTGTCTTATGTGCTGTTCTGTGATTGAGGATGTGCATTTTAAATCAATTAT
>CAMYZF010000042.1 GCA_947303755.1 uncultured Erysipelotrichaceae bacterium | reverse complement strand
CTCTTAATCATTCCTTTCTACTTTGTTTTACTTGATCTAGCTTATCTATTTTTAGTCATCTCAATTTATTTTGCGGTCTACATCGTTATTGGTGTTTTCGTCGAAGGCAAATATTTAAGACTTATCGCATATGGAATTCCACTTGTTTTAAATGTTGTTCTTATCGCTTTAGTCCAACAATATCTCAAAGAAGCATCACAAATGTTGCTCGTTGGCTTTTCTCCGTTATGTATTTGTGTGATATCTATTGTGTTTTCTTACTTGAATAAGAAAAAAGAAAAGATACAATAAAAATAGATATCATATGCTCGGATTCATCAAAATATTCTTACAAGGTTTGTTATATGTGGTGCTCTTACCACTTATTATTTTGGTCCTAGCGTTATACGCTGCTTACTGCATAATTATATTCATTTATATGGCGATCAGATCGGTCATTGTTTTCTTCATGGGCGGTACACCTTTAGGTGATCTTCCAGAAGATGTTGAAGCCAAACGAATCTTAATGGAAAGAGAACAAGTTAAGAATCAAGACCCAACCCAAACTTTAGCGAATGCGATTGCTCAATCATCGATGCAAATTGCTCAAAATATGTACGCTCAACAAGGTGCTCCAGAAGTAGTTCCAACCGAAACTACAAATGAAGATACTTATGAAAACACGATAGAGGAGATGGATGATGGTAACTCTTATTAAGTTAACTGAAAACGACAAGCGACTAATCATCGTTCTTCTTTTGCTAGTCATTTTATTGTTCGTAGTAGCGGGCTATATCGGTGTATTAGTTAGAAAAATCATGAGATTCCAAGGTTCTAAAGCCGATGATATGCTTCATGATGTTGTGGAAGCAGGAGTAATAACTTCTGAAAGAAAACTCTTATTATTTGGTATTAGAAAGAATTGGAGAGTACTCTTCAAGCACGCTTGGATCCCATTCTTAATCATGCTTACAGCCTTAACCATTTATTTACTCAATTGTTTATTCACTAAAAACTGGTCATATAACATTTGGGATTATGAAAAGACTGGTTTCAATACCTTGTTCTTCGTCCATGACTGGTCGGTATTTTATAAATCAAGCGCAGAAGGTTTCACAATCACCTGGCCAAAACTTGTTTCCACTCCACACTTCTCTGGCGAAGCTTGGGTTTCATATATTTTTGTTCCAGCTATGACTGTTGGTGGAGCGTGGTTTGTTTTCGAAGTTCAAGGCTATATTGCTAGAGCATATAGAATCTATGTTCTTTCAAAGAAAGCATTTAGAAAAACGATGGAGAATGTAACTCCACCGTCTTCACCAATTAATCCTGAATAATTACGAGCGCATCGCGAGCGCGATTATTTCATAAAGAAGAATACCAAATAAAACTAAATCAATAATGACGAAAAGCCCGAAAATACGATTTCGGCTTTTTTGTTCTTTCTGAGCTTTTAACGCTTCCGGAGAAACGTCTTCTAAATTTTGTTTATTGTCTTCCATACTAATATTTTATCTTATCTGAAGTTCTTGGGAATGGTTGAACATCACGAATGTTTTGAATTCCGGTAACGTACATAAGCAAACGATCAAAGCCGATACCAAATCCAGCGTGTGGACATCCACCATATTTTCTTGTATCAAGGTACCATTCGAGACCTTTTAGACATCCAACTTCTTCCATTCTCTTTTTCAAAACGTCGTAACGTTCTTCTCTTTGGGAACCGCCTACGAGCTCACCGACATATGGAACAAGAAGGTCACAAGCTGCAACAGTTTTTCCATCATCATTTTGTCTCATATAGAAGGCCTTCATTTCTTTTGGATAATCTGTTACAAAGACAGGTCCTTCAATAACTTGCTCAGTGATATAACGTTCATGTTCTGATTGTAAATCCATACCCCAGAAAATGTTGTTATTCTCAAATTTGTGGCCGTTTTGCTGGGCCTTTTTAAGTTCTTCAATCGCTTCAGTGTAGGTTAAACGTTTGAATTCTGAATGCAAAACATGATGCAATCTATCCTTCAAAGATTTGTCGATGAAGTTATTGAAGAAATCCATTTCATCTGGACATTCGTGGAGCGCAACGTCAATGCAATGTTTGATACAAGCTTCGATGCAATCCATGTCGTCATTCAAATCTGCGAACGCTAATTCTGGTTCAATCATCCAGAACTCAGAAGCATGTCTAGTTGTATTTGAATGTTCTGCTCTAAAGGTAGGGCCAAATGTATAGACGTCTCTAAAAGCTAACGCAAATGGTTCAACATGTAATTGACCAGAAACAGTTAAGGCGACTTCTTTACCAAAGAAATCTGTTTTTGGATTTTTGTCGTTTGTATAAATTCCAAATGTATTGCCAGCACCTTCAGCATCATTTCCGGTAATAATTGGAGTGTGAACATACATGAATCCTTCGGATTGGAAGAATTCGTGAATCGCCATCGACATAGCATTTCTCATTCTAAAGACAGCGTTGAATGTATTTGCTCTTGGTCTAAGATGAGCAATCTCTCTTAAGAACTCTAAAGAGTGTGCTTTCTTTTGAAGAGGATAATCTTCTGCAACTTCTCCGACCACTTGGAAATCATCAACATTGATTTCAAATGGTTGTTTTCCATTTGGGGTAAGAATCAATTTTCCTTTAACCGCAACAGCAGCGCCTGTATTAACGTGAGAGAGAGTTTTATAATCTGAAACAACCTTCTCGTCATAGACGAGTTGGCAGTTTTTAAAGCAAGTTCCATCGTTTAAAGCGATAAAACCAATCGATCCATTATCGCGGTTTGTTCTAACCCAACCTTCAACAAAAACTTCTTTAAGTGAAGAAAGGATCTTTTTATATTCTTCGTCATTAGAATGCACCAACATATATAAGTCGGCAATTGTTACACCTTGATAATCCATATATTTTCCTCTCAGTCATCTTTAACATTATAGCAAAACAGTAAAATACTGTTATCTAAAATGTTTTATATTTATCTATGCGCCAGTTAGGGTCGCATGAAATTGTCTTTGGAGCAACCACTCCTAATTTCCATAAATGTTCGGCTAAACGAACAATCATCGCTGCATTATCCGTCGTACACCAAATAGGCGGAACGATCAAGTCAATATCTGTGTTATCTAAGCGTTGATGCATTTGTTCTCTTAAGTATGAGTTTGCAGATACACCACCTGCCAAAACGACTTGTTTAATCTCATATCGACTCAAAGCTTTATCGAGTCGATCCATAATCATTGAGATTGCAACATCTTGAAATGACTTGCAAAGATCCGCAACGCGAATCTCATTACCCCTTGCCTTCTCATTGTTTACCAAATTAATAACAGCGGTCTTTAGTCCTGAATAAGAAAAATTCAAACTATCATCATGAAGCGGGAATGGAAGGGTATAAGTGTGTTTACCTTCTTTTGATAATTTGTCGATTGGAATACCGCCTGGATAAGGTAGACCAAGAGTTCTAGCGACTTTATCAAAACACTCCCCGATCGCATCATCTTTGGTCTCACCAATAATCTCAAAATCCATATCTTCTTTCATGTAAACAAATTCAGTGTTTCCGCCAGAAACAACAATTGAAAGAAGCGGGAATTGCAGAGGTTTTACGAATTCGTTTGCATAAATATGACCTGCTAAATGGTGAACGGGAATGAGTGGCTTATCATAAAGCATCGCAAGTGTTTTTGCGACTTGCATGCCGATGTGAAGAGCACCAATTAAACCAGGGCCACGAGTGAAAGCAAAAGCATCAACTTCCTCTAACGAAATGTCGGCTTTTTTAAGTGCTTCATCTAAAACAAACAAAGCGTTCTCACAATGTAATCTTGATGCGAGTTCAGGCATAACTCCGCCGAACTTTTGATGCATCTCAATTTGGGTGGCGACGACATTGCTTAAAAGTTCACCATCTTTGATAATGGCAATTGAAGTTTCATCACAACTTGATTCAATACCTAGAATTATCGACATAATAACCTCTTAACCATATATAAGGCGTCTTCGCCATCTTTGTAATAATGTTTTTTCTCTACGACTAACTCGTAGCCGTCTTTCTCATATAACTTAATTGCGGCAAAATTGCTTTTCCTGACTTCTAACGTAATGTTTTCAACAACATCATCGATATCTTTTGGAAAAGTTTTTTCCATCTCTTTTAATAGCTTGGTTGCGATTCCTTTTTTACGATATTCAGGAATAACCGCAACTTGAGTGATTGTCGCGGAATTAAATGTAATCATGAAATTTATAAAACCGATAACATTGTTATCATCTTCTACCACTAAGATCTTATTTAGAGGATTTTCTTTAAATTCATAAAGAAGATGTTCTTCGTTATAAGGCTCAACAAAACAAGATTTCTCAATCTCGTTAACTGTTTGAAAATCATTTAAAGTTGCTTCTCTAATAATCATTTCAAAAGATCCTTCAAATAAAGTGGATTTAAAAGGAAGATATTATCTACTCTTTCATCTTCTTTAAAACTCGCTAAGTTAGACAAGACATCTAATTCAACGGATTGTTTACCAATTTGTTTGGTGTCACCTGCTAGTTTGTAATCAGGATGTTTGGCGATGAAGTCAAGAACCTCTTCGTTAGTCAAGACACAATCTTTTTCTAAAACTTTATCGCCTTCGTAAACAGCAAAATAGGAACGATTTGATCTAGCATTAAACAAGCAAATAGTTGGTTCGCTCTTATATTTAAGAAGCGACAATGAGCTCTTCGCGTAGACGCTAATCCTGAGAGCATACGCGATAGTTTTCGCAATTGTAACGCCGATACGCACACCCGTGTACGATCCAGGACCTATACCAACGACAACCGCATCCAATTCTTTCTTATCAATTTTGTTTCTTTTTAAGATATTATCAATTTCATTGACCATGAGTTCACTTTGTCTTTGCCAGGCATTATAAAAAATAGAGTCGATAACCTTTCCATTCTTGGAAAGGCCCACCGCTAAATAGATGTTTGAACTATCAAGCAATAGCTGATACATCATTTACCTTCAAAAGACTTAATAATGTCTTTATAAAAATCGTTTTGATCAATAAGAACGATTTCGCGTTCATTATCGCCTATTCTCTTTAGAGAAATTTCTAAATGTCTCATCGGGATAAGTGGTTCAATAAACTTTGGCCACTCAATAAAACAAATACCATTTCCTTCAATATATTCTTCTAGTCCGATATCGATATTTTGATCTTCAAGACGATAAGCATCTATATGATAGATATTTGGGTTAACCTCAAAATAACATTTGAGAATATTGAAGGTTGGAGAAACAACGTGGTCTTTATAACCAAGTTCGTTTAAAGCGCCTGAAACAAATGTGGTTTTACCCGCGCCTAAATCGCCTGTAAGTAAAACAACATCGCCAACGTCTAATAGTCTAATCAATTTAGCTGCTATTTGGCGAGTTTCATCTGCGCTTTTTGAAATAGTTTTATATTTCAACATAGTTTTGTCCCGATATATTATAGCAAAAGAAAAATATTATTTTATAATTATTTTATGCAAAAACATGTCAGCACCATTATCGTTGGTGGAGGTCCGGCCGGACTTTATTTTGCTTCGCTCCTTGAAAAAGATAAAAAGGATTATCTTCTTTTAGAAGCAACTGAAATTTTAGGCGGACAATTAGTAAAGCTATATCCGGAAAAAGATATTGTCGATATTTCAGGTATCGAAGTAATAAAGGCTAAAGACTATATATCTTTTTTAATAAGTAAACTTGATGAACGCAAAATCTGTTTAAACAATAAGGTTAAAGAGATTATTCCAGGAAGTCCAATTATCGTAAAAGCAAACAATGAATACACCTGTGACAACCTAATCGTTTGTTCCGGACTTGGTAGTTCCACTCCTAGACCACTTGGAGTAGAAAAAGAATCTGAAGCCAAAAACATTCTTTATAAGTTAGATGACTTCTCATTTTTAAAAGATAAAAAGGTCGCTATTTTCGGTGGGGGAGACTCAGCATTAGACTGGGCAAAACATCTTTCAAAAATTTCAGATAATGTTTCATTGATTCATCGTAGAACGGAATTTAGAGGCAACGCAAATACGATCAAAGACTGTCATAATTTAAAAGTTCATTTGCCGTTTGTTCCAGACCATATAAACATTGAAAATAATAAAGCAAAATCAATCACGATCCGCGAAGTAGTAAGTGAAGAAAACGAACCAAAATATTTGGAAATTGCCGTTGATTTCATTTTAGTCAACTACGGAAATATTGCTGAAGTTCCAGATTTTCCACTTGAAAAAGATGGAGCGTTTTTCAAAGTTAATCCAAACGATTTTTCCGCTTCAAAAAATATCTTTGTAATTGGTGATGCTGTAAGTTACGAGAACAAAAAAAGACGCATCCAACCTTTGATTGATGAGGCAAACCGCGTCTATAAATTAATTAGTTGAAGTTTCTTTCAAAAACTGTTCGTAATATTTTTTAACTTTCTCGTCTGAAAACGGGAATTTTTTATTTTGGATAAGGTCATAAACGTTATCGACTGATTTTTGTAAGATGGCTTTGATATCTTCGGGATATCCTTGCTCTTCGGCGTGTTTACGATATTCGCTGACATCTAAAAGTCTAGTTGTGCCATCTCCGTATAGTTTAATGTCTAAATCATAGTCTATATATTTGATAAAACCTTTGTCATACAAAGCTGGAGAAGCAATGTTTACATAATAAGACACTCCATCTTCTTTAAGCATTGCGATAACGTTGAACCATTTGTTTTTTGGCAAGACAAATATCGCTGGTTCTTTGGTATGCCACTTACGACCATCAGATTCGATGACAGAAGCGCGAATTGAAACCGCGATAAAATAATCATCGTTATCTTCTAAAACATAGGAATGCGACCATTCACGATGAAGCTCTTCGTTATGTTTATAAGCCTGGATAATAATCCATTTTCTTTTCAAAGAAAACATTATTTATTAAACTCCTTAACAAGCTTCAAAACTTTTGCGATATCTTTCTTATATAGTTCAGTTGGTTTTGGATCGAATTGATTTTGAAGTGGAAGAACCATAAGTGGATCATCATAACCCATGCAAACGAAGATTCTTCCTTTTTGAAGCGAGACCGCTAAGTCAACTAATTCTTTATTCATAGAAATAGAAGTTAAAATCTTTTTAACATCAGCTGTTAGAACTTTTTTCCATTCTCCGTTGTTTGAATAAACAATCATCTTCTTATCTTCTAAAACATCCTTGATGCCTTCTAAATTAGTTGGAGGCAAGGCGCGTTTATCGCCTTTAAAATAAATATAAAGTGGCTCATCGTATTTGTAATTCGAGGCTGAATATACATATTTACCAACAAAGCATGGGTATAATCTTTTTTCTTTTCTAACTTGACCAGCACAATCGGCGACTGCGACTGGAACATCTTCGTAAACAAATTCGGTGAGACCTCTACTTCCCACACTAACAACTTCTTTGTATAAATTGTTATCTAAGAAAGCTTCGTCTTGAATCTTACCTGGGAATGGCATTTTGATATCTTTAACGCTATCACCAAAAACATAGTTATTTGTGTTCTCATAGAAATAATCAAAGTAAGCATGCATTTTTTTGTTGATATATTTACGAGCAAACACTGTATAAAGGATGGTTGCTGCAAGAGCAGTTACTAAAGTAACAATCATGATAATAAGGCCGGTATTTCCTAAACCTAAGTTAGGAACAACAATACAACCGACAATGATTGCAGCGATTGCAATAAAAGAGACAATCCACTTAAATGTGTTTTGAGTTTTATAAATTTTTAAGAAGTCTTTTCGAGCCTCTTCAATGTTTTCCAATTCTTTTGCCGAATAAGAAATTGGTTCAACTTCGACCGGTTTCTCTTCAACAGGAGCAACCTCTTCAATCTTTTCTTCTTCGACTTTTTCTACTTCGTTAGTTTTGATTTCGTTTTCCATATGTTCACCTATTTATAAGTAAATAAATTGTATATGAAAATGAAAATATTATGTAGAACTTTTATTACTATTAGACGGGAAACGTCTATTTACTTTAATAAATGGTCCATAGATTCCCATTATTACAGCAATGCCAATCGCTCCAGAAACTGAAACATAGATCAAGTTATACGACATGGCTGGAAGAAGTGTATATCCATATATAATCATCGAAGATGCACAACCACCAACATATCTAATAAAAGTAGAAATTAGTCCACCAAAGAATAAGAACAATAATCCTTTTAGGTTATATGTGGTTTGGTCTTCTCCAAAAATATATTTAGTGAAGAAACCTAAAACACAGGCCGAACCAAAACCAATTAAATAATCAAATGGATAAGTTGCGATTCCATAGCCATCAGTGATACAAGAAATTAACCCATAGGCAATACCCGCTCCAATGAAACCTTTAAGTGGTCCTTTTCTTAACGCCAAAATGAAAAGTGGAAGCATTTGGAAATTGATTGAACCACCGGTGCTAAATTGAACAATCTTAACAAAGTTAAGAGCAAGGGCCAAGCCAACCAAAATTCCCATTTCAGTTAAATCAGAAACAGTGATTGTAATATTTCTTGAAGCAAGTATTAATACTGCGGTGCCCGCAACAAAGAAAACGATGATCGGAAGAACAAAGCAGAAATGAACTCCATGTGTTGAATAATTATCGCCAGTTGTTTCAGCTAAAGAAGTAGCCACAACATCGTTAGTTAAAATGCATGTGATCGCAATTAATAAAAATAGAAGTATAGCGACTACATAGAAATTATTGTGAAGCTTTCCTAAGAAAATAAAGCCACACGCAACAAGTGGTAGAACTAGATAAGTTACTATAAATAGTACTTGAATAGTTGTTCCTGCTGGTGAAGTGAACAATAAATCTGTCAAACGATAAAATGTATCAATCTTTTGACCATCCGCTTTTAAACGAATATCGAAGAATGGTCCAATCATACTTAAACCAATTGCTAAAACAATAGTTAAAGTAAAAATTAAAGGAAGATATTTGATCAAGATATCTTTCCAACTTCTTTTTTGCTCAACCTTTTCCATAAAAAAATCCGCCTTTCATAGCGGAAAATACACTTAAATACGTACCTCCGCTAGCATTACCTAGATCAGGTTCGGTCAGTTCTCAAACAAGAACACTCTCAGCCAGGTCACGCCTAGCTCCCAATGATTAAATT
>CAMYZF010000041.1 GCA_947303755.1 uncultured Erysipelotrichaceae bacterium | reverse complement strand
ATGGAGAAACTCATGAAGAGTATGTAAGAAGACTCTCCAGAGAACTCCCTGTTCTTAAGGAACAAAATCTTGATGCTGGTGAAAGCGAAGAAGAATACATCGCTAGACTTTCTAAAGAACTCCCAGCTTTAAAAGCTCAAGTCTTAGAAACTCCAGAAGATCGTGAAAAATATATCGCTCGTTTAGCTAAAGAACTTCCAGTTCTAAACGAAGAAGCAAAAGAAGAATCTGAAGAAGAATACAAGATTCGTTTAGCTAAAGAACTCCCAGTTTTAAACCAAAAAGAAGCTCCAAAGAAAGTTGATTATCACGAAGAACTCGCTCAAGAATTAGCGTTGTTCCGTTTAATCGAAGCTTCTAGAGAAGCTGAACTTGGTAGATATTACCGTGATATTATCAGAGAACTTGATGAAACTGACAAATTACGCGAAGAAGAAGATGAAGTTCTTGCACGTGGTTTGAAAGAAAGCGTCAGAGCTAAGAAAGCTTATTACAAAAGAATGAAAGAGCAACTTCCATGTCTTAATCGTGAGAAGTTGGCTGATGAATAGGAGGCATTGTTATGCGCAAATACGAAGAAGCTTATTATGAGAAGATGATTAATGAACTTGGCATGTTCAAAAACAAACGCCGCGGTCCAGTTGAACCAGCTCCAGCAGCACCAAAGGAACACAAAAAGATTATTCGCATTCCTTTCCAAGTGAGAATCCATGCTGCTGAACCAGAATTAAAAGCTAACTTTAATGAGTTAAAGAGTGATATTCTTGCCTATGGTGTTAAATCCCGTATTTCCAATAGTGGTGATACCTTCCGTTTACACACCAAGACATATGTCAAAATCACCATTGCAGGTAAGGCCTTAAAACTCTATTTTGCTCTTAATCCAAAGGATTATAAAGATAGCAAGATGCCACTTGCAAATGCTGGTCACAAAGGCATTTATAGAGAAATTCCTCTCGTCTTCAAAGTTAAATCCGGACTTTCAGTTCGTAGAGCAAAACAACTCGTTGCAGACGCTATGGCAAAAGATGGCTTAGTCCAAAAAGAAGTTGTCGCTCATAACTGGGTCAAAGAGATTAAATAAATTATTTATAATTTAATTAAGGAGAATCAAATGGTTCTCCTTTTTTCTTATTTTGCATATTCGCGCGTATATGTTAAAATCCTATATTAATAGGAGAATATTGCTAATTTAATGGAAGATCCTCTATCGTGGCTGTATATAGCCATCATTGTCATCTTAATTGTCTTCAGTGCCTTTTGTTCATCAACTGAGACAGCCTATGCTTGCTTAAATAAATTTAAAATCCGTGTTCAAGCGGATGAAGGTAATAAAAAAGCGAAATTAATTCTCAAAACCTATGAGCGTTTTGATCGCACTTTAATTATGGCCTTACTAGGCTATAACATTTCTAGTGTAATTATCTCGACAATATCAGCGATATTGTTTTTCCAAATCTTTTCATCGATTCAAAGTGAGACAATCATTTCTTTAATCTCTACGGCGATCATGACTTTTATCGTCTATATCTTCTGCGATATGGTACCGAAGATGATTGCTAGGGCGATGCCAGAAAAGGTTGCCTCAAATAATGTTTATATCGCGACTGGATTATATTATTTATTATTTCCTTTAATTTATATTTTTTCTTTACTCACACGCTTGGTGAACAAATTATTTAAGGCCAAACACGACAACATGATGACTGAGGAAGATTTCACCAATGTTGTCGAAGATTTAGAAAAGAAAGATTTAATTGAAGAAAACGAATCCGATATTATTTACGCTTCGCTTGATTTCACTGATACATCCGTTAAAGAAGTCTTAACTAAACGTAATAAGATTTTCTATATCGATATCAAAGGTTTATCTAAAGATAAATTAAATGAGGCTATTCTTTCTACACAGTTTACTAGAATCCCGGTGTGTTATGGTTCAATCGATAAGATTGTTGGTATTCTTCACGTTAAATCATATATCCAATCATATTTAGAAAATCCAAACTTCCCAGTTTTATCAAGCTTACAAAAGCCATACTACGTATCAACAAAAATTAAACTTGACGATATGCTTGAAGGCTTTAAAAAGCATCACACTCATATCGCAATCGTTAAATCCGATGATAAAGTCGTTGGCTTAATCACTATGGAAGATGTTTTAGAGGAATTAGTCGGTAAAATCGCCGAACCTCTAAAAGGAGGTAAGAAATAATGGATACATTATTAATTATCGCCATCATCGTTTTAGTGGTCTTCTCGGGCTTATTTTCCTGCTCAGACATGGTTTATGCATCGGTCAATCAACTTCGTCTAAAGAAAGATTCTAGAAAATCGAAACGTAGCAAGCTCGCTTTAAAACACGCGGAAAGATATAACACGACTATCACGACGATATTATTCTCAAATAACTTAGTTAATATCGCGGCGACATCACTTTTAGCGGTTTTAGTAAGAATCTGGTTCCCTGATAATGACGTAGTTAGCGCGGTTGCGCCCTTAATCTTTGTTTTAATCTTGCTTATCTTTGGTGAGATTTTACCAAAGGTAATTGGTAGAGCCTACTCATTCTCCTTAGCAAAGATCTTTGCTTATCCAGTTAGTTTTTTCCAAATCATCTTCTTCCCGTTCATTTTTGTGACTTCTCATTTAGGAAGATTAATCGCTTCTCTTTTCATTTCCAAAAAGAAAGAAAATGCCGTTAGCGATGAAGAACTTGAAGAAATGGTGGAATCGATTGAAGAAGAAGGTGTCATTGATGAAGATCAAAGTGAACTTCTTAAATCAGCGATCGCTTTTAAAGAAACTGAAGCTTATGAAATCATGACTCCACGTGTGGATATTTTTGCGATCGATATTGAAGAAGACCAAAAGAAATATCTATCAAGTGATGAATTATTTAAACATTCTCGTATTCCTTTGTATAAAGGAAGTATTGACAACATTATTGGTATGCTTCCTACTAAAGCTGTATTAAGAAGTATGCTTGCCAGTAAACCAGTTAATTTTGCTTCACTTATGTATGACGCTCAATTCGTGCCTCGATCCATGGGTATTTCGGAAATCTTAAAACTCATGAAGAAGAGCAAAAACCATGTCGTTATCGTTAAAGATGAATTTGGTGGAACGGATGGTTTACTCACCATGGAAGATATCTTAGAAGAGCTTGTTGGTGAGATGTGGGATGAAACTGATAAGATTCAAGAATCTTATCGTAAGATTAAACGAAACCAATATTTAGTGGATGGCTCCCTTAACATTGAAGACTTCTTTGATTTAGTCAAAGTCGAAATGCCTGAGGATGTTGATTATACCTCGGTAGGCGGTTGGGTTTTAGATAGTCTACATGCCTTCGCGAAAGTTGGAGACAAATTTAAATATAAGAATTTAAGTGTTGAAGTTACTGATGTAACGGAGTTTACTGTTGAAAAAATAATTGTTAAAGTGGGTCGTAAAAAACAATGAGATATCTGTCGTTTATAAATAAACATGTCCAGAAACAAACTGGTAAGATTTTTGTTATTACTGGGGCCACTAGTGGACTTGGTTTAGAATGCTCAAGGCAACTTCTTTATGAAGGGGCGAAGGTCGTTATGGCCTGCCGTAACATTGAAAAAGCCAATAAGACCAAAGAAGAATTTCTCAAAGAATTTAAAGACGGAGATATTGAGATTTTAAAATATGATCAAGCCGACTTTTCTTCGATAGAAGAATTTGCAAACTCTATCAAAGATAGAGATATCGATTGTTTAGTGCTTAACGCAGGTATTTATCATCCTAAAAACGGAAGCGTCACAAAAGATGGTTATCCACTAACGGTGGGCACAAACTACATTGGTGTTTACTATCTTTTAGAGAAACTTGAAACATCATTTAAGAATAATAAAATCAAAAGAGTGGTGGTGACTTCTAGTATCGTTAGACATTTCGGCCATACGAAACATTTTGAAAAGCATTTACTAACTCGCAAAAAAGGACAAGTGAAGTCCTACAATGTTTCCAAATATTTTGATCATTGTTTGGCTGGTAATCTCAAAGCCAAATATCCTGATTTAGAAGTGGTTTTAACTCATCCAGGTTTAGCGAAAACTAACATCTTCTGTAATGACGGAACTTCATATAAAAATTGGTTTAAAAAAGCGGGTAGATGGTTTATGACGATCTTCGCGAATTCTGCCGAAAAATCCGCGATTTGCACGCTTATTGCGGCAACTAAACAAGATTTTGGTGATTTAGATATGACTTGCCCACGAGGCTTTTTCCATCTTATTGGATACCCGAAAATTGTTAAGTGTAAATTAGAAAAAATAAAAAACGAGCCGCTTGAGCTCGCTACTAAAGAAATCGTCAATAATTAGGCGATTTTCTTTTTATAACAGTCGTAGATTAAATCAGCGGTTTCTTCAATAGTTTTGTCCGCTGTTTTGATGACGAAATCAACTTCGCCAATTTTGTCTAAGGCAAAGTCGACAACATCGTTATCTAATCTTTGCTTAATATTTTCCTTTTTATCTCCACGGGAGATCATTCTTTCTCTTCTAACGTTTTCATCCGCGATTAAAAGGAAGGTGACGACGTTTTTATTTTTGAGTTTTTTAAAGCTATGAAGTCCGTTTGGATCTAATACAACTACTTTATCATCGGCGACTTGATCCACTCCACAGCCATAATAGTTATCGTTGTAGATGCTATATTCAACAAACTTGTTTTCAGCAAGTCTTTTCTTAAATTCTTCTTTGGAAATGAAAAAATATTCACGTCCATTTTCTTCACCGACTCTTTTTTCTCTAGTTGTGGTGGTAATTGCCTTACTTAAACCATACTTTTTTTGAAGTTCTAAGGCTGTAACAGTTTTGCCGCTGGCGGAAGCGCCACATAAAATAATCATGGAATTATTATATTCGTTTTTAACAAATATAAAAATGTTTCTTTGTAAAAAAATTCACCAATTTCGAACTTTTTTTGAATTCGGCCCGTAATAAGTATAGTGAAGGCGAGGAAAAACTATGGGCAGAAATTCAAAAGACAATTCCTTAACTAGATATGAAGAAATGCTAAAGGTTTCAGTTCGTTATTTGGACTATCTAAAACATCCTAGGCTTAAGATTGCCTTTTCTTCAGGAGCGCGTAAACAACTTAACGTAGCTGCGCATTATGTCGCGAGCGTTAAAACTACTTTAGCAAAATTAGATAAGAAATATCGCGATTTGCTTGTTAATGAATTTTTTACAGGTAAGCATAACGAATTGTGGTGGACAAAGCATTATTCTAAATCCACTTATTACCGTGATCGTTATTTTGCGATCAAAGCATTTACGGAGGCTTTTAATCTATGAGTGCGTTACCAGTCTTACTATTTTCTCTCGCGATTATTCCTTTTACCCCAAACACGCCAGACATATCGGCTGATTTAGATTACAAATATAAAGGAGTGATTGATTACATTAGTTTTGAACCGTTAAAAAGAACCGGTGATTTAAGTAGAGTTAAAATCAAAGCCTCTTTCAAAGAGAAACCATCTACTCCCGCTTCCCTTAGAATTCTTGTTATATCTGATAGTGTTACAGAAGATACTGAAATAGCTTCTTTTAGCTTAGCTAAAAAATATCAAACAATAGAATATTCCTATCATCAAGCTTATACGTCAGTATTCAATGAACAAAATTCATTTATATTTGAACTCTCATCTGATTATGGCTTTGACCAAGTCAATATTGATATGCCTTATTACTCATTTAAAAACTGTTATGTAAATCAAGAGAATCAAATTTGGACGTCCAATAATAATATTTGTCTTTATAAGCCAGCCACTGGTGTGAAATTTGTAAAGGAGACTTTGAAAGTTCAAGATTGCGTTAGTGATATTTATCTAAACCCTGGTGAACCTCTTAATTTGAATCATTTTACATTTTCTTATAATAGTGGTTGCGGTAATCCATTATTTTGCGAAAACCCTAGGATGTATATCGATACAAATGGGACTCATTTTTCAAACTTTGGTACATCCGTTATAAACAATACAAAAGTACAACTACCTTTAAAAATTACTAAAACACCTACTACAACTTATCTATTTGAAAAAACTAATGACTATTATGTGGATCCTTTAACATGTGAAATGTCTACCAAACCACTTAATGGCTATACGCAAACCGATAATTTGTATTTCCCATTAACTACAAAAGAAGAAGAGACATATTTGGTCATTCTTGCTGCCGATAATATTGGAGCAAATCTCATGAGTTTTCATTATGAGTTTACTGTTCATACAGGACGTAAAATATTTGGGAATTGCAGAGATTATGAATATTGTCTCAACTCTCGAGATGCTGAAGCTGATATGAGTGTTGGAAAGAGTATTGGACACTGATGGAATACCTAATTTTCTTCGCAGTTATATTTGCAACTTTATTCAACTTTTCAATGGGCGCTATCGCCTATTCGGGAGTGAATCGCACTTTTCTAACGATGTATCGAGGAGTGTTAGAAAGCTCAGTTGCTCTAACCGATGAAAATAATGTCATAGTGGAGCCTTACTTTAAAAAAGATGTTTTAGAAACCTATGTTGCGAATTATTTAGAAGAAAATCTTACGAGGTATGTGACTCATTATCAGGCCAAAATCAACTACATAAACGAGGAGGACGAATCTGTTTGTTTAAGTAAGTATTGCAGCGCAGTAAAAATCTCTTTGGAATGCGATATCAATTATTTATTCCATTATAAGAAAGGAAAAATCTTCTACATCAATCAAAATTATGAATGAAAGATTATTAGCGTTTATTGAAAATTCGTTTCTTAAACCGTTATTAGATATCGAGACTATTACAGATATCTCTTATAACGGTGTGTCCATATTTTATATGGATAATCTTTTAGGTCGTAAGAAATCAGATATTAAAATTACTTCTGAAGAAGCATCTGATTTTGTTAGACAAATCGCCAATTTATCAGAAAGACAATTTTCTTATACAACACCGACACTAGATTTTTCAATTTCGAAGTATAGGATTAACGCCCAACATTCCTCGATAGTTCGAGTGGGGGATGATAAAACCTTTTCTTTTGCGATTCGAATTGGCTCAAAGAAAAATCATATCGAAGACGATAAAAGCTTTATGGATAAAAAAGCAAAAGAGATTTTGTTAAACGCGATTAAACATAATAAATCAATTGTCATTGCAGGGCCAACTGGTTCAGGAAAAACCGAGCTTCAGAAGTATTTGATTTCTCATCTTCCTGATTTTTCAAGAGTAATCATTATCGACAATATTCAAGAGCTAGATTATGTCCGTTTTAATGAAAATTTAGACGTCACTAGTTGGCAAATATCTCCAACAATTCCAAAAGGAAATGCTGAAGAATTAATAAAAAACGCTTTAAGAAATAATCCTGATTGGATTGTGGTAGCAGAATCAAGAAGCAAAGAAATGGCCGATGCTTTAAACGCTGTTATGAGTGGGCATCCCATTATCACCACTTTACACGCTAGAAGCGTTGAAGCCATTCCTCACCGTATACTTCGTTTAGTTCAAATGGCTAATCAAGATGAAAAAGCCGAGGATGTTTTAAGCGATATTTATGAGCACCTAGATTATTACGTTTATCTTGAACGCAATATATCCAAAAACAACAAAGTTCAACGCTATGTCTCCAAAATAGCGTTCATCAATGAAAACAAAGAATTCCAATTAATCTATGAAAGAGGTATCAAAAATGAAAAAGATTGATCTCACTTTTCTTATTTCAATTATTATCATTTCTTTAAGTGGTTTATTAGTCACGAATCTCTTTTATATACCACTTATAATAGCAACAGTATATCTTGCATATTATTTCATATATATGCGTAAAAAAGTTAAAGCATATATCTATAGAGTTGAAGAGATTCATGCCTGCTATAACTTTATAAATTCTTTTGTGATTTCTTTGTCTGTTAAAGATTCTTATGATGAAGCTTATGCAAGTGGTTTAAGACTCGCTCCAAAAGCTATGCTTGAAGAAACCAACGAAATTGAAAATATGACCATCATTGAGAGACTTAAATTTCTTAGACAATACTTTAACCTTGGTATGTATAAGATGTTTCTAAACATTATCAATTTATATCAAGAACAAGGAGGTAGTATCTTAAATATTTCTGAAGGACTTGTTCGAGAATGCACCAGAGTTGAAAAGGATTTAAATGAAACAACCTCCGTATCAAAAAGACATCTTGTCGAATATATTATTTTATGGATTTTATCATTTATGATAGTGGTCTTTCTTAGATTCGCTTTGTCATCCTTTTATTTTCAAATGCTAAAGCTTCCAATCTTCGTCGTGTTTCTGACGCTTTTCTATCTTTTGTTTTTGGTCAGTTCTCATTTGTTTTTACTTCAATTCACTTCTTTAACAATTAAGGAGGACACAATAAATGAATAGACTTAAAGAACGATTGATTAGACTAAATATTTCTTTCAAGAAAGAATTGATTCGTTACATCATTATTGTCTTAGCTTTGGCGATTGGTTTTACTGTCGCGGCTTTACTAAGCAAGATGTGGTTTTTATTCGCGATTATGGGAGTTACTCTTCTTGGTTTTACTTTCTTCTATGTTAGCCGCTACAAAGGCATTGAAGATAAAAGAAGGCAAAATGATTTGCTTGAATTCGTCAATCTCTTCGCATTTTTTAGAATCTATCTCAAGAATGGTTTCAATGTTTATGTTGCTTTAAAAGAAATGATTAATTTCGCAAACGCTTCTTTAAGGGAGATGCTACAAAAACTCGTAGATGAAATCGATGAAGATAAAAGCGTAGAACCATTTATTCGCTTTGCTAAAGAGTTCAACAATCTTTTAGTGGAAGAAATGATGGTATCAGTCTATCAAATTATCGATGATGGTTCTGATTCAAATCATCTTGTTCAATTCGAACTTATCTATGATAAATTTTCGGAAACACTTCAAAAAGAAAGATTGAACGCGAAAGATAAAGGTTTAGCAAATCTCACCGTATCCGCTTTAATCGGATCTGCATATTTGATCACTTTGGTGACCATGGGAATTATTTCAATATTAGGAGAGATGATGCATGGCTTATAAAGCAGGATTAATTTTATCTTTATTATTTGTTGCTCAGCTTTTTATTTTTGCAGCGGATTTAATATCCGTTCAAATGATATACACAAATCTAGATGCAGTGAGTGTTACGGCTGCAAATCTTATTTCCACTCGCGGAGGAATAGACGAGGAAATTACAAACTACGTTTACAACCAAAGTGGTGGAGTGATTGAGGCGATCGGAGATGAGACGCCTATGCTTGGTTCGGTTTACGAATTCAAAATCAGCCGCGAATATAACCCATGGGTGATGTCTAATAAACCTATGGAAATAACCATCATCCGTTCTGTGGTGATTGGTTACTATTCTTAGATAGAAAGGAGTTAGTATGGGAGAAATTAAAGGACAATTACTTGGAATTCTTCTCGTCATCGCCGTTTTTGGTGCAGTCGCAGGTATTTTGATCTCAACCTTCAAAGGATCTGCTGAAACTGTTCAAGAACAGATGGAAAATGCGATTGCCACCAACTACATGCCAAGTGGTCTAGCAAATCAAGATATTTCATATCATTACTAAAGAAGAAAAAAGAAGGGGAGAATCCCTTCTTGAAATCATCTTGTCTCTAGGGTGATTTTGAGAAGAGATTTGAAGCCATATTAAAAAGTGTTAAACTATCTAGCGACAAGGATGGTTGGATTATGAATAAAATCGAAGAAATTAAACAACGTTTAGCAGAAGTTGCTCATAAAGATTCTGTTTCCGAAGAAATGAAATTAACTGAGCTTGGTTTAGACAGCTTAGATGTCGTTGAATTGCTTCTTAAACTTGAAGAGGAATACGATGTTCACTTCGATGATGTCGATATGTCAAATCTTGTAACTGTCGGAGATTTATTAGGCGCAATTTCCGCTCAATTAAAATAATATTAATTGTTATTGTTTTTACTGATTGTATTTGATAACATTTATTGCGCTAAGCCTTCTTAGCTCAGTTGGTTAGAGCGGCTGACTGTTAATCAGTAGGTCGTAGGTTCGAGTCCTACAGAGGGCGCCACTAAATGGCCCGTTGGAGAAGTGGCTTAACTCATATGCCTTTCACGCATACATTCATGGGTTCGAATCCCGTA
>CAMYZF010000040.1 GCA_947303755.1 uncultured Erysipelotrichaceae bacterium | reverse complement strand
TATTAAAGTGGTAAGTCTTTTTTAATAAATCTAAATCCACCAACAAAGGTTAAGGTGACGCCTATTGCAAATAGGATGCCGATTTCCCATAACCAGGAGATGGACATAACTCCACCATATGCGCCTGTAACGTATTTAGCGAAATTACTCATCGATTCAGTATCGATTAAAGTGTAAATGGTTAAATAGTTGAAGACGCTCATAGCTTGGACGCCAACACCTACGGAAACGAATACTTTGTTACCAAAGAGTCCTAAAATACAGCAAAGGAAGGCTAAGACACAAGCTCCACCACCAACGGCTGTCGAATTGTTGGATTTGTTAAACCAGCAAGATGCTCCAAAGCAAATACCGGTTAATGCGAACATCGCCATAAACGATCCTAAGCAATATAGAAGAGTTCGTAAGGTAAATGTTCCAAAGTTAATATTGTTTGGTTTGGTTATAAAATAACCTACTGCACCAGAAGCGTATGCGCCAATGGTGATAATTAAATACATCGCAACAAGTGAGGCGATCATAAACAAATACTGAGTTCTCACAACTGTTTTACGGTTTGTTGGAGTGGATAAAATATACGCCATTGAACCATCGCTAACTTGTGAGGCGATTAACTTGTTACAAGTGATCATGACGTAAATCATTGGAAGTAAAACACCAGCAATCTTGTAAACAAGATCGTTCATAACAGAGTTAAGGTCAATTTGAGACATGGTTTGAATTCTACTTAAAGAGAATCCCATCTGTTCAAGAAGACCAAGGATTTGAAGCCAATTCAAACCTTCATCTTTAACGTAGGCTTGAACAGAGTTCATATCGATGTTTGAGAAGATGGTTCTTGTGCCCACAACTAAATTAATAAGAACAAAGATGCCCATACTTCCCAACGAAAGGATAAGCCATAAAAGAAAGTTGGATTTTATGGATTGTTTGAAAAGTGGTTTAGATATAATTTCTTTTCTCGCTAATTTATTCATCTTTTTCTTCTCCTTTCGCAATGTTTTCCATGAAGTATTTTTCTAATGTGTATTGAATCTCTTTTATAAGAGTGACCTTGAATTTGTGTAGTTCCCTGAACATTCCATCGATCTTTTCATTCGGTACTCTTACCACGTAAGTTAATGTCTCGGGCCGCTTCTCTAAGATTTCAACCGGACTCGCGTCCACCGCTTCGAAGTCTTTTTTAGATTCAAAGGTTATTTGATATTCTCGATACGGCCTATTATGTATCTCTTCTAGATCAACAATATCCACAATCTTGCCATCTTTGATGAATCCGACATAATCACATGTTTCTTCAAGTTCATCAAACATATGGTTTGACATGATGATTGTCGCCCCACGAGCTTTCTCTTCTTTTATGAGATTGATAAACGCATCTCTCATAAGAGGATCTAGACCGGTTGTTGGTTCATCTAATAAGATGATTTCTGGAGAATGCATGAAGGCCGCGACTAACGCTGTCTTTTGTTTCATGCCTTTGGACATGCGTTTAAGGTTTGCGGTTGGGTCTAATTGAAGAATGTTAATCATTCTTTCAGCCTTAGACATATCGCTTAAATCTAAGAGTTCTGCTTGGGCTTTTAAGAAATCACTACCAGTCTCAAGGGGTGAGAAGGCAATTTCGCCCGGAAGATAACCAATATATTTTTTAATTTCTTCAGATTGTTTCCAAGCATCTAAACCTTTAACTTTCACAAAACCACTATCGGGTTTTAAAAAGCCCATGATGTGTCTTATAGTTGTAGTCTTACCTGCACCATTTGTGCCGCAATATCCAAATGTTTTTCCTTTAGGAACAACGAAAGATATATCAAATAAACCACGATTGTTTCCGTAATCTTTTACGATATGATTGACTTCAATTTCGATTTCTTCTTCTTTGAAGTTCGCTAGTTTTGGCGCGTGTTTGAATAATTCTTTCTCAATCATAATTATTTCTCATTTCCTACAACGCCACCAAGACCACCAAATGTTTTCTCTTCTTTATAAAAGGACATGAAATAATCCTGAAGAGTGAATGGTCTTTCTGCAAACGTATGTAATTTAATGCCCATGACCGAAGAAATAAATTTCTGATAATCCTTGGTTTGGAATTTAATTGTCAAAGTTAATCTTTCTGGAATATTCTCCACCACTTCAAACGGGCAACTGGAGATATATTTATCCATATTCTCTTTGTCTTTGAAGCGTAGAATATAAACCTTTGTGTCAATCTTCTTTAGATCTGCCGCGTTAAATGAAGAAACGTGTTTTCCATCTTTGATGATTGAAACCTTATCGCATGTCGCTTCAACTTCCGCGAAGATGTGAGAAGAAAGTAAAATTGTTTTACCTCTCTTCTTTTCATTAATAATGAATTTGATGAAGATTTGCTGCATTAATGGATCTAGACCGCTGGTTGGTTCATCAAGAATCAAGATGTCTGGGTCGTTCATAAACGCGGCAACAACCGCCAATTTACGTTTGTCTCCTAGAGACATTTCCTTAACCATTGGAGACGGATCAAGCTTAAACAAATCTAAAAGATATTTGAGTCTTTCTTCGTTAACTTCCTTGCGCATTCCTTGCATCATTTTGATGAATCCCCATCCATTTAATCCCTGTGGGATTGATGGTTCGCCAGGAAGATAACCAACTCGATCTAGGATTTCATCTGTATGACCGAAAGTATCGATACCAAATAATTTAACCGAACCTTTCATAGGTTTCGAAAAACCCATGATATGTCTAATAGTTGTGGATTTTCCTGCTCCATTTGGGCCTAAGTATCCATAACATTCACCTCTATGAACTTGAATAGATACATCGAAAACACCACGACCATAGCCATAGTCTTTAGTGAGATGATTTACGTCAATAATTAATTCGTCTTTATCTGGCATATTAAATCTTAGTTAATCCTACGTTAACAGTGTGGAAATCGCGGAATTCATAAGGGGCTTGAATGGTATCTATGAATCTAAATTCAGTATCATTATCATCGATAAATCCTTCATCTCTTCCGGTTTTGTCGTTGTTAGCAACAACGGCTGAGCCGTCAGCACTTACTTTGAATTTGATTGCTTGTTTGTGTTCATATTTTCCATACTTGACTCTTGTATAGACAAATCCCTCTACTAAGTGTGGATAAGTTATTTCTGTATCTGTTGAAGTTAAATGACATCTTAAAACTTTTTTACCCTCGACTTCATCTTGGGCTAAGACGGCAATTTTGTTGCCACCTTCATCAACGATTGGAGTGTTCGAGAATTCTTTTTCAAAAAGCTTGTTTGTTTCTTCAACTTCACTGCTGGTGACTTTTCCTTGAACATCGGTTACGACTTTTGGATGAGTTCCAAATCTTTCATCGCCTTGAGCGCCAGGGAGTCGACTAACATAATCATTGGTGATCTTATTAGATTTTCCGTACCAGAATTTTTGCATTTCTAAATCTTCCAAAGAAACCGGCATTTCAAATGTAAGAGTTTTAGAGTCAACATACGCTCCTACATAGTAGCGGACTATTTCTGGCTCTAAACGGAATCTGGTTTCATCGATATCGAAAAGGTCCAATAACTCTTTAACTATCGGATATTTTTCTTTGAGCTCTGCAACTTTTTGCACAGCAAAATCTGAGCCAAGTGATAATTTATAACCGCGTTTTGCGTCTTTTTGGTTAAGCACACTGTAGTACAAAGGAATTTCTTTTATGCCTGCGATTTCATCGGTGACGATATCGATAAATGGTTCAAGAAGTGGAAATTCTTCTCCATATTGTTCAATAATGGCGGTTGGAGACATCTCTGCACCTAAATCTGCAGTGATAGACATCTTCTTTGTGCCTTCAACTTGATAATCGTCGTTAGTCAACGTAGCGGAAACTGCTAAATGGCTTCCATCAGTCTTACCTAATCTAAATTCGTATGTTCCTGAATAATCAACTTTTGAGCAGGACGCTAAAAGAAGAGCAGGTAACAAGGATAGAACTCGTAATCTTTTCATAATGTAAATCCTTTGCCTAGTTTGTACGTGTCTATTATACACTATGCGTCCATATAAGAATAAAAAAACCAACCATATTTTTTAAATTGCTTTATGGTTGGTATTTGTTTTATTCAACGGCGATCAAGTATTTGTAGACGGCTTGTCCACCATCGATTGCGCCAAATTCAAGGTACGGGAATCGGGCTTTAAGCATCTGCATATTTTTAACTTTTTCGTCTTCAGTGACGTCTTTACCATAAATTATGGTAACGACTTGTTTATCTTTGATGTCTTTGATTTTACGAAGGACATCATAGACGATTCTGTTTTTCATTCTGCCAGAGAAGACGATTTTGCCATTAACGATACCCATATGGTCATTCTTGTGAATGATAACACCATGGACACGTGTAGATCTAATCGCTGTGGTAATTTCAACAGTTACAACATTTCTAATTGCTTCATTAAAGTTACCCATGATGAGAGTTAAATCATCACTGGAGAAGTCTAACATCGTGAGTGCGCTATAACATTGTGGGATAGAATTGCTTGGTGCAATTTTCACATTCGCGCCCTTGTATAATTGGGCAGCTTGTTTGGCGGCCATAATAATGTTCTTATTATTTGGGAAGACAATAATATTGTCTGCATCAACTTGTTTGAAGGCTCTGATGAAGTCTTCAGTGGATGGGTTCATAGTCTGATTGCCAGAGACCACCACATCAACCCCGAAAGCTTCGAATTGTTCTTTGATACCTGCTCCTTGAGCAACTGCGACGATGGCGTATTTCTTGTGTTCCATCTTCTTTTGAGAATGTTCTTCTTCGGAAAGATTCTCATTGTGTTGTAAGGCCATATTCTCAATCTTAGTGGTTAAGAATTCACCATACTTACGCATTTTATGGAGCACTAAGCCTGGTTCCTTGGTGTGCACGTGCACTTTAATGACGTCTCCGTCTTTTAAGGCAACGATAGAATCACCAGCGATATCTTCTTCATTCAAATTATCGATGATAGTTTGAACATCGAATTCCTCGACATTAACTTTGGAATTTTGAAGTCGGAGAATAAATTCAGTGCAGTAACCGAATTGAAGAATATCGTCCGCTCCAAAGGCTGAGAAATCGATTGGGGCAGCTTCTTGTTTATTATCAGAGGTTGAAGATAATTCTTGTTCGATCTTTTCACCATCAAGATATTTGACAATACCTTTGACGATATAAACATAACCAGCACCACCAGAGTCAATGACTCCAGCTTCTTTTAAGACGGGTAATAAATCGATGGTTTTCTTTAAAGAAATGCTTGCTTGTTTTAAGTGTTCTTCAAAGAATTCGTTGATTGTAGAATCTTTTGTAACAATCTTGGAGGCAGATTCGGTCGCCTCTCTGAAGACGGTAAGAATAGTTCCTTCAACTGGTGTGACAACCGCACCATAAGCTTGCTTAACACCAATCTTATAGGCTTCAGCAAGTTCTAGAGCGTTGACTTCTTCTTTGCCTTCAAATCCACGGCAAATACCACGGAAGATTTGCGAAAGAATAACACCAGAGTTTCCTCTCGCGCCTAAAAGCATGCCTTTAGATAACGCTTTTCCTAACACGCCTAGATTCTTTTCGTTCATTGATTTGACAGCATCGATACCGCCTTCAATGGTTCTAGTCATGTTGGTTCCGGTGTCCCCATCGGGGACAGGGAAAACGTTAAGGGAGTCAACTTCTTCGATATTTAAACGAAGATTTCTGGCACCATTAGTAACTAATTCTTTAAATTGTTCACCATTTAATTTGTTCAAAATCATGATTATTCACCAATCCTGGTTTCTTCTTGACCGTAGTAATAAATACCGAAGGTAGCAGGTCCGCAGGAGGCAGAGATGATTGGTCCAAGGTTACCAACGACAACATCTTTGAAGCCAATTTCTTTGATTTTGGAAACCACTAGTTCCACATCTTCTGGTTTAGCATCAGCGTGTGAAACATAACAGATTTGATCTTCTGGTTTAATAACTCTTTCTTTGACGATTTCAGCGAGTCGAACTAAAGCGTTTCTTCTTCCTTTGGCTTTTTCAACTGCGTAGTTATTACCTCTTCCATCGGAAATGATGATTGGTTTAACACCAAAGATATTTCCAAAGAAAGCTTTTGCAGCTTTAACACGGCCGTGTTTGGCAAGGGTTGATAAATCTTCAACGGTTGCGGCTTGGTTAAAGTGAAGTCTTTCTTTAGTGATGTATTCAGCGATTTCATCGATGCTCTTACCTGCATCACGTAAATCAGCGGCTCTTAGGATCATAGATCCTTGTCCCATGCAGGAGCAAAGTGAATCCACGACGACAATGCGGGAATTTGGGAATTGAGCAGCGTATTTTTCTTTCGCTAAGCGAACTGCTAAATTTCCAGAAGCTGATAAAGCGGATGAGCAAGCGATATATAAGATATCTTCACCCTTTTTGAGGTGAGGAAGGAATTTTTCATCGAATTCTTGTTCAGTGACTTGGGAGGTGAAGATAACTGCACCATTTCTCATTAAGTCATAATATTCTTTTGGACTGAGAACTTCCCAATCTAAAGAAGCATAGATTTCGTGATCCTTCTTGTCTTTGTCTTTCCAGTTGACGAGCATACGGACATAATCGATGTCGCGAGCTTTTCTAAGTTCTGGAGTTAAATCACAAGTAGAATCACCGAATAAAGCGATTTTGTTCATTTTTGTTTCTCCTTTTTCGCAACAATGATTTTAGTATATGCGCAAAATATAACAATAGGCAGATTTGTGCATTTGCCTATTATTGTGCATTTATGATAAAATGCCTATTATCTTATGAAAGAAGATCTTAGAGTAATTAAAACTAAAGAAGCGATTAAAAACGCGTTTATTTCTTTAATAGAAGAAAAAGGTTTCGAAAACATCAAGATAATTGATATTGCTAGACGTGCTAACGTCAATAGAAATACTATTTATCTTCATTATGATTCTAAAGAACAAATTATTGAAACTTTGATCGATGAAATCTTCACTAAAGAACTATCGGATTTTAATATGGCGGACTATTTAAAAGCCCGTCAATCCCGAAGATTACTCAAAGAACTTATCAACAAAATCTTTTTAATTGTTAGAGAGCATGTCGAGTTATATCGCATCATTTTAACTGACCAGAATCTCTCCGGTTATTTAACTTTTAAGTTAAGAAAGATTAAGACTTTCATATTAGAATCTTTAAAACCGGTTTTGAAAAATGAGATAATAGTGGAGTACGTAGTCTCAGGAATTTTTGGAACATTTATGAACTGGGTTGTCTACGATAAAGGTAGCATCGAAGAAAATGTTGCGATTATAACTGATTTAGTTATCTCGAATTTAAGACACACGCAGTATAGGTAGGAGGAAAACATGAAAACAAAGAAAATATTAATGATTTTGTCGCTTACATTGCCGCTTCTGGCGGGTTGTAGCAAATCGCAAGATCCAGAGTACGACCCTTTCACCATCGGTGATAATTTGGAAGTCATTTCCGATAATGAAGCAAAGCTTGTCGCTAACGAAGCGTATAACAACCTCTCCTACACCACATCCCTTCGTATCGACTATATTGATATCCTCGATGATACCTATTTCTACACTGGAGCATTTTCCTCATACGCGACCAGTAAACAAACCTCTAAATATTCTGAGATTCTTTATTATTCAAACTGCGTTGATGAAACCACCACCACAGACACACTGATTAATTTTGGCGATAACACTGCAACTGGCAATCAAAGTGAGAAAAGAATTTCTTGGTTCGGCATTAAGCCGGCTCGTGAAGGTGAACCACAAGATACCGATTATTCGGTCCTTTATTCTGTTACTACAAGTAACAATGGAGTATCTTACACCCGTTATGGAACCGAAGAAGGTTATGAACACTTCTCCAGCGTCGCTAATATTGGACCAAATTGGAATCAATATTTAGTCAAAACCATTGAAAAGACTTCTGCTCCAAAAGATGAAGAGGGAGAACCAATTGTTTCTATTTCTTATTCGTCTAACAATACATACGTCAAAGATAGTCAGCATATCATTGGTTATTATTCTTCAACTAAAGTTGAAATTGAATCATCGAAGATCACTCCTTCAAAACAAGAAACATCATATGTTAAACAAACAAAACGTTTAGACGTCATCGACTTCTACAAAGATGAAGTTCTTGGTATTGGTTGGACTGTTAGAAACATTTCCACTAGAATCTTAACTTCGTATTTAACCACTGCCGATGGCAAAGCTAGTGAAAATCCAATCGATATCGCTAAAACAGAAAGCGTTTCTCTTTTCGAATACGATGTGAATCACGTTCCAAGCGAAAACATCCCAACTTATCAAATTGAAAACACGATCAAAATGTCAATCGCACAATTTGATGTCGATGAGGGTGTAATAACTTACGAAGGAACATCGATTGAATTAGATAACAATGACGATTATTATCGTCTTACCGACCAAACATACAATGGTCACGCGTATTACAAAGATGTGACATTAGAAGTTGGTTATTATTCGCTTTATGATGGAACACCTGCCGATCCAACCAATTATAGAAAATGGGGATTTGATAAAATCAAAGTCAATAAATGTCCAAACAATATTGTTCGATACCGTGAAGGAGATTATGGATTTGGCGGTCTGTTCTACGTTAAAGCTAAAGCTAGATTCTCATTCCGTATTGTTTTAAATGCAGATATGACGGTGTTCACTGATTACACTGTTGCGGTTATTGGTTAGGAGGAAAAGAAAATGAAAGTTAATAAATTGTTATTCTTAATCATTCCTCTTACCATCGGTTTAACCGCTTGTTCGAAGAAAAACGAAACCGGTAAGTATCAAGTCATCGATGATCCTGATGGCAAAATTATGATCAACTATTACCGTCAACATTATGAGAATCAATCAAACTTGATTCAATTTAAATATTCTAAGAATATTACTTACGATCCAACCTATGATGTTTTCGGCAAAATCATCGCTGATCCACCAAGAGAAACTTTGACTGGCTTATACTATGAAAACACTCATGAAATTGATATCAGTATTTATTCTGGATATCTAATCAAAGAAGCTTCCACCACTACTTATTCTGGTAATAAAGAAAATGCTGGTTCTGTGGAGAAAAATGAATACGGAAAATCATATTGGTTTAAAGACTTCGACGATACTGAACACGCTGGTTATCAAGAACTAATTGAACGCGAAGTAACAAAAGATAACGATCTTGATGTCACAATCGAAGACACTAAGAGCGGAATCGCTGTTGAAACCAATAGTATCTCAAATTATTTTTCAAATAATATCAATACCGAACCATACTACTCTTTATTCGAAGGTCATCAGATCAAACCTCAAGAAGAAAGTGATACCAAACAGCTGTTTGCCTATCTTAAATCTGAGGCGGAAATCGTTGAAGAGTACACCGAAACTTTGTTCCCAGAAGATAAACGCATTATTAACCCCCTTCTTCCAGGAGATGAAAACGTTATCGCAGTAGAAAAACAAACCAAAGGTAAAACTGTTTTCCAAAACTTAGAGAGTATCGGTTGGGCCTGTACTGAATATACAGAAACAATTTCTTATTCAATCAGTACCGATTTTGAACTTAACGTTTTAGAGCAACCAAAAGTTATTCTTCAAAGCACCATTTCCACTAGTTTTACATATTCACAAAGCGTTCAGCCTTATTCTGGTGATGCCTTCATCTATCACGAAGTAGATCCTAACCGCGATAATTATCTTCCAAAAATCTTTGAATATGACGCTGGAAGTTATGTTGATACCGGTTATGCCGCTACAGAAATATCGGATAGTTATAAACAAATTCACCCAGAATTTGCAGGATATGCTTATAGTTTTGAATCAGTCGTCTTTGAAAAAGATCATAACTACGCATTTACCTGCACATCCGATTTACCAAATATGGAAGGATTGGGTTACCGTAATCTCACCAATAATGCAAACGGCACCTTAATCCCCGCAAATATTTCTGACCACGATTTAATCAAAACACTTGATAAGGACACTAAATATGAGTTTATTGTTCTAATTTCCACAAACGGAAATAGATCGATAATCGGTCATCTATCGAAATAGTTTTATTGAGAATAAAAGCTGCGATTTGTTTCGCAGCTTTTCTTTTATTTACGCAATCTACCTTGCATCGAATGGATTCTAATTGAACCACCTTGAGTT
>CAMYZF010000039.1 GCA_947303755.1 uncultured Erysipelotrichaceae bacterium | reverse complement strand
TATTTTCTTCTTTATCCCAATAGAAATCTAAGCCAATTTCACCAATCGCAACAACTTTGTTGTTGTAAACAAGTTTTTCAATTTCTTCTAAATCGTTTTTATCAGCGTGTTTAGAATCAGAAGGATGAATTCCGATAGCGGCATAGCAACCTTCGAATTCTTTTGTGATTCTCACAGCTTCTTTAGATGTTTTTAAATCACATCCCACAACAAGAAAAGTATCAACTCCTTCTTTTTTAGAGTCTTCAACATATTCTTTTTCTTTACCAACAAACACGCGATCGTTAATGTGGCAATGTGAATCAATCATATTATTTTCCAACGCAAAATCTCTTGAAGATTTCGCCACTAATATCGTTTTTATTGCTTTCGCCTAATAACTCTAAAGCAGAATTATAGGCGGCCATTATTGAAACAGAAATTAAATCGATTGGTTGATTAGCTTCTGCATCTCTAATAGTAACTTTTAATGATGAAGAGATATTCTTTAATAATCCTAATTGTCTAGTGTTATTGAAGGACGGTTTAACGGTAAGTTCACCAATACCAAACACTTCTTTAATCTTTTTAATTAATGGTTCAATATCGTTATTTTTAGCAGATATATAAACACTATCTTTTTCGTGTTTTTTAATCAAATCTGCTTTGTTAGTAACCACAATGTGGTTCTTATCTTTAACAAGGCTATATAAATCGACATCAAAACCTGTTTCATCAACAACAAACAATACTAAATCAGCATCTTTAATAGCTTTTTGAGATTTCTCAATACCAATCTTTTCAATTGTATCTTTTGAATCACGAATTCCAGCGGTATCAAATAAGTGGCATGGTACACCATTTAAACTAAAATCGCCTTCAACAACATCGCGTGTTGTACCAGCTATATCAGTAACGATAGCTTTGTCGTCTTTGATTAAAGCGTTTAGCAATGATGATTTACCAACGTTTGGTTTACCAACAATTGCGATTTTAAGACCTTCCTTAAAGATTTTGGTCTTTTCTCCATCTTTTATTAATTGATCGATTTCATTAATTATCTCAGAACATTTTTTAAGAATTTGTTCTTTAGTTACATCTTCGATATCTTCGTATTCTGGATAATCAATATTAACTTCTATTTGACTTAATAAATCAGCGATTCTATCTTTGATAGGTCTAAATAGTTTGGATGTTTCTCCAGTTAACGAAACCATTGATAAATCGCGACCTTCAGTGGTGGTAGCGTTTATCAAATCATTGATGGATTCCGCTTGAACTAAATCAATCTTGCCGTTTAGATACGCTCGTGAAGAGAATTCGCCGTTAGTGGCCATTCTCGCACCGTTTTTAAGACACAACTGAATAATTTGATTAGCAATAAGCGGTGAACCATGGCTAATAATTTCAACACTATTTTCGCCAGTAAACGAATGTGGCGAAACATATTTTAAAACCACCACTTGATCGATTTGTTTTTTATCATCGACGATATAACCAAACAAAACTTCTTTGTTGTTTTCTGTTTTTAGCTCTTTAGTGAATATTTTTGAAACAACCTTAAAACAATCCGCTCCTGACAAGCGTATAATCGCTAAAGCAGACTTAAGTGGTGGTGTGGCTAATGCGACAATTGTTTCAAACATATTCTATATGAAAATAGAGAGATAACTCTCTATTCTTCAACGTATTTAATAGTAACTGCTCTTCTATGACCTTCGCCAGAAGATTCGGTTTTAATGTTAGAGAAATTGGTTAGAACATTGTGTACGATTCTTCTTTCATCCGATGGCATAGGATCAAGTGTTACATCAACTTTAGTCTTTTGAACTTCCTTCGCGGTTCTTCTTGCGATAGAAGCAACTCTTGAATATTTCGCGTCTTTATAATCGCCGATGTCTAATAAGACACGGAAACGACGACGGAATTTTCCAGAAACTGCTAATCTAGCAATTTCGTTTAAGGCTTGCAATGTAACGCCATTTTTTCCAATTAAAATCGGATTGTGATCTGAGTCAATTTCAATACGAATAATATCGTCTTCAAGCGATGTTTTAGTGGTAACTTTTCCAACGCCTAAAGATTCTATTACATCTTTGATGTAGGATTCAGCAAAATCAATAACATCTGTTAATTCATAAACTTCGATAACTGCTTTTTTAGAAATTAGTCCTTTTTTCTCTTCGAGAACTTTAAAAACTAAATCATCTTCAGGAATACCGAGTTCTTCAGATGCTAATTTTGTTGCTTCTTCTACTGTTTTTGCAGTAAATGATTTCATTTTAAACTCCTATAGCAAAAGCTATTTCTTTCTTGAAAAAATAAATTGAATGATTAGGGATTGTGCTAAAGAAATAATGGCACCGACTAACCAATAAACACCCATAGCTGCTGGGAGGGTGAAGCCCATAACAATAATCATGATTAACATGACATAGCTAACAATAGTTGCTGTTCTGTTTTGTTGAGTTTGAGCAGGATTTTTACCAAGTCTTGCAACCTTTTTCAACTTAGCTTTATTAATCCATTGTGGAACTTTCATCGCTAAGAATTGTGCAACAGACATTAGTATAATCAATACTAATGCGGTCCACCAACCTGTTCCATTTGATGGTAAAGCGCTGGTGTTAATCAATGCGTTCCAAATAGAGGTTGAAAGATTTAAATTCAAAACTGAACCAGTTGATAAAACAGCTGAGCCAGTCATAGCGCCCCAAACACCAATGAATACTGGGAATTGAACGATTAATACCAATAATTGAGAGAATGGATTAATTTTGTACTTCTTATAAAGTTTCATTTGCTCTTCAGCAAGTTTTTGCTTTTGAGCTTGGTTGGTATTTGAATTTGGATATTTTTGTTGGATCTTCGCTAATTCTGGTTGAAGTCTTTGCATCTTTTGTTGAGACAAAGTTGATTTAAATGATACAGCGAAAATGAACAATCTAACGATCAATGTTACTAAAAGTAACGATAATAATTGAGGAACACCAGATTGATATGCATTATTGATTGCGTCTGCGGAAGCGTTACTACCGCCTGCGAACGCATATGCAAATTGGTCGACCATCCAAGCAACTGGAAAGACAATTAATCCTTCGATAACTGCTCCGCCTTTGTGCCAAGCATCGCCCCAAGTAATTGCACTTAATTTAATTGTTGAATGGAATTGGCCATAACTTCCATATCTTCCGTCAACAACAGTGATACACGATCTATTGGAGTTAACCGCTGAGTTCATTGCGGACTTGTATGCGGCTATAAACCCGCTAGATGCGCTCTCGTCGTAACCAATCTCGCCCGCGATCTCAGCATTAAATTTATCGTAGTTATCCCAGAGTTCGACTCCGCTATAAAATTTAACGTATCCGAAATCACTCAAGACATTTCTAATGTCTTCAGAATTTGCTTCTGCTAAAGACTTGCCTGCTTTTTCATAAGCAGAAACCAAAACTTTTTGATCTAATAAAGCGAAGTATTTGTCCGATGGACGATATGATCCGTTATTAGCGGTTGTTCCTAAAATTGTACCGAGTTGAGTTAATGTAACGTATTTGCTTTCTTTGTAGCTATACATAGCAAAACTGCCGGCTTCGTCTTTTCCAACAACTCTCCATACACTAGAACCAGCAACTGGTTCAACTATTGAGCTTTCATGTAAAGAAGCTTTAGCTTCATTAGCTTCTGCTTCGGTGTCGTAGTATGTTGAAACACCCGGTTCGATTGCAAAAAGTATTCTACTTTTGTCTTGGCTAGTACAGAAATTTCCTGTGCAGCTCGACGCGACAAAAGTGATTGCTAATAAACCGACAGATATTAATCCTATTTTGTGTAATCTTTTCACGCGTTTACCCTACTTTTTTAAATAATTCATTGATATCTTGTTTGGTTTTTATGAATTGATTGATATCAAATTGTTTTCGAGCAATAAGAATTACGTCATAACTTTTATCTAGTGAAACGTCACTAGCGATTATTGCTCTGATTTGTCGTCTCATCTTGTTTCTGACGACAGCGTTTCCACTTTTCTTTGGAATTGAAATTCCAATCCTAGTGAAACCAAGTGTATTTTTTTGAAAGTATAAGGTGAGAGAATTAGACTTGATAATTCGTCCTTCTTCAATCACTCTATTAAAGTCAGCATTCTTTTTAATGCGATTTAAAACTTTCATGAAATTAAGCAGTCAATACCGCTCTACCTTTTCTGCGTCTAGCAGCTAAAACTTTACGTCCGCTGGAAGTGGACATTCTGTTACGGAAACCATGGACGTTGCGTCTATGTCTCTTAGATGGTTGATAAGTTCTTTTCATGTGGTATATCTCCTTGTGTTTTTAACACGCGAGACAAATTATATAGGCGCACATATGAGATGTCAAAGATAAATTGCGCGAGCACACAGGTATGCGACCTTATTTAATAACACATCAATTAGCGGGAATAGATTTTATCCACATTTATTTTAGGAATAGCCTGTCAATATGTAAGCGTTTACATTAATATTTTATGTGGAATCCACAGTGTGTTGAAAAGATGTTTTTAACAATGTTGAAAATAGCAAAAGTATAGAATCTATCGAGCTTTTTTATTATTTTATTATCTACACATGTTGAAAGATTGTGGGAATAGATTTATTGCTATTATCCACATTTTTCACAATGCGAACAAAAATTTCTTAAAAAATGTGGAAAACTCGATTATTCTCGATAAAACCTTAATATTTTTTACCCTTAAATTGTGGATTATTTTATTTCACCACTTTTTATGATTGATATTAATAAAATTAATAGTATACTTACTTTAACGCAAAGGAGTAATAATATGGCAGAAACAATAACTGAGTTACAAAATTTATGGTCAGCCATTAATAAAAAACTGCAAGAAACTGTCGAAGATGTGCGCTTCTACGATGTTTTCCTTTCAGAATCCTATATTCATTCTTTTGAGGGTAACCAAATGACTATCGCTGTTAATTCGAATTTAGCGGCTACAATACTTACGAGTAAGTATCTTCCTATTTTCCAAGAGACCGTTAAGTCTATTGTCGGTACGAATGTTAAGATCAAATTTGATGTTGCAGAAAATCTCAAGACACAATCGCCTGCACAAGAAAAACCAGTTTATCTTAAAAATTCGGTTGTTAATCCTAATTTAACATTTGATAATTTCGTTACCGGTCCAAGCAATCTTGAAGCTAAACAAGCTTCAATGTTTATTGCTTCTAATCCTGGCGCAGGTTTTAATCCTTTATTCATTTATTCAAATCCTGGTCTAGGAAAAACTCACTTACTGCAAGGCATTGTTAACTTTATTCGTGAAAAAATGCCTGGTAAAAAAGCACTATACTGCGAAGCAGGAGACTTTTTGCAAGAAGTTATAGATTCAGCTACCGGCGCTAAACAACTAGATGCTTTTAAGAAATTTGTTACATCACACGATGTTTTCTTGGTAGATGATATTCAACTCTTAGCAAATAAAGAAAAGACACTTATTTTGTTTTTCGATATTTTTAATAGACTTTTGATGATGGGAAAGCAAGTTGTTATCACGAGTGATAAAGCACCATCCGAATTGAAAGGTTTTGAAGAAAGATTGAAATCAAGATTCGCTTCAGGTTTAACTGTTGTTATCAATCAACCAGAAGTGCCCACTTGTGTCGCAATCTTAAGATCAAAAATCGAAAACAGCCCGCTCGATATTAACTCATTTGATCCAAGAGTTTTAGATTTTGTTGGAGAAAAATTCTCCAAAAACGTCAGAGAAATCGACTCTGCTCTTAATAGAATTATGTGGTACGTTACAAATTATCGTCCTACAAAATATATTGATATGCAGACAGCGATGGAGGCTTTACAAAACTTAATCAACGTTAAAGATGAGAAACAAAAATTGTCCGAACAACGCATCATCAACGTAGTTGCAGATTACTACGGACTCACTCCATCACAGATAACTGGTCCAAGTCGCGAAGGCAAAGTTGCAATGGCAAGACATGTTGCAATGTATCTGATCAGATTGTTGTTAGATGTTCCGTTCACAAAAATCGGTTTTATGTTCGGTGGCAAAGATCATTCAACCGTTATGTCTGGTGTAAACAAAGTGGAGAAATCGTTGAAAACTAACACCCTCATGCAAACAGCGGTTTCCGAGATCAAATCTCAGCTCAAATCGTAATTTTGTTAAAAATTATGTGTGCGCGTAGAAATCTTATGTTAAAATGAAACATATAACACATACAAATAGCGTGTTTTCCACACAATCCACAAAGCTTATTATTATTGATTTATTCTAAGGAGATACAAATATATGAGATTCACAATTGATAGAGAACAATTGCTCAAAGGACTAAACCTTGTATCCAAGGCCGTCCCTCCTAAAGCAGAATTGCCTGTTCTACAAAATGTAAAATTATCCTTGACTGAAAAAGGATTAGAAATTTTAGGAAGCGATAACAATATCACTATCCGTACAATCGTCCCATACATGATTGGTGATAAAGAAGTTATTCGTAATAGCGAAAACGGAGAAACCTTAGTTGCTGCTAAGATTCTTGTCGAAGTTGTTAGACATTTGGAAGAAGAATTCGTGGCTTTCGAGTTAATTGATTCTACCATTCTAAAAATTGAAGATAGCAAATCTAACTTCAAGCTTAACTCTGTTAGAGCAGACGCCTATCCAAAAATCGATTTAAACCCATCAGGAGCCGTTTTAGAAGTCAGAACGAAGGATTTAGTGTCTCTAGTTGATTCGACCGTTTTTGCGGCCTCTACAAAGGAAACAAGACCTATTTTGACCGCTATCAATATCGAAGCTCACGACAATTTGTTGACCGCTACTGCAACTGATACCGCTAGACTTGCGAGAAAGTCAATTGATATCGACGCAGATGTTAGATTTGTTGCCAATATTCCGGCCAAGAAAATGAGCGATATCGTTCGTAGTTTTGAAGGTACAGAATCTGTCCAAATCGCTGTAAGCGATAAGAAAGCGATTTTCTCCTTCGATAATACGACAATTTCTACTCGTTTAACCAATGGTGAATATCCAAATACAAAGAACATCGTTCCGAAGAATTTTAACTACTTCTTGGAAGTCAATTCTGCTGAATTTTTGAAAGCGATGGAACGTGTTTCTTTACTTTCCGCAGAACACGATGGCGTGGTTAGATTAATCATGACCGAAGATGAAGTCGAAATCATTTCTCGTTCCTCATTAGTGGGATCTGCAAACGAAAAATTAAACGTTTTCCAGTTCTCTGGAGAAAGATTAGAAATCAGCTTCCGTTCATCATTTGTTGCGGATGCGATCAAGGCCTGTAAAAGCGAAGATGTCACCATTGCATTTATAGGCGAAATGAAGCCGTTTGTTGTCAAAAACGCCAAAGATGACACCATCGATATGTTGGTCACTCCATTGCGTTCATAAACCCCAAAATTTGACATTTTAGAACATATTGATTTATAAGGGAATTTATTATTCCCTTTTTATTTTATATATGATAAAATGTAGCACAGGAATAAGAAAACGACTTTTTATGAATAAAAAAATTACCGAAATTAAAATCGATTCTGAATTCATTTTATTAGGTCAATTTCTTAAATTCGCCGACATCATCCAAAGCGGTGGTGAAGCTAAGTCCTTCCTTGCTAACAATATCGTTCACGTAAATGGTGAAGTTGAGCAAAGAAGAGGAAAAAAACTTCGCTCTGGCGATCAAATTGAAGTAAAAGGTAATTGTTATTTAATCAAATGATTGTCTCAAGACTTATTCTTAGGAATTTCCGCAATTACGAAAGATTGGAGGTAAGGTTTGATCCGAAGCTAAATGTCATCCTTGGTGATAATGCCTCAGGTAAAACAAATATTGTTGAAGCGATCTATTTTTTATCTCTTGCTCGTTCCTTCCGTACGTCAGAAACTAGCGAATTAATCAAAAATGGGCGCCAATTTGCTTCGATAGAGGCGAGAGTGGAAGAAGATACCATTCACAAAAACATCGTTGCTGTATTGACTCCTAATAGCAAAAAGATCACTTGCAACAAAAAGCAAATTAAGAAGTTGTCTGAACTCTCCAGTCTCATCAATGTAATTGTCTTTGAACCGAAGGATGCGCTAATGTTTAGTGACTCACCTTTGGTGAGAAGAAACTTCCTTGATATCAATTTATCTAAGAAATCACCTGTCTACTTAGAAAATCTGATGTCGTTTGACAGACTTCTAAAAGAAAGAAATGCCTTGCTTAAAGAAGACGATGTCAATGAAGTTCAACTAAAAGTTGTTACTTCTCAACTAATCGCGGTGCAAGAGGTATTGTGCAAATACCGCAAAGCCTATATTAATGAAATTAATAATGTTCTCCAAAAGATCATTACTAATATCAAAGGCAGCAAAGAAGAAGCGCATCTAGAATATCTTCCATTTGTGAAACTAGATGGCGACTTCATCGCTAATGCTACACGCGCGTACGAGAGAAACCTTGAAAGCGACATTCGTCACAAGGTCACTCAACTCGGAATCCACAGGGAGGATATGAAATTAATCTTGAATGGTTACGACATTTCCGCTCATGGATCACAAGGTGAAAACAGAATCGCTGTAATCGCCTTAAAGCTCAGTTCCTACTTCATTATCGAAGATAAGGACAAAAAACCAATTATCATTCTTGATGATGCGATGTCGGAATTAGACAAAACTCATCAAGAGAGACTATTGGAATTCGTTGGTAAGTTAGGACAAGTGTTCATAACTTCCACAAAACTAAATGTTAAAAACGCTTCAATTTATGAAGTTAAAAAAGCAGATATTACAAGGAGGAATGCTTAATGGAAGAACTTAAAGAAGAAGTCGAATTAAACGTCGACGAAACAAGCGAAGATCGTCCTGATGCTGATTATAGCGCTAAAGATCTTCAAGTTCTCGAAGGCCTTGAGGCGGTTCGCAAACGCCCAGGCATGTACATTGGTACAACCGCAGCAGCGGGCTTACATCACCTCGTTTGGGAAATCGTTGATAACTCAATCGATGAAGCCTTAGCTGGATTCTGTGACAAAATCGTCGTCACAATCAACAAAGGAGACACAATTACCGTTGAAGATAACGGCCGTGGTGTTCCAGTCGACATCGTTGCTAAATCGGGTTTATCTGGTGTTGAAACGGTTTTTACAATTCTTCACGCTGGTGGTAAATTCGGTGAAACCGGAGGTTATAAAGTCTCTGGCGGTTTACATGGTGTTGGCGCATCCGTTGTTAACGCCTTATCTGAATGGTTAGAAGTCACCGTTAAGAAAAATGGTGGAATCCACTACATCAAATTCGGTCGTGGCGGTAAACCATTAGATCACTTAAAACGTATCGGAGATTGCCCAGCTAACGAAAGCGGCACAACCGTTACCTTTAAACCAGATGACACAATCTTCACCGAAACAACCGTCTATGACTATGACGTTATCTGTGACCATTTAAAACAAATGGCCTACCTTAACAAAGGTGTCAGAATCATTGTTGTTGATGATCGTGGAGATATTCAAAAAACCGAAACATATTGCTACGAAGGCGGTATTAAAGAATACGTTGAAGCAATCAACTTCAATAAACAACCAATAATGCAAGAAATTATCTATTGCGAAGGTAGAGGAAAATACATTACTGGTGGAGAAGAAAAAGGTCACATTTACTGTGAAGTTGCAATGCAATATAACGAAAGTTATAACCCAACCATCTTCTCATTCTGTAACAACATTCACACTCACGAAGGCGGAACCCACGAAGAAGGTTTCAGAATGGCGATGCGTCGTGTCATGAATGATTACGCAAGAAAAGCTAAATTATTAAAAGATGGACAAGATGACCTTGAAACATCTGATATTTTGGAAGGTTTAACCGCAATTATTTCGATTAAACATCCAAATCCACAATATGAAGGTCAAACCAAAACTAAGTTAGGTAATAGTGAGGTTCGTAAGATCGTCTCTCAAATTGTCGGCGAGCAACTCGAAAGATTCCTCCTTGAAAATCCAAAAGTCGCTGAGACAATTGTGACCAAATTACGTACTGCTGCGACCGCTCGTATGGCTGCAAGAGCTGCTCAAGAAAGCGTTCGTAGAAAAACTGGCTTAGATGTTACAACTCTTCCTGGAAAACTCGCTGATTGTTCCAGCAAAGATCCAGAAAAATGTGAACTTTACATCGTTGAGGGTAACTCCGCTGGTGGTTCTGCTAAAAACGGACGTGATAGAGAAACTCAAGCTATCCTTCCACTTCGTGGAAAAATCTTAAACGTTGAAAAAGCTACTCAAGAAAAAGCTTTTGAAAATGCTGAAATTGGTAACATGATTGTCGCTATCGGCGCAGGTATCGATCCAGAATTCCATATTGAAAAAATTAGATATCACAAAATCGTTATCATGACTGATGCTGACGTCGATGGTAGCCACATTAGAATTCTCTTATTAACATTCTTCTTTAGATTTATGAGAGAACTCATCGATGGTGGTTATGTCTATATTGCTCAACCACCTCTATATAAAGTCGAATATCACGGCAAGCAATACTACGCTTATAACGATGATCAACTCGAAGTTATTAAAAAACAACTCAACCTTAAACCTGGATATCCATTCCAACGTTATAAAGGTCTTGGTGAAATGGATG
>CAMYZF010000038.1 GCA_947303755.1 uncultured Erysipelotrichaceae bacterium | reverse complement strand
TAGCGAAATCATTAGTCATTGAAGCAGGCGAGCTTCTTGAAGTTTTCCAATACGGCAAAACTGAAAAGTCGATTGAGAAAGTTAAAGAAGAACTCGCTGATGTCTTTATGTATGCGATGCTTTTAGCGGACCGTTATCACTTAGACATCGACCAAATCATCAATGAGAAAATGGATTCCAACGAAAAGAAATATCCTGCCGATAAGGTCAAAGGTTCATCCAAAAAATATAACGAATATAGGAACAAATGAAAGACGCATTAATCTTTTCTTTAACTACCAGCAAAAAGCTTGCTGAAAAGGTCTCAAAGATTTCTCAAATACCTTTAGGCAAAAGCGAAGTTTTGCGTTTTTCTGATGGTGAAATTATGGCGAGATGTTTGTCTAATGTTAAAGGCAAAACTTGCTACATTATTCAATCGACAATCTCACCATCAACCGACTCACTTTTTGAAGTATTTATCTTTGTCGATTCGCTTAAAAATGCGGGGGCAAAAGAGATCAATTTAATCACCCCTTATTATGGCTATTCTAGACAAGATAGAGTCGCTCAAAAAGGAGAACCAATTACTGCAAAAATTGTTGCAAATCTCCTACAAAGTTGCGGTATTAACCAATTAATTTCCGTTGATTTACACACCCAGCAAATCCAGGGATTTTTCTCAATTCCAGTCACTAATTTAGAGACCTTTGAATTGTTCGGGGATTACTTCGTCAAACGCTTCAAAGAACTTGGAATTAAACATGAAGATGTAGTGGTGGTTTCACCTGATCACGGCTCTGCAAATAGAGGTCGTGATGTCTCTTCGATTTTTAATAACGCATCTCTTGCAGTTATCGATAAAAGAAGACCTGCTCCAAATATGTCAGAAGTCACTAATGTTGTTGGCGATACAAAAGGCAAAACTTGTCTCATCATTGACGATATTGTTGATACTGGTGGCACGATTAATAACGCCGTTGATGCTTTGTTCAAAAAAGGTGCCAAAGAGGTATTTGTGGCGGCGACTCACGCTATTCTATCCAAGGATAAACTCGATCCAAGAATCAAAGAATTCGTTACAACTGATACAGTTGAAAAAGATATTAAGGGCGCGACTGTCTTAACGGTTGCAGAACTGATATCTAAAGCGATCTTATCTGAATAAAATAAATAACGCTTTGTCAAATTGATGGAGCGTTTTTATTTTGCCCGCGCAATATAATATTTTCGTTTTTTAATATCGCTTTGATGCAAAGCATAGTAGAATTATTTAACGTATGAAAGACTTTTATTTAGAAATCAAACACATCGATAAGCAAACTGGTGCGAGATATGGAATATTGCACACTCCACATGGAAATGTTGAAGTTCCAATGTTTATGCCAGTTGGTACTTTGGCGACTGTTAAGACTCTTTCCCCAGAAGAAGTTAAAGCGATGGGTGCAGGAGTTATTTTATCTAACACATACCATCTCCACCTTAGACCAGGAGAAGATGTTGTTGCTAAAGCAGGTGGCTTACATAAGTTCATGAATTACGATGGACCAATCCTTACTGATAGTGGTGGTTTCCAAGTCTTTTCTTTACAAGAAAACCGTAAGATAACTGAGGAAGGTGTTGAGTTTAAATCACACTTAAATGGAGACAAATTATTCTTCTCTCCAGAATCAGTTATCGGCATCGAAGAAAAACTCGGCGCAGATATCATCATGTCTTTTGATGAATGCATTCCTTATCCAGTTGATGAGAAATACGCAAAGAAGTCCGTTGAAAGAACTTTAAGATGGGCCAAAAGAGGTTTGGAAGCTCACAAAAGAGAAGATCAAGCCTTATTTGGTATTGTTCAAGGTGGCGAATTTGAAGAACTTAGAAAACATTGTGCTGAAGAATTAGCCAAAATGGATTTCCCGGGTTATTCAATTGGTGGAACCTCTATCGGTGAGCCAAAAGATGTGTTCTCAAAGATGGTTGACTACTCAGTCAAGTATTTACCAAAAGATAAACCACGTTATTTAATGGGTGTTGGTTCAATCGATTTCCTTCTTGAAGGAATCGCTAAAGGGGTTGATATGTTCGACTGCGTTTTACCAACTCGAATTGCTCGTCATGGCGCATTAATGACTTCCAGAGGAAGAGTCAATATCCGTGGAGCTCAATATAAAGAAGATTTCACACCTCTTGATGATGAGTGTGATTGCTATACATGTAAGAATTACACCAAGGCATATTTAAGACATCTTTATGTCGCTGATGAAGCTTTTGGAAAACGACTTCTTTCAATCCATAATGTTCGCTTCCTAATCCACTTAATGGAAGAAGCTAGAAAAGCAATTCAAGAAGATCGTTTTGGTGATTTCAAAGAAGAAATGCTCAAGAAATACGGGGATAAACGAGGATTTTAGATGGAAGTTTCATTGTTTGATTTTGATTTGCCAATGGAATTAATTGCTCAGACTCCAGCGGAAAAACGCGATGAGTCGAGACTTTTACTCATCGATAAAGATAACAAAACCTATGAAGATAAAATCTTCCATGACATTATCGATTATCTTCGTCCTGGAGATGTTTTAGTGAGAAATAACACAAAAGTTCTTCCTGCTAGAATCTTTGGCCAAAAAGAAGACACTGGAGCGCATGTTGAAATTCTTTTACTTCATCAAATCAAAGGTGATGTTTGGGAATGTTTGGCGGGTAATGCTCGTCCAATCAAAGTTGGAACAATTATTTCGTTCAAAGATGGTAAGCTAAGAGCGAAGTGCCTCGAAGTCAAAGACGAAGGTATTCGCATCATGGAATTCATCTATGATGGAATCTTTTTAGAAATCTTAAATGAAGTTGGTAATATGCCACTTCCACCATACATCAAAAAGCAATGCGAAGATAATTCTCGTTATCAAACAGTGTATGCGAAGGTTTTAGGAAGCGCCGCAGCTCCAACAGCAGGCTTTCATTTTACTAATGAATTATTAGAAAGAATCAAAAACAAAGGTATCGAGATTTTAGATATCACCCTTCATATTGGTTTAGGAACGTTTAAGCCAGTTAAAGAAGATGTGGTGGAAAATCACGTTATGCATTCTGAATATTTTGAAATGTCTAAGGAAGTTGCAGATAAACTAAATAAAGCCAAAGCTGAGAATAGAAGAATCATCGCTGTTGGTACAACTGCAACTAGAACCTTAGAAGCTATCATGCAAAAGTATGGAAAATTTGTTGAAGCTAGAGAAGAAACTAACATCTTTATCAAACCAGGTTATAAGTTTTTGGCGATCGATGCTTTAATCACAAATTTCCATCTTCCAAAATCCACTTTGATTATGCTTGTCTCAGCGTTTATGGGTAGAGAATTCACCCTTGAAGTTTACCGTCACGCTGTCGAACAAAAATATAGATTTTTCTCGTTTGGAGACTCAATGTTTATCCATGGCAAATAGAGTTAATTACTACAATAAATCTTTGGAAATCATCAAAAATATTGGTGATTTGCCGCAAAAACCCAAATTACTTTTGCATGCTTGCTGTGGACCATGCTCTTGTTTTCCACTCACATTTTTGTGTCCAATCTTTGATGTCACAATTTACTTTAATAACTCCAACATTTATCCAGAAAGCGAATACAATCGTCGTTTAGAAGAACTTAAGAAATTACTTGGCTATTACAAACGTGATTATGGCTTCGATGTGAAGATTATTGAGAGAAAATATGACAACGATTCATTCAATATTGACCTCGAACCTTACAAAGATTTACCCGAAGGTCAAGAAAGATGCTTTATTTGTTTTGAAAAGAGAATGGACGATGCGTTTAAATACGCTGATGAGCATGGTTTTGACTATTTCACAACTGTGATGACCATCTCTAGACAAAAGAATTCTCAAAAACTTAATGAGATTGGTGAGAAATTATCCTCCAAATATAAAAACACCAAATATTTCTATTCCGATTTTAAGAAGAAAGATGGTGCGTTACTTGGAATCCAATTAAAAAATAAATATGATTTGTATCAGCAATTATATTGTGGTTGCAAATATACTTATGAGAAGATGCAAAGGAAGTTAGAAAATGAGAGTAATTAAGAAATTAGCTCGTATTTTCATGAAAGTAACTGGGTTTATTCCATTCCTTTTGTATTTCCGTACAAAGTACTATCACGCGTCTAAGAAGGATAAATCTCGTCCGCTTAAAGGTGCGGCTATCGTTATTGCTAACCACACTTCAATCATCGACTATTTCACTGTGATGTTCACTTTTCCTTTTAGGAAGATAAGGACTTTAGTGTCTGAAGCTTTATACGCTCATAAGGTCCCTGGAACGATGTCGATGTTAATGGATGATATCGTCATTCATCGTGAACGAAGCGATCTTTCCTTTATGGCGGAAGCTGAAAAGACTTTGGAAAATAAAGGCGTTATTTCTATTTTCCCTGAAGGACATCTTGTAAGAACCGGAAAGATCGACACCTTCCGTCCAGCGGTAGTCTACCTTGCCTTAAGAACAGGCGCGCCTATTGTTCCTTTATATATAGATGCGCACTATAACTCGTGGAAACGTACACGCGTAATCACTGGACCTAAGATTTATCTTTGTGATTATTGTAATGAGACAAACCCATCGCCAGAAAAGGTTCGTGAATTATGCGAATTATTACGTAAAAAAGTCGAAGAACTCAAGAGCCAGCTTTACATGTATAGGAAGATGAAAACCTATAATCTCATCAACTTTAAAGCCTGGTTCTTAGACATCGCGAAAGCAACTTTATGGTTACCAAATAAGTTCGTTTTCCCGACAAAGTTCCATTATTATGGAAACGCCACTAAAAAGGATAGGAAGATTAAGGATAGAGGAATGATTGTTTCTAAACATTATTCTTTTATGGATCCACCTATCTTAGATGTTCACTATTTCTCAAGAAGAATTCACATCGTCATCGCTCAAGACTTGTATGTATCTAATCCATGGCTATTTAAGCATCTTTTCTGCATTCAATACCGTAGAGTTGCTTCTGCAAGCGATCCAAAATGTTTCTTAGAAATTATTAATTATTTAAAGGCTAATGGAGTCGTCGCTATTTATCCTGAAGGACACATCACCAAAGATGGTGTTGGAAATATCCATAACGGAGCGGCTTATTTTGCGATGATGACCAACTCTCCAATATATATTTATTGGATGAGCGATCCATACAAATTATTTAGGCGCAATCATGTTATGATTGGTGAAACAATTTACCCAGACAAAATCTTAACTAAAGAAGAGATGAAAGATAGGGCGAATGTGGTGAAGATTCAAGAGGTCCTAAATAAGCGAATTTTAGAGCTCGAAAATGAGGCTCAAAAATACTCTCGAAAAACCAAAAAATTAGCAAAAAAATCACGAAAAAATGGGTCAAAATAAGGCTCTTTTTTCTTTCAATTCGATATAAAAATTAAAATTTTCGCTTGCGTCATATTATATATAGGCGTATATTATTACACGTTATCGTTTGCGTTGACATGCGAGGTTGCTGACACACCAACAGGCGTTGTCATGAAAGGGATGTCAGGGAATTCGTAAATGAGCAAATCGATAAAAGCCTGAAAAAAATAAGGAGGACAATTCATGGCAAAAGTAAAAACCATTCGGGTTCGTCTACAAGCCTATGATCACAAGATTCTCGATCTAGCGGTTGAGAAGATCATCTCTGTAGCGAAGAAGACTGGGGCTGGTGTTGTGGGCCCTATTCCTCTACCAACCGAAAAGCAAGTTTATACAATCTTGCGCGCTGTCCATAAGTACAAAGATGCTCGTGAACAGTTCGAAATCAGAACACACAAGAGATTGATCGATATCACCAATCCAGTTAAGGAAACAGTCGATGCACTTAGAAAACTCGACTTACCATCCGGAGTAGATATCGACATCAAGTTATAAGGAGGTAGGACATCATGAAACAAATCATTGGTCGTAAAATGGGCATGACAGAAGTGTTCGCTAAAGATGGCACTATGTATGCAGTTACCGTTATCGAAGTCTTACCTAACGTCGTCACTCAAGTTAAAACTCTTGAAAAAGATGGCTACGTTGCTCTCCAAGTCGGATTCGAAGAAAAGAAAGAATCCAAAGCTAACAAAGCTGAAAAAGGACATTTCGCTAAAGCTAATGTTCCAGTAATGAAAGTTCTTGGAGAAATCAAAGGTGATGAACTCGCAAACTACAAAGTTGGCGATAAAATCACAGCCGACATCTTCAAAGCAGGAGATGTGGTTGATGTAATCGGAACCTCCAAAGGTCGTGGTTACGCTGGTGTTATTAAACGCTGGGGTCACGCTATCGGACCAAAAGGACACGGATCTGGTTACCATAGAGGACAAGGTTCCTTCGCTAATAACGGACGTAATAACGCACGTGTTATCCCAGGCAAGAAGATGTCTGGTCACCACGGTAACTTATCCGCCACAATCCTTAACCAATTAGTGGTCGAGGCAAATGCGGAAAAGAATTACATCCTAGTTAGAGGTTCAGTACCAGGTGCCAAGAAATCACTCGTCGTAGTGAGATCTGCCATCAAGGTGCAATTAGGAAAACCTGAAAAAGTCCACGAACTCATCGATTTCGAAGCTGAAAAGAAAGCTGCCGAAGCTGCCCGCTTAGCAGAAGAAGCTAGAATCGCTGAAGAAAAAGCTGCCGCAGAGGCCGCAAAGAAAGCCGCTGAAGAAGCCGCAAAGGCTGCTGAAGAAGCTGCTAAAGCAGAAGCTGCAAAGGCTGCTGAAGCCAAAGTTGAAGAAGCTAAGGTTGAAGAACCAAAAGCCGAAGAACCAAAGGTTGAAGAAGCTCCAGCTGCTGCTGAAGAAGTGAAAGGAGAATAGTTATGGCAAACAAAATTAAATTAGACGTCTATTCTCAAGCAGGCGAAAAAGTCTCTACTGTCGAAGTCTCAAGTTATGTCTTCGGTCAAAAGGAAAATGTCCAAGTTATGCATGATGCCGTTGTGGTTTATCAAGCAAACATGAGACAAGATACCTCTAAGACCAAGAAAAGAGATGAAGTCAGTGGTGGTGGTAAAAAACCATGGAGACAAAAAGGAACCGGTCGTGCTAGAGCAGGTTCAAGCCGCTCCCCAATCTGGGTTGGTGGTGGAACAGTCTTTGGCCCAACAGGTGTCCAAAATCACACCATTAAACAAAACCGTAAGGAACACAATCTTGCCTTAAGATGTGCGTATTCCTCAAAGGTTAAAGATCTCATCGTCGTCGACGAATTCAAGTTCTCTGAAAAGAAAACCAAAAATGTCGTCAAGATGCTCAAAGATCTCAAAGCTACTGGCAAAGTTCTCATCGTTCTTTCCGAAGAAAATGACAATCTTGTCTACAGCGCATCAAACATCGCAACTGCGTGCGTTACACCAGTCAATAACGTTTCCGTTTATGACTTGATGTACTTCGACAAAGTTGTTATGGATAAAGCAACCTTAAAGGTTGTGGAAAATTCATTAGAGGAGGCAAAGTAAGATGGCAAAAGCAACCAAGAAAGTTAGCAAAGCTACCGTCCATGATTACGAAGTCATTATCGCTCCTGTGATCACGGAAAAGACAATGTCCCTCATGCAGGAACAAAACAAGGTGACAGTCAAAGTTAGCCCAAAAGCTAATCGCGCTGAAGTTAAGAAAGCCTTCGAAGCAGTCTTCGGAGTCAAAGTCCTTAACGTAAACATCGTCAACGTTCCTAGCAAATCAACCACAAGAGGTGGCCGTTACAAAGGCACAATCTCTGGGTTCAAGAAAGCCGTTGTCACTATCGCTGAAGGCGAAGCACTCGACTTATTCAAAGAGTAACCTGAAATAGGGTTTACACATTATAGGAGGTAAAAAATGTCAATTAGAACATTCAGACCGACATCTGCATCTCGCAGAAACATGACGAATCTGACATATGAAGAAATCACCAAATCAACTCCTGAAAAAAGTTTAACAGTTAAACTTAGCAAAACTGGCGGTCGTAATAACCAAGGTGTCATTACAACTCGTCACATCGGTGGTGGTCATAAACGCAGATATCGTATCGTTGATTTCAAGAGAAACAAAGATGACATCGTCGGTATCGTAAAAGCGGTTGAATATGATCCAAACCGTAACGCAAATATTCTTCTCATCGTCTACAGCGATGGTGAAAAGAGATACATTCTCGCCCCACAAGGCTTGAAGGTCGGAGATAAAGTTGTCTCCGGTGAAAATGTCGATATTAAAGTCGGAAACGCTCTACCACTTAGCAATATACCTGAAGGTACATTCGTCCATAACGTAGAGTTATCACCAAAGAAAGGCGGACAAATGTGTCGTGCTGCTGGAACAAGTGCTCAAATCCTTGGTTCCGAAGGCAAATACGTCATTCTCCGCTTAGCTTCTGGAGAAGTTAGAAAAGTCTTAAGTAACTGCCGCGCCACAATCGGTGTGGTCGGTAACGAAGACTACATCCTTGTTAACAAGGGTAAAGCTGGTAAGACTCGCTGGTTAGGTACTCGCCCAACTGTCCGCGGATCTGTTATGAACCCGAACGATCACCCACATGGTGGTGGTGAAGGTAAATCACCAGTCGGACGTGATGCACCACGTACCCCATGGGGAAAACGTGCACTTGGTGTCAAGACAAGACGCAACAAACAACCTTCTACCAAATTAATCGTTCGTAGAAGAAACGGCAAATAATGAAAGGAGAAATTGAAAATGTCACGATCAATTAAAAAAGGACCATTCTGTGATGCATATCTTTTGAAAAAAGTTGACGCTTTAAACGCCGCTAATAAAAAAGAAGTTATTAAGACTTGGTCACGTCGTTCAACAATTTATCCATCATTTGTCGAACACACCTTCGCAGTCTACAATGGCCGCGAACATATCACCGTCTATGTCACCGAAGATATGGTTGGACATAAATTAGGCGAATTCGCCCCAACTAGAACCTTCAAAGGACATCACGGAAACAATGCAGAAGATAGAGCTGCAGCAGCAAAGTAGGAGGTAGGTATGGCAGAAACAAAGAAAGTAGCTGCAAAGAAAGCACCAGCTAAGAAAACTGTTGCGAAAGAAGCAGTTAAAGTCGAAGAAAAACCTACTGAAGTTAAACCAGTAGAAGTCAAAGCTGAAGAAAAACCTGCTAAAGCAGCTAAGAAAGCTGACAAGAAGGTTAAAGAAGCTCCAGCTAAACCAGTAGTCACCTCCGCCCGTGCCACCGCGTATGATGTGCGTGTCACACCACGTAAGGCGCGCCTCGTTATTGATTTAATTAGAGGTAAAGGTGTCAATGAAGCATTAGGCATTCTCGCCAATGTTAATAAAGCCGCATCCCCAATCGTTGCGAAAGTTGTTAAATCAGCTGCAAGCAACGCGATCAATAACTTCGGTATGGATGAAGAAAAACTCTATATCGCTGAAATTTACGCTAATGAAGGCTTAAGAATGAAACGTTTCCTTCCAAGAGCTAAAGGATCCGCTTCAGGCTTAGTCAAAAGAACCAGCCACATCACTGTGGTGGTCAAACAAAGATAGGAGGAAAAACTCATGGGTCAAAAAGTTAGTCCTGTAGGTATGCGTGTTGGTATCAATCGCGATTGGCATTCTCGCTGGTTCGCATCTGATAACGATTACGCCACACTCCTTCACGAAGATATTAAAGTCCGTAAATATCTCACCAAACAATTAAAAGAAGCTCTTCTCTCTCATGTCGAAATTGAGAGACGTAAAAATGACAAAGGACACGATGTAACAATTATGTTATTCGTCGCTCGTCCAGGTGTCGTCATCGGACAAGAAGGTGCTAACATCAACCGTTTGAAAAAAGAAGTTAGCAAGATGCTCAAAGGTTCCAATGTGAGAATCGATGTCGTCGAAGTCAAACAACCTGACTTAGATGCTCAATTAGTCGCACAATGGATCGCTACTGAGCTCGAAAATCGTGCGTCCTTCAGAACCGCTCAAAAGAAAGCTATTCAACGCGTTCGTAAAGCGGGTGCTAAAGGATGTAAGACACTCATCTCTGGTCGTCTTGGCGGTGCGGATATCGCTAGAAGCGAAGGTTATAAAGAAGGTATCATCCCTCTTACCACTCTTCGCAGCAACATCGACTTCGCAATCGCGGAAGCAGTTACTCCATATGGCCGTTTAGGCGTTAAAGTCTGGATCTGCTTAGGCGAAAAGAAAGAAGAAAAAGAAGAAGCCAAAGGAGGAGAAAGATAATGTTACAACCAAAAAGAGTTAAATATCGTCGTCCTCACGGCATCAAATACGAAGGCTTATCCAAAGGCGGAAACGAAGTTTCATTCGGTGAATTTGGTCTTCAAGCTGTCACAGGCGCGTGGATCACAGATCGCCAAATTGAATCCGCTCGTATCGTCTTAAGCCGTTACACCAAAAAGGAAGGTAAGGTTTATATCCGTATATTCCCACACCTCGCCAAAACTAAAAAACCAGCCGAAGTCCGTATGGGTTCCGGTAAAGGTTCTCCAGAACAATGGGTTGCCGTTGTTCGTAAAAACCGCGTCATGTTTGAAATGGGTGGTGTCCCAGAAGAAGTCGCTCGCGAAGCACTCCGCTTAGCGGCCTACAAACTTCCAAACAAATGCCGCGTCATCGCTAAAAAGGAGGGTAAGTAAATGAAAGTCGCTGAATTTCGTGAATTGAGTAACGAAGAACTTAATGAAAAAGTTTACTTACTCAAAGAAGAATTATTCAATCTCCGTAGAAAGAAAGCCGTTGGCCAACTTGAACACGGTGAAGAAGTAAGAAGAGTTCGTAAAGATATCGCGCGTGCTAAACTCGTGCAACGCGAAAGAGAACTCGGTGTCAAATAAGGAGGATTAGACCATGGAAAGAAATAGAAGAACATCACTTCAAGGTGTCGTCGTTTC
>CAMYZF010000037.1 GCA_947303755.1 uncultured Erysipelotrichaceae bacterium | reverse complement strand
GACTTTCTTTTTCATTTTTATTTCCCCACATAAATTATACGCGCCTTATCTCACAAAAGTGCCACAAAAAACCGCCTAATATAGACGGTTTTGTTGATCGATAAATAATTTTATGGAAGCATATGTCCTGAAATCTCGGTGACATTTAAGTTGTAGACGTTGACCGCTTGGAACGAGAAATCGACTGAATAAGCGAATGAAGCTTCTAAATAATCATTAATCTTAAATCCAGATTCACTTGTGCTTCCTTCTTTATATACAAATGAAACATCTGTAATGGAATATGGATCGCTCCAAATGAATTTGAGGTCGCTTGTTAAGCCAAGCAAGTATTTAACACTAACGTTACATTTGCCTCTGATATCTTTAGAAAATAGTTTTCCTGTTTCTACATTTGAATTGATATGGAAAGTAACAGTTGTTTCATTAAAATCAGCGTTACCTTCATTTTCTTTTAATGGTTCAAGATATCGACTAGCGTTATCAAGATTTAATTCGGCACCTTGATTCGCACAACCAGTAACTAAAAATAGCGAACCAACTAAAACGATTGATTTATATAATTTCATTTTTATCTCCTTTTCTTATAGAAAGATCCTTAACTAAATTATATGAGTTGATTATTTGACACGCAAATAAAAAGTCGCCCTATTAGGACGACTTAATTTTATTTTGCTTACGACTTAATTAGTCTTGCACAAATGGAAGTAAGGCCATATATCTAGCGTTCTTAATTGCTTTAGCAAGTTCACGTTGATATTTAGCGCATGTTCCAGTCGAATGACGGGAAGCAATTTTTCCATTTGGAGTAATGAACTTTTGAAGAAGTTCTACATCCTTATAATCAATATATGCAATTTTGTTTTTAGTGAAATAACATGATTTCTTATGAGGTCTAACTTTTTTGAATCCCATAGTTTTAGTTTTCCTTTCTTACTTAGAATGGAAGATCATCATCGGTTACATCGATTGAATCAAGATTTTTGCTTTCTTCAGTTGGAATTTGAATGTCAGAGACATAACCTTGTTCCGCTGCATCAGCTTCTTTTTCTCTTGGTTCTAAAAATGTGACTTGGTTAGCGATAACTTCAATTAAGCTACCTTTACTTCCATCTTTTCTTTCAAATCTGCGTTGGTGGATTCTTCCATCAACACCGACCAAACTACCTTTACGGCAGAATTTTGCGACGTTATCAGCTTGTTTATCAAAGACTGTAACATCAATAAATGATGTTGTTGGGTTGCCTTCATTATCTTTGAAGCCGTCTGTGACAGCTAAAGAGAATGACGCAACAGCGGTGTCACTAAGAGTGCGTCTTAGTTCTGGATCTCTGGTTAATCTACCAGTGAGAACGATACGATTTAACATAGTTTTAATTCCTCCAATGATTAGTCTTTATCGGCAGTAATTAAATGACGTACAACATTCGCATCAATTTTGGCTTTACGCGCAAACTCCTTAAGAGCTGGTTGTTCGGCTGTTACTTTAATAACAACGTAGTAACCCTTTGTCATCTTTTTGATTGGATAGGCAAAGTTGCGTGTGCCCCATTCTTTGACATCAGTGACTTTCGCACCATTTTTGGTAAGAATGGAATGTAATTTCTCGATTTGAGCTTTGCGGGCTTCTTCATCGAGTCCATCTTTTACGATGTACATAATTTCGTACTTTTTCATATAAGCACCTCCCTTTGGTCTTCTGGCTAGTATTCTCTACTAGCAGAGAGAAACGCAATTTAATGCGTGTATGTATTATATATGATGTGTCGCGTATGTAAAAGAAAAAATAAAAACAGGACTCTTTCGAATCCTGTTATTAAGTTAATTAATCTCCGTAGCTAGTGACAATCGATCGCCAGTTGGTGAAGTTGGTTTGTGATGAAGTGTAGACACTTGAAGTGTTACATGTATAACCACTGCCATCTTTCATCGGGAAGAAGCAACATAATCCATATGAATTACCCGCCTGCGTTCCGGCTTTCGAGTAAGCAACTAGGTTATTGAACGCTGTTAACACAGCGCTTGTCTGCGTAGATGCTCCTGAGAAGGCTGATGTTGCCCTAATCTTATTAACAACATCTTTCGCATCGATAATACCGAAGTAGCTATAACCTTCACAATCACTATCACTGCCATAGTCTTGACATGTCTTCATCAAGGTCTGGAATTTAGATTTACCATAACTACTAATCATCGAATTAATTGTGGAAGCCATGGTCTCCCAAGCAGATTTGTAAGCAGACATATAGGAGAGATCAAGATAAGATAAGGTTTGATCGGATGATGAACCTTGTTCCGCAAGGAAGCTATCACAAATAGCTTTTAAGATATTTGGAGTGGTCTTCTTCGCATATGCGTCATCGAGCCAGTTATCATAATCCCAACCAGCACCGGCTTCAGATTCTTCAGAAGCAATCATGTAGTTGAAATATTGAGAATTGAATTCGGCAATATCTTGAACTTGCATCAAACAAGCATCATAACCAATCCATTCAAACTTGTCAGAAGTTGATCTTCCTAGGGAAGTGAATGTGTTAGCGACCGCGGTCTTGACCTCAGAGTTAGTCAAACTATCTGATGAATAGTTTTCGTCATAGCAAACGCCACGCATAGCGCCACCGTGGTTCCAAAGAATTAAACTAATTCTATCAGCTGGATAGGTTTGGACACCCCAAGTTAAGAAACTTTGAAGCGTTGAGGTAAGACCCATGTTGGCCTTAGTTTCTTGAGAATCTCTAACGAGAGACTTGTTCGCTACGTGATAACGTTCAAGGTAGCTCTTATTAATACCGTGTGTAGTCTTCCAACACTTTGCACCACCGGTTTCAATGACGACATTGACATCATCTGGTTGCGAGCCAACTTTAAGTATTTCGGTAATATCACCAGAAGCGTAACCAGATGCGCTGGAAGCACTGGTCTGGCCATTACTCTCTAAGTCTGAACCACAAATGTAGAGCAAGATTGTTTGATCGTCTTGTGTTTGCTCAACAACCGTAACTGTACATTGTGCGTAAATTGAAGAAATATTGGTTAAGGTTGCTCTAATAACCGCTGTATTTCCGGCAGTAGCATTGCTTGAAACGCTGACTACACCCGAACTACTAACAGAAATGTTAGAACTGCCACTATATCTTGACCAAGTAACATCTTTGTTTTGGTTCGCGCTCGATGGCGTGTAGTTGACCGCTAAGTTCTTAGAACCACCTGGAGCAAGCTCGACGCTTGATGGGCTGATACTAATTGATGTTGGATCGGTTGGTTCAGCTGTTCCTGTAGTAATCGAGCAAGCGATAATATAAATGGAGTTTGTTGTACAAGTAACTTCAATCTTAACGTTTCCGCTTAACGATCCGTCGCTTTCGTAGGTGAAATCTCTGCCAGATGTTCCGCCTGAAGTGGAAACAGCTTTACTACCGATTTGAGTGCCTCCAACAGAAACAATAATGTTACCGGCACCTCTAGAAGAGTTGGTACAGTATGTAACAACAATAGATTGAACTGCTGAGAATGACACTGGTGATGTACCATTAGCACCAGAATAGGCTGATGTAACTTGAACACCGCTATTTGAATAGCCGTTTCCATCTTTTCCAGATGTCCAGTTAGCAGGAGTTGCACCCCATGATTTACTTGTAAATTGATAAGTGGTTGTTTCTTCACCACCGCCTTGTCCGCCAGAACCGCCACTAGCAGTGACAGTAACGGTACAAGTTGCTTTCTTGCTGCTATCAGCAGCAGAAGTAGCGGTAATTGTTGCAGTTCCTGCAGCTATTGCAGTGACTAAACCTGAACTTGAAACTGTTGCGACGCTTGTTGTATCAGATGTCCAGTTAACATTTTTGTTTGTCGCGTTGGACGGTGAAATCGTTGCAGTCAATTGTTGAGTATCACCAACTGTTAAGCTGGCTGAACTTGGGCTCAAAGAGATACTGTTTACATCAATAGCGGTAACTGTAATATCAATGTATGCACTGACCGAACCACTATTGATAGCTTCTGCAGTCGCAGTGATACGAGCACTACCAGCAGCGACGCCAGTAATAATACCTTCACTACTAACTGTAGCGACGCTAGTTGCATTCGATGAGAACGAGACATTCTTAACGTTTGTATCGGACGGAGTATAGCTAACTTCAACAGACGTTGTTCCGCCGATAGCGACACTATTAGAACCAGCAGTTAATGAAATTGATGTTGGATAAACAGGATCAACTGCAGTTGTATAATATTTTGCTTTCCAAAGTGCGAAACGAGTGGAAGCGGAAACTGTGATATCTGTTTCACTAGTGATGCCAGATAATGTTGTCTCGTAATAATAATCTGATTCAGTTCCGGAAAGAGTATAAGCACTACCAGAGCCAGAAATTCCAGAATCAGCAGTTAAGCTGAATGATGAGGTTCCAACGGTTGCACCGCTTAAATTGATAACGGTACTTGTGCCATTCCAACCAGCAGCGTAGAAGGATAATCTTGTTGCGCCAGCGCCGACAGTAATTGTCATACTACCACTAGCTTTAGATGTACCAACTTTAACGCCATCAGCTCCACTTACTGTAACAGCCATAGAGTTACTTCCGGCTGTCATTTCAGCATCGAAATCAGATTGAGCCGGTTTAGCCGTAACTGTTATATCGATGTAACCGTATACAGCAGAGCCATCAGTTGCAGTAGCAGTAATGCGGGCTTCACCTGTGCTAACGCCTGTGACTAAACCATTAGTATTAACTGTTGCGATGCTTTCGTGGTTACTTGACCAAGTAACTGTTTGAGTTGTCGCGTTGTTTGGAGTGACAGAAGCGGTAAGTTGAAGTGTTGAATCTTCTTCAACTGTCGCCGATGATCCTGTAACACTAATTGCGGTGACCGGAATTGCGTTAACAGTAATATTTAATGTGCCGAAGACAGATGGATTTGAACTTGATGCAACTTTAATTGTCCATGTACCTGCGGTACCAAATAAGGATGTAATTGAATAATCGACACTGCTTGAATTAATAAGTGTCATTGTTAAACCTTTAGAAGCAAAGCTAGAATAGGCAACGCCTTGTTCGTTTTCGCTCGCTTGGTTATAGGTTAGGTTAACAGAGATGCCACTTGTGTAATCAGATAATTTTTGAGCAGTATTGAAGATTGTATTTGTGCTAATAACTTCGATGCCGGTCAAAGCAACACGGAATCCAACGGTGAGTTGAATTTCAACAGGAATGAAGTTCTTGTATGAAACGATTAAGGTATAAATACCTTCGCTTCCAAATGGTTGAGCAGTATTGATAGTTTGCTCAGCACTATTTTTAACGACGTATGAATAACCGTCATCTCCACCTTTGGTTAAGGTAACTTCTGTGCCGCCGGTCTTTTGAGCTTTAACGACCAATCCGTTAGCGGTATCAAAGATATCATCGTTATAGTAGCCGCTTGCGTTCGAATCGTTTGCGGTGAATCCAATAATTGATTCCTCTGGTGGTTCAATTGTCGCGCCAGCTTCACCATATAAATAGATTCTATATATGGCGAGTTTAGATGATTTAACCGCCGTGAATGTCAAGGTTGAAGGCTCAGTAGCAAATTCCCAAGTTAATTCATTGGTATAAGTGCTATTCAATGCTGTAATACCAGAACAGTTAGCAGAGACGCTCTTACCAACACTGTTAAGGGTTAAGGTCTTGGTTGGAGATTGCGAACCTGCAACAACAACAACGCTGCTTGGATAAGCGCTTGTTGCTAACGAAATGGTTAAAGTTGCTGCGTTGTTTCCGGAGCTCAAACCAATTCCACCATATCTCTTCTGATATGTGTATGAAGCAGAAACTGCGGTAACAAAATTTGCTGATTCTCTCGTAGAAGTATCGTCGCTGTCGTAGCAATGTTCTTGGACATAAGAGGCATTAACGAGTGTAGATGTTCCGGTGTCACCAGCGTTACTGGAATCCCAGAAATCAATAACACCTAACAAGCTATCGCCAGTTTCTTCGCCTTCATGTGCATCAGGATTTTCAGTACATGAATATTTAATGACTAAACTTTGTAAAGTAACTGATGATGTGGCAGATAGATGTAAATAATAAGGATTTGAACTTAGTTCATAAATTTTTCCTGATTCCATAACGGTTTCACCGCCAGTGGTTGAACCGTCAAAAGAAACTTTGAATTTTAAAGCATCAGTCGTATTAAATGTCGCAGTAATAGATTGAATAGAACGGATGTGATCTTTGTTAACTAATGTGCCACCAGCATTAAAGGTAACGTGTCCTGAAGTTGAATTTGTAATTCCGGTGTATGTAAAAGTGACATCGTTTCCGATTTTGGTTTTTTGAACATGATCACCAGCAGAGGTAACCTTGTTTGATGAATCAAGCGTAATTGAGTAATCAGCTTGATTGGCAGCCCTAACAAGCAAGCCTGATTTAAAATTAATATTGGATGTCGCAATTCCTACCGCTAAAAGTAAGGAAAAGAACCCTACAATTGCAGAGTATATTCTAAAGCGACGTCTTTTCTGAACTTCTGTTTTCATTTTATAACGACAATTTATTATTCCCTCATTTAAGGGAATTATGCATAATAGCATTTATTATTATTTCGTGTAAGTGTTTTTTTCACATGTACGCTCGCCAAAATGCAAATATGGTTATTATTATATTTAAATATAATAAGAAAATCGAAAAATTTGCAGAATAAAACCCACTCAATTTTTCTATCATTTTGAGAGTGGGTTAAATTTACTTATTTTTTATCAACGACGACGTAGGTGTCTTTGACGATGCTATTTTCTGGATAAACACCTCTTGCTCTAGTTAATGGATAAACTTGAGTGTGCTTACCGACAATTGTTCCTGGATTAAGAACGGCATTGCAGCCGCAATCACCATAATCACCGACGATTGCACCAATCTTTCTTAAACCGGTTTCGTATTCTTTATCGCCATGGACAACAATATTTTTGCCATCGCTTTTTAAATTTGAACAGACAGTTCCGGCGCCAGTGTGAGCTTTATAGCCAAGAATCGAATCGCCAACATAATTGTAATGTGGACATTGGACCGAATCTAAGAGGATACAGTTTTTAAATTCGGATGAATTACCAACAACACATTTTTCACCAACGATGACATTTCCGCGGATGAATGCGCCTGGTCTAATCTCAGTTCCGTGACCGATAATTGCGGGCGCCACAATCGTCGCAGTTTTGGCAATCTTAACATCTTTTCCAACAAGCACTCCCTCTGATAAAAATGTGTAGCCTTCAAGAGGATTTTGTAGGAGATTTGCAACGATTTCTTTGATTTTTGGAAGAATTTCCCATGGATATTCCGCCGCATCAAAGTATGGTTTTAAATAGCTTGGAACATTCTCGAAAAGTTCCTTGGTTTTGATATTAAGTTTATTCACAGACGTAGCCTCTTTTCTTGATGACGTCATAAATCTTTTTGATGTATTTATCACATTCTTCTAAGCTGACGCATTCCGCCATAATACGAACAACTGGTTCGGTTCCACTTTGTCTAAGTAAGACTCTACCGTTATCACCAATTTCTTTATTGCATTCATCGTATTTTGCTCTAACTTGAACATCATCTAAAGTATCAGCTTTGTTTGTAACGCGAACATTGACAGTCTTTTGTGGAAGAAGTTTAACTGGAGCGACAAGTTTAGATAAAGATGTCTTTCTTTCTGCAACTTCTTCAGTAACCATTAAAGCAGTTAAAATACCATCACCCGTGGTGGCGTATTTCTTCATGATGATGTGGCCGGATTGTTCTCCGCCTAAAGAGAAGTTATCTTTTTGCATTCTTTCGTAAACGAATCTATCGCCCACTTTGGTTCTAACAAGTTTACAACCAATGCCTTTAAGAGCTTTTTCTAAGCCGGAGTTAGACATGATGGTTGCGACAACTGTATCGCCTTCAAGTGAGCCTTCGGCTTTAAGCTTGTTAGCAAGCATATACATGATCTTGTCGCCATCGACTTCTTTGCCGTTTTCATCAACAGCGATACATCTATCAGTATCACCATCGAAGGCAAAGCCTAAATCGAGTTTATTATCTTTAACGTATTTGCAGAACTTTTCAATGTGAGTTGATCCGGCATCTAAGTTAATGTTAACTCCATTAGGATTGTTGTTAATGACATGTGTTTGAGCGCCTAAGGCATCAAAGACAGATTTCGCAATCATCCAAGACGCACCATTCGCGCAGTCTAAACCAATCTTGAAGTCTTTGAGTGAATGTTTCACAAGTGAAATAAGATAAGCGATGTATCTATTTCTACCACTCGAGTAATCGATGATAACACCAACGTTATCTCTACTTGCGAGTGGTAAATCATCACCTTCGACTCCAAGTTTCTTTAAGTCACCATCAAGGTAGGCTTCAATTAAGACTGCAACTGAGTCTTCGAGTTTTTCGCCATTGTAATTAATGACTTTAATACCGTTATCATAGAATGGGTTATGAGATGCAGTAATCATAATACCGCAATCAAAGCAGTCCATTCTTGTAATATAAGAAACGCTAGGTGTGGTTGTTACGTGTAATAAATACACATCCGCGCCTGAAGCAGCTAAGCCAGCTGAAACAGCATATTCAAGCATATAGCTTGATCTTCTAGTATCTTTACCAATGACAATTTTTGGACGATAGCCTGGTTTTTGAAGTGAATATTTTGGATTGGAGAAGAACCAACCTAAGAATCTACCGATCTTATATGCGTGATCAGCAGTTAAAACTTTGTTGACTTCGCCTCTAAAACCATCGGTGCCAAAATATTTGGTTTTGATATCTTCTCCAATGCTTGGAACAAGATTCTTGCCACGATGAATAACTATATTGTCGTGAAGCAATTCATCAGTAGAGACTTTGAATAATGTACAGAATTCAACAATCTTATCAATTTGTGGAAGTGATTCGTCGCTTTCCCATTTTGAAATTGATTGACGTGAGACATTAAGCATTTCTGCTAATTTCTCTTGTGAGATACCATTCGCGATACGCAAATGGGTGATTTTTTCACCTATTGTCATAATTTTCTCCTTTGTGCGAGTGAGAAAAAATATAAATTAAGGATATATTGATGTCAATAAAAATGAAGATAATGATGTCAACTTTGTTTTACATACCTGGTTAGATTGATAAAAAAATAAGGACACAGTGTGTCCATATTTTATTTTTAGTCAGCCATCTCTTGCCTTGTCTTTGCAAGCGCTTCTTTAGTCGTAGCTTTAAAGGAACGTTTTTTCTTCGGGGCTTTACCTTCAATTCCACGAAGTAAATTTTGCGTTCTAGTAGCAACTTCAATTTGTTCTTCGCTAGCTTTTTTGCGTTCTTTTTCATCTTGAGGATTAACGGTGATTTGTGTAAATGGAATTTGAACGTTGTGACGTTTAAATAACAAATAGAATTCACGATTCAAATCTCTCGTAACTTGGAAACGATTATCTTCGGTTGTAAATGCCAACACTAAAAGATCAACAGAGGAAGACGTTATAGCGTCAATGCCTTTATAGTAAGGTCCTTCAACGATATTAGGAATTTTCGTTGGTAATTTTTCGCATTCTTTAACAATTAAGGCCTCAACTCTTTCAATATCTTCATTATATGAAACGGAAAGTTTAATTGTGCAAACGCTTCTTAATCTAGACATGTTAACGACCGTAGTAATTGAACTATTGGTGATTGATTTAATGTTGCCTCCAAAGTCTTGGAGTTTGGTGGATTTTAATCCAACTTCAACAATAGTGCCTCTAAAACCATCGATGATAACCATATCTCCAGAAGCAAAATAATCATCAAAAACGATAAACAAACCAGATATAACATCTTGGATAAGTGATTGACATCCTAAACCAATGATAAGAGTTAACACTCCAACGCCTGCAACAATGCCAACTACATCAACACCCCAAGCAATTAAAATGAAACAAATTGCGGCGATAATAGTGATGTATTTAATAAGTGAACGAACCAAAGAAGAAACTGTCTTGGCTTTTCTTGTGCCATGATCAAACAAATGGGTGATGAAATTGGAAATAAAAATGATTAGGAACGTAATGAAAACAATTATTCCAGTGAGAATCCATGGTATAACGCTAGCAGCCATCGCGCGGCCCATAGCAACCCAACCATTTGGAACACCCACTCCATAAATTGAATCTCCAATTTCGTCTCCTAAAATTGGTCTAATGTTCGCAATTGCAATAACTGCCAAAACACAAATTAATGCAAGAATTGCGGCTAAAATAAAACATATTTGCCCTACTAATGTTTTTCTTGTCCACCAATTTTGTTTCTTTTCTGTTGCCATATTTATTCTCCTTTTTTATGCGATAATTTCGGTTGAATAGATTGTCTTCACATAATCAAGCGAATTAGTGAAAGTGACGTAAAATTTACATCTCGATCCAACCTCTACCGGCGAATATTCGCCTGTGTATTCTTTTTGTTCACGACAAGCTTCTTTGATAACGTTAGTTCCGTTAATGTCGATATAGTAAGTAGCGACATAATCCAATTTATTTTCAATTCTAAATGAATAGGAAAGTGTACCTTCACTAATCATAAAGGTTGGATCAACAACAGAAGGCGGATTAGGAACAAAAACATTTCGTATTAAAGTTCCGCCTGAAATTGCGACAGCGGTAATAGTTAAGGCTAAACCACTTATGATTACTGCTTTTGAAACCTTTTTTGCCTTTGAGTAGTTTGTACCTAACTGTCTTTGATAAATTGGATCGGCGCTTGTTTCATCACTTGTCGCAATGTTGTTTGTCGCAACTGAAAAAGTTATGTTGGTGTTATTTGTACTGATATTGTTAAATTCACCTTCCATAACTTTTCTAAATAAATTTATTTGTTTTGATCTCTCATACATGGGAAGAGAATAACTTCTCTAACCGATTGTTGATTAGTCATAAGCATAACCAAACGGTCAATACCGATTCCGATACCGCCACAAGGTGGCATGCCATATTCTAAGGCTTCTAAGAAATCATCATCCATCTCAGATGCTTCTTCATCGCCAAGTTTTTTAGCTTCGAGTTGTTT
>CAMYZF010000036.1 GCA_947303755.1 uncultured Erysipelotrichaceae bacterium | reverse complement strand
AAAAATCCCCCTAAATTGTAACAAATTTTTGTCCAATTTTTGGGGGGAATTTCAGATCAATTGGTGACCCTAGAGAGAATCGAACTCTCGATTAAACCTTGAGAGGGTTTCGTCTTAGCCGCTTGACCATAGGGCCGTGAAGATATTTAAACAAGTTTAATTTAAATATTCAATAGCGAGTTTGATACGCTTATTCACTTCATCCTTACCTAAGATTTGTAAGACTGAGTGGAGGTTTGGCGAATTCTTCGCGCCCACTAAGGCAACACGAATAATTTCAGCGACATCACCAACGTGTCCTAAATATGCTTCTGGATTTTGTTTATAAAGTTTTCCGGATTCAGCAAATTTATGTCTAATACCTAATTCTTTAACACTGTTAAACCAAACATCGTTCGCTAAAGAGTAATCATTGGTTTTAGCAAAGTCAGAAAGTAAATCAATGATAACTTTCTTATCAATTTTTTCATTGAATGGATAACCATTCTTAATGATTTCTAAATATCTATCTTCATAGAAGAAACCAATGATTGGATAAACATCTTTGTAGCAGACGAAGTCTTTACGGGCTTTCTCTCCACCACGTTCGATGTTAAGAGCCTTGATAGATTTTTCTTTGTTGTTAACAAGATGTTCATGTAAAACATGATCAAAATCTTTTGACCATTCCACTAAACGGTTATAAAAATCTTCTGCGCTAAATAAAGCAATAACTTCTTTAGAGAAGAAATCTAATTTAGCTTGATCGAATAAAACGCCATCTAAAGACATTTTCTCAAAGGAGAAAGTGAATTTATCAATGTCATAGCATTTATTTTCTGCTGTCCATTCTTCAAAGTTTGAGTTAGCAATACTCATCAAGTATGCTTTTAAAGATTCAGCAGGATAGCCGCCTTCAATGAAGTGAGACACGCTTGCTTCTGGATCTTTTCTTTTAGAAAGTTTACGTTTATTTCCGTTATCAAGTTTCATGATAACTGGAAGATGTGCGTATCTAGGAGTCTTAAATCCTAATGTTTCGAATAATTCTAAGTGAATTGGTGCACTAGAAATCCACTCTTCACCTCTAATAACAGTTGTGGTTCTCATAAAATGATCATCAACTGCATGAGCAAAGTGATAGGTTGGAAGTCCATCCGATTTCATGATGACGATATCCATATCGTTTTCGGCAATAGAGATATCACCACGGATTTCATCATGGAAAACAACTTTGTTGTTATGATTGCCCATTGAACGGAAACGGATAACGTATGGTTCTCCAGCTTTGATTCTTAAAAGTGCTTCGCTTGGTTCAATGGTACGGCAAATTGCGTAGTCACCATAATAACCAGGAATTTCTTTGTTAGCTTCTTGAATTTCTCTTGTCTCTTCGAGTTCTTGAGCAGAGCAAAAACAAGGATAGGCTCTACCCTTGAGCATCAATTCTTTAATACAAATGCGGTAGATATGTTCTCTTTCGCTTTGACGGTAAGGGCCATATTCGCCAACATCGTGATTACCTAAATAACCTTCTTCAGGAGCGACATTAAAATATGAGAGTTGTTTAACTAATTCTTCTCCACTACCCTCAACTTCTCTTTTGGTATCGGTATCTTCAAGTCTAAGATAGAAAACACCATTACTGTCTTTCGCCACTTTATTAGCGACTAAAGATGTAAATAAAGAACCAAGATGCAAAAATCCAGTTGGTGATGGAGCAAATCTAGTCACTTCCGCATTACTTGGAAGGTTGCGATTTGGATATTTTTTCTCTAAATCAGCGATCGTTTCGCTTACGTCTGGGAAAATATAATTAGCTAATTCTTCGTACTTATTCATAGTCATATTTTTTTGTCTTGAAGTATTATACTACATTTTATATAATAATCACGCTGAAATGCAGATGTAGTTCAGTGGTAGAACACTACCTTGCCAAGGTAGTTATGCGGGTTCGATTCCCGTCATCTGCTCCATTTGATTAATACAGTGCTATGCACTGTTTTTTATTTTTTATCTTCGTTATCTTTTGAGGCTTTGGTTTTCTTAGCTTTTTCCTCTTCCTCAAACTCTTTAATCATCGCTTCCATTGTCTCGACAGATACCTTTAAATCGTTCTTCTGTTTCAAAGACATTTGGATTCCATATAGATTAAGCACTTCATTAGGAAGAGAAATCATACTTTTGTAGTAGTAAATAACGTTGATTGAAAACATGAGTGCAAATGTGTCGAATAAAACAGGAAGAAAATATATCGAAAGGATAACCGCGAAAAATAAGCCAACTATACTTGATTGCATCCCATCAAAATGTAGAACGAAATACCCAAGGAACACTCCTGCAACATAACCTCCCACAAAAAGGGTGATCATATACCAAATCGTTGAGTAATAATCTCGATAAAAATCTTTGCGGAAATATTTAAAAGCGCCTCTATGAATTAGGTTAACCGCTCCGGCAGGTTTTATGTTGTTATCGATAAAGTTGAAATGGATCTTAAATGATTGCACTAAAACATGATGAACAAACATATAACTAGCGAGCCCAAACGAGACAATAACGCTAATATCCTCAATTAAAATGAAAGATGAATTTACCTGCAATTCTTGAATTAATTTTGGCAAATCACCGTTATTTGGGTTTTGAATAATATTGCCTACTATTGATGAGAAATTAGGATCTTTCATTCCAACTGAGTAGAACAAAATAATAATCATAATCATGGAGGAAATTAGATACACTCCAAAAGCTTTTACTAAACCCAAAATAATTCTAAAAATTCCAAAAAATGGAGGGGAATAATAGGCTAGAAAACCTCTAAAAATAAAATGCGGTTTTCCAGGAGCACTCGTCAAAAAGAAATTGATGATAATAAAACCTAAAAACAAAGGAATAAGGATAAATGGAACAGTAAGAATCAATGTAAAGGGAAAGAAAAAGGCTAAAGTCAGACAAAGCACAATCGCCAAAGTTAAAAATGAGACTAGACCAGTCTTTTCAAAAAAGTATTTCTTATATCGAGCAAATATGCTGCTCTCAACGCTATTTTCTTTCTTTTCTTCGTTCATTTAATCTATTGACGTCTTTGACGGTGTATTTAAGCTGATTATCATTAAGTGGAGCAACGTTTCTTGATTCTAAAGAATCAATTAGCTTTTTAAATTCAGCAATATGAACAATATAATTATCTCCAACATTTAGTTTTAAATTACCAAAATCACAGTTGTTATCGACGATGGAAAGAGGAATAAATAAGTTGCTATTTAATCCTAGATTAGAAGCGACCTTTTTAGTTAGGATATCCGAAGATAAAAATAAATTATCAATGTAGACTTTCTTAGGATTTTTATCTAAGGAAGTGTAAATAAAACTTCGATCATTAAATTTAGCTTCCACTGTTCCAGGAAGAAAATAATCAGTAATCAAATAAATATATTTCGTACCAAAAAGAAGATGATTTACTCTAAGAGTTTGGTCATCATTGCCTTTAAATTCTAATTCGTTGATCAAATATAAATCATTATGCAGTGCATATTGATAAATTTTCTTACCATAAATTGAAACGTAATCTTTTTCAAATTTGGCTTTTTTAAGTTTTGGATAAAAAACAATGAACAATATTACGAGAATCAATAATATTGCTAAAGCAACAAATAGAACAATAAGACCAACCGAAATATAAGTTTTTAAGTTGATCATTCGGCGTACTTTTCAGCAGTTAAGATAGCCGCTTCAATCATGTTACGAAGACCAATTTGTCTTTCTTCGGCAGTTAATCTTTCGTTTTTGATGAAGTGGTCGGTAACGGTTAACATTGTTAACGCACGTTTTTTAAGATAGGCAGCATTGATATATAAAGCGTAAGATTCCATCTCAACACCCATCACACCGAGTTTGGCCCATCTTTTCCAAGTTTCTTTATCAAAATCATAGAAGACATCAGCAGAGAAGATATTGCCCATATGATACGGGAATTTCTTTCCTTCCAAAACTTCTCTAGCAGTCATTAAGACTTCAAAATCTGCTAAAGCAGAATATGTTCCGTTAAGATGGAATTGAGCAGCGTAGTTAGAATCTGTCGAACTACCAGCACACAATAAAACATCTCTTAAGTTAATGTTTTCTTGATAAGCTCCACAAGTACCGACACGAATGATGACATCGACATCATATTCGGTGAATAATTCATATGAGTAAATACCAATGGATGGATGACCCATTCCAGAAGACATTACGGAAATTCTTTTTCCGTTTTTGGTTAAGCCTGTGTAGCAGCAATTGCCACGAACTTTGTTGACGCATTTAACGTCGTGGAGGAAATTCTCCGCAATCCATAAAGCGCGGTTAGGATCTCCTGGCATTAAGACGACTTTGGCGATTTCGCCTTTTTTAGCTTCGTTGTGTGGTGTTGGCATATTCTTTCTCCTTTATATAACCATTAATCAAATATAACTTTGTTATTTTTGTAAGCATCGATAACTCTTCCTAATTCGGTGAGAGATAGTTTTCGAGACATCTCAGGCAAATTATCAAGATCGAAGAATTTCACATCATTAGTCTCATGACAATGTTCATGGAATTTCTTTCCATCGATACTTCCAAGGAAGATGATGACATATTCGGGAACATTTTGATTGGATTTGAATGGAGTCCTATCAAGTATTCCAATTAGCCTAATCATCTTTGGTTCCACTCCAGCTTCTTGGCTCACTTCGGCAAAGGCAGCCTCTGATGGGGTCTTGTATAAATCACACCAACCACCAGGAAGTGACCAAGTATTCGTGTTGGCTTCTTTAACAAGAAGCGCTTCGTTTTTATCGTTGACAATCAAGGTTCTGCAAGAGACATTGGGAGTGGGATAAACTTCTTTTGTAAACATATTAGGACGATCGAACTTCACATCCATAAATGTTTCAAGCATATTCTTTGATAATTCGTTGAGTTCTTTGTAGTTATCAAGCGCATAAGGATCTTTGGAATAAGTAAGACCAATCTTAGCGATTGAATGAACTTTGACAACGAAATCGTAGAATTGTTGGTATTGCATATTATTTAAGCATGTAATCTTCGATTGTTCTTAAGAACGCGTCGGCAGGAACATGAATTAATTCTCCTGCGACCGCTAAAGAGATGCGACCCGTTTCTTCTGAAACAACAACGGTAACGGAATCAGAAACTTCTGAAATACCGATTGCCGCTCTATGACGGGAACCAAATTTACCAGTTAGCGGTTTTGAGGTTGGGGTGTAATAAACTGAAGCCGCTAAAATGTTTTCGCGACGCACAACCACCGCACCATCATGTAATCTGGTACCTGGATAGAAGATAGTCATTAATAATTCTGGAGTAACTGGAGCATCTAAAATAGTGCCAGTCTTGATGAAATCATCAAGTTTGGTGTCTTTTTCAAAAGTAATAATCGCGCCAATCTTGTTTTTAGAAAGATTTTGAACGGCGATATCAACTTTTTGAAGTAAGGCACGTCTATCAAACACTTTTTCAGTTGTGCCTTTTTTCGTGTTGATTAAGGAATTCGCCATTAAATCGCGAATTGCTCCTTGGTTAACGAGGAATGAAACAACGATAAGGGAAATGCAAAGTAATAAGGAAATTGACCAAAGTAATCTTAAAGAAAAGAACCATGATGTCACGATTAAAACGAATGACAAAACAATCGCCCAAACAGTGAATTTTCTTTTTAAAACCTTAAAGATTAAACAAAAGGTCAACGCGATGATAAAAAGGGAGATCCCTAAATCAATCCAGCATGTAATGCTATCAATAACAATTTTTCCTTCATCTATGTTATACATTTCTAATCCCTCAAACTATTTCTTTTTAAGCCTAGGAAATTATATCAAACCTATTTTATAAAATAAACGGCTATATAAGAAAAACGAATTATAAAAAAGGCTCCCTTTAGGGAACCTTATTAATTTTATTAGAATTTTGATTCGTCAAACCTATTAAGAATCTTTTTAAGAGGTCTAATCACTTTCGCGACATTTCCTTCTTCAAATGGATTTCTTAAATGGTTTTTAGCGAGAGTCTGGCAATACGGATAGCGACCACCACATTTACAAAGTTTAAGATACTTTTTCCAGGCTTTTGGTTGGTTTTTGTCCATTTCCACAAGGAATTGGAAAGCACAAACTTGAGCTAAAGTATAATCGATGTAATAGAAAGGAACACCAAAGATGTGGGATTGTCTCATCCACCATCCACCGTGTTTAGCCACTTTCATTTCATCTGGATAAACTTTATGAGGAGTGTATCTTCTTTCGATTTCTTGATAAGCGGCGCATCTTTCCTCGTGGGTGGCTCTTGGATGAGTGTAAACCCAGTGTTGGAATTCATCGATAGTAATACCATATGGTAAGAATTGGATTGAATCCACTAGATGACCATAACAATATTTATCAGCTTCCTTACCAAAGAATAATTTCATCCATGGCCAAGCAAAGAATTCCATCGACATTGAATGAATTTCACTTGTTTCTAGTGTAGCGTGTCTAAAATCAGCAGGTTTGATATTTCTTGATAAATAACCTTGGAAAGCATGGCCAACTTCATGAGTCAAAGTAGAAACATCTCCTTCAGTACCATTAAAGTTAGAGAAGATGAATGGGAATTTATAATCATCAAGGAAGGTCATATATCCACCTGGTTGTTTTCCAGGACGGGCTTCTAAATCAAGTAAATGATGTTCTTTCATAAAATCAAAGAATTCGCCAGATTCCTTGCTCATTTCGTGATACATCTTAGTAGCAGAATCCACTAAATATTTAGCATCGCCAATTGGTTCTGGATTGCCACTTAAGAACATCAAATTGTAGTCATATGAGTACATTTTCTTAAACGGAATTCCAATACGTTTTGCTTGAGCTTTGCAGAGTTTTTGAGCCACCGGAACGACTTCTTCAGCAATTTGTTTGCGGTATTTCGTAACCATCTCAGCGTTATAGTCAACTCTTCCTAATGAGAGATAGCCTAATTCGACGAAATCTTTAAAGCCAAGTTTCTTAGCAGCTTGATCTCTAAGCAACACTAATTTGCCATAAATATCACCGATTTCTTGTTCGTGAGCTTGGAAGAATTCATCAACTTTAATAGCAGCGTCTCTTCTTTCGTTACGATCCTTTGATTTAGCGAATTTTCCCATTTGAGGAATATTATAAATTTTGCCCTTATATTCAATTTGAGCAGAACCCAAAATCTTGTCGTAAGTTGACGACAACTTATTGATTTCGATTAATTCAGGAATAATCTTTTCATCAAATGATTTAAGTGAATTTTCAATCATTGTGAAATAGTAAGGAGTAAATTTCTTTTCAAGTTCAGCGCGGAACGGAACCTTGAGTAAAACCTTGTTCCACATATTGATTAAATTACCAATTAATGGTGACATTTCATCGACAATATCTTGGTATTTTGCGATCTTTTCATCAGTTGTGTTAAGCGAATAACGAATCGAAATAACTGTGACATTTGTCGAGAATTTCGACATATATCTTTCAAATGCGTTAATAACTTTTAAACCGGTTTTATAATCTGATGCAGCCTTTAATTGTTCAATCAAAGAAAGGATTTTCTTTTCAATTGGTTTATAAGACAATTTCTTAACGGGAATATCTTCAAATTTAATATCTAAGTTTTTCATTGTTTACCTCCTAAGCGCTCATATATTTTAACTTAGTTATAGTTATAAAAAAAGAGCGAGGTAAATCGCTCTTTAATATCATATGTTTAATTACCAAGCGTTATTGCTTAAGAAAGAACGCCAATTCGATAACTTGGTATCATTCTCTCCATAATTATATTCACTTATCGCTGAATAGTCATCGCCATTAACAAAGACGTTCATACCACAAGGTTTTGTTCCTGTGTAATGTTCTTCTCTAAACGCAGCGTGAACAGTGACGCTTTCCAAAGCTGTTAATGCAGCCGAAGTGGAATATTTTGCGCCGGCTTTTGTTAAGAAAGATTTCATATCACAAATGCCATAACAATAACATCCATATTCTTCAACATAGCCCATCTTTAAAGAGTTATCATAATAACCTTTTATTGTTGACCAATCTGATTTCTTAAGACTGCCAGCGAAACTTTCAAATGCAGTTGTAAAAGCGGCCATATTTTGAAGGTTCAAAACGCTTAATGTTTGGTCGTTATTTTCTTTGCCACCATCTTGGTAACCTTCCCAGTCATTATCTGCAACGAACGTATCGCAAATCTCTGATAATAATGTTTCAGTACTAACCGAAGTATTGTTATAAAGTGTTGGTAACCAAGCATCGTAATCCCAACCATAACCACTTTCAAGTTCTTGTGAAGCTATCATATATTTAAAATATTGAGAATTAATTGAAGCTAAATCAGCATAGTTCATTATGCAGCAATCATAGCCAATCCAATCTAATTTTTTGCCACCTAAGTTGAGAGATTTCATTGCTGTATCAAATTCACTCGCAATAATCTCATCATCATAGTTATCATCATTACAACAACCATTAACACCACCACCATGGTTCCACATAATAACGCCAGTGTGATCGGCTGGATATTTTGTTAAACCATAGTTTAAGAATGAAGAAAGTGTGCTGGATAAACCCATGTTAGCTTTATCGTGGGTTGTTGAAGCATCAACAACAAATTGACCATCTCTTAAATATCTTCTCTCGTTTTTAGAAGCGTCAATACCTGGGGTCTTAGACCATTTTGGTGATCCGCCAGTTTCAACAACAATATTTACGTTGTCAGGTTGATTTGCAACGTCCATCATTTCTAATAAATCGCTAGAAGCCAAACCCTCATCGCTGGATGCATAATCACTCTCAAGGTTTGAACCACACATATAAATTAGAATTGTGTAAGATTCGCTTGTAGAAGCACTTAAAACAGTGATTAAGCAATAATCGGAAACGCTCGGAGTGACAGTTGATGTTGCAGTGATTTTAACAGTTGTCCCAACGGTTGCTCCGCTTTTAACAGAGACAACACCATTAGAAACTGTTGCAACACTGCTATTGCTTGTTGTCCAGAAGACAGTTTTTGAAGGATTATTCTTACCTTCGACTGTGAAAGTTAAGGTAACCGATTCACCTTGTTTAACAGATTCAGCGTGACTAGAAAGTGTTACTTTAGTAACAACTGGAGTAACTTGGCCGCCACCAGAAGACGAAGATGTTCCAGTGGTTGTAGTTGTTTTTCCTGAAGAGGAACTACTACCAGAAGTGCTTCCTCCATGAGAACTGCTTCCCGATGAAGTACCACCGTGTGATCCAGATGAGCCAGAACCTGATGAATCATCTTGAGTAGTTGATGTATCAGTAGAACCACTAGTGTGTGAATGTGGTTTTTTCTTTGAAGTCGAAATTAAATTACAGCTCGCCAACATCAAGGCAGAGAGTAAAATTGGACCAATAATTTTCTTATTCATAACGACATTCCTTCTTTCAAAGGGGTAAAATTATTGTCATTAATATTATTAAAAATGTAAAGAAAAAAATGATAGTCCGACTATCACTTTTTTGATTATTTTATTTATAAAATAAAAAGTTTACGAATCTGGCGTTTGCTCTTCTGGCTTGTTGTGTTTCTCCACTATTCCGCATATGAAATGCGTGAGCATACCTAAGAGTAAAGCAACTGCAATCGAGCTAATAGAAATTGCTTTTGAGACAACATAGATTCCATACTCTTCGATCATTTCTAATTTATATGGAATTTGTAAGGTGAGTCCACCGATACCAGCAACCAAGATTACCGATAAAGTAAACAAGTTTTTATTGTTGTTAAGATTAACTTTTTGAATCATCTTAAATCCGCTGACCGCGATGAACCCGTATAAGACGAAACACATTCCACCGATAACGCAGGTTGGAATAGTTCTAACGAATGCAATAAGTGGGGTGAAGAAAGATAAACTGATACACATAATACACGCGATGAAGATTGTACGGATTGATGCATCCTTTGTAATCGCGATACAACCAACAGTTTCACCATAGGTGGTATTTGGACAAACACCAAAGAAAGTGCCAACGATCGAACCAACACCATCACCCATAACTGTGCGAGATAAACCAGGTTCGCCATTCACTAAATCGCGACCAATGATGCTGCTAAGATTCTTATGATCAGCAATATGTTCAGAGAAAGAGACAAGTGAAATTGGAACAAATAATAAGGCAATTTCCGCTACTCCGATTGGAGTTAATGTGCTTGTACCATTTGTGATTTCACCAATACCTTCAAGTAAAGCAAAACGTGGATAATCTAAAAATGAAGTTAAACTGATATTTTTGAAGTTATCAATAAGTGGATTGAAATCAATTATCTTAAGATAATCAACATCAAAACCATTACCAAAAAGTGTGAAGAAGAGAGCTAAAAGATAACCCGCTAAAATGCCAAATAAGAACGGAACAAGTCTAAAGAATTTGCTGTGATTTTGCACCGCAAGAACAATGATAACAAAGAAGGTAACTAAACCACAAAGTAATGAGATCAAATTGTAGTTAGGAATTAACGAACCATTCGAAGTAACTAAATCAACAACTGCACTACCTGCTAAGGTTAAACCAATCAGAGCGACGACTGGACCAATAATAATTGGCGGGAACCATTTAGCGATCCATTTCGTACCGATGAATCTGATCAAAATCGATAAGAAAATATAAACCGCACCGGTTAATAAACCACCGATAAGAATTCCTAAATATCCAGAGGATTGATAAGTAAGTGCTAAGGCCGCAATAAAAGCGAAGTTACTGGAAATGATAACCGGACTTTTTCTTTTGGTGATCAAAATATAGGTGATGCTTCCTAGACCACAACCAAATAAAGCAGCAGAGATTTGATCTGGTAGTCCTATCAAGATAGGAACTAAGATAGTTGCACTAACGATTGATAATAGATGTTGAAAAGCCACCCCAATCGAATGCTTTAATGGGGGTTTATCTTCAACGTTATAAATCATCTTCGACATAATAAACAGATGGAGCACACGACGGGAATCGAACCCGCATAGTTAGCTTGGGAAGCTAGAGTTCTACCACTGAACTACGTGTGCGTACCCTAAAATTATAAAGTGAATTTACGAAAATAACACAAATTAATGAAAGATAACTCTCTTTAGTTATTGACTACAATTGTATTTAGCT
>CAMYZF010000035.1 GCA_947303755.1 uncultured Erysipelotrichaceae bacterium | reverse complement strand
TAAGAGAAACTTCTTACGATTTGTTTAGCTCTTATTTTGCTAGCTTTGTAGATACCGTTACAGGATTAGCGGTATTTCATTTAGCGGTCAGTGTCTTGTTTGATTGCTTCTTAAAATTTGAGAAAGGGAAAGTTTCAATTTTCATTGCAAGATTTATTCTTGGAGTAGGCTTATTTATTCCATTTATCATTCTTGGAGTGGTTTCGACTTGCAACTTAGAATATTTCGCTGACACGTATAGAAGTTATGGATTTATTGAATGTATCATCAGATTTAGCGCTCAACTTGTTTATGACCATAGTGCATTATTCATCTCAACATATGTTGTTCATATAATCTCATCAGTATTCCTTGTTGCGGTTATCTCAATTTCTTACTCATTTGTAATTTACCTATTTGCAGCATATTTTAACGGACTAAATAAATTTAGAAAGTTTAGAATCGCTTTCTATATGCTCGTTATTTCTTTATCAATCGTCTCCGGTGGATATTTGTTATCCGCGATAGTGGAGATGGTTTTATATCAAAGATATTTGGGTGAAGCCTTCCATGTTGAATTAGGTGGTGGCGCAACCTCAATCTTCTTTGCTAGCGCCTTCCTCGTGGGTGTTGCTATTGCAACATTTAATATCTACAACCGTGCTTCTAGAAGAGCAAAGCTCGAAGAGAAAACAAAGGTGGTCGAATAATATGGATAACATTAAGATCATCGCGAATAACTCTAAAGCACATTTCAATTACTTCTTGGAAGACTTTTTAGAATGCGGTATCGAATTAAAAGGAAGCGAAATTAAATCGATTAGAAGATCGAAAGCGTCTTTGCAGGATTCTTACGTCATCATACGTGATGGTGAGGCGTACTTGCTCAACATGCATATCGCGCCTTATAAGGAAGGTAATATTTTTAATCACGAACCAAATAGAACTAGAAAGCTTTTATTACATAAAAAAGAAATCGAAAAGATGGCTCAAAAGGCTGCTGAGCAAGCAATGACTATCGTTCCTACCAAAGTTTATCTTAAGAAAGGCAAACTCAAAGTGGAAATTGCCTTAGCAAAAGGTAAGAAACTTTTCGATAAACGAGAGACCATCAAACGCCGCGACGATGAACGTGCGATGGCTAAGGCTAAAAAGACTATCGGTAAATACGATGAATAAAGAAGAATTAGAGTTATATTTCAAAGATAGAAATTATCCAACTTATGAACGAAATCAATACGATAAGTTTTTAAGTGATTTTCATTATGAGTTCAACATTCCTTCTATCCACATTACCGGCACAAATGGTAAAGGCTCAACCGCCAATTATCTATATCAAATTTATCTCAAAAAAGGATACAAAGTTGGCCTATATAATTCACCATATTTAGATAATGTTACCGAGATGGTTTCAATCAACGGAAAACAGGTCGAATTTGATGAATATTTGAATCAATTTTTAGCTCTTCAAAAAGAGTTTGAAAAATATGGTTTATCATCTTTTGAAATGCAAACGATTGTGGCCTTTGAATTATTTAAAAAAGCCAACCTCGATTTAGTGATTATCGAAGTTGGAATGGGCGGATATATTGATGCGACAAATATCATTGTTCCGATACTTTCGATTATCACTTCAATCTCGCTTGAACACACCTCATATTTAGGTGGAACGACCAGTGAAATCGCTTATAACAAATCTGGCATTATTAAGGAAAATGTGCCGGTTTTGACGGGTAAAATGGATGAATTTGCTCTTTATGCGATTCGTGAAACAGCGAAGAAATTGCATGCTCCAGTACACGTCGTAAGTGAATATTTTAATGAACAAATTATTGATGGTGTTGCTTGTTTCAACTCTCAAAAATTAAAAGATGTTAGACTTTCCACACCGGCTTTATATCAAGTCAAAAACGCCTGCTTAGCAATTGATGCAGTTAAGCTCTGCAATGACAAGTTTTTTGTTGACGATGAGACCTTAAAATTAGGTCTAAAAACCGCCACTCTTCCATGTCGATTTGAATATATCGAAAAGAACGTCATGGTTGATGGCGCACATAACCCAGAAGCTATGCAAAATTTAGTGGATTCTATAAAGGCAAGTGTTGATGTTCCAATTCATGCTATTTTTGCTTCGTTTAGAGATAAGAATTTCTCTCACATGCTTAACATTTTGGATACTGTCACAACCGATATTACAATTACCACATTTGATCACAAAAGAGCGAAAACAGAAGACGAATACTTTCTCTTCTTATCGACATACAAATTTGATGCTGATTATTTTGGAAAAATCGCTCAATTAAAGGAAGAATATCCAGACGATTTGATTCTCATTACTGGTTCACTTCATTTTGCTGGATTAGTTAAACGAGAACTCAAGAAATGAAATTATCCCAAGTCCAAAAGATAACTCTCTCAGGATTGTTACTTGCTTTAACAATTATTTTGACGAGGATGACACCTCTTCAAAACTTTCCTTTGATACCATGGATTAGGATTTCATTAGGGCCTTCTTTAATCATTTTCTCTTCGATTTTGCTTGGTCCAATCTATGGTGCAATTGTTGGGGCCGGAAGCGATATTTTAGGTATCGTTTTATTTCCTAATTCCTTAGGTTATGGGATTAACCCAATATTCACATTGGTTTATGGATTACTTGGGGTTTTGCCGTGGTTATTGTATTTTTTGATCAAGCGAATCAATGTTAGATTTTTAGAAATTTCTTTAGTTGGCGGGGCCTCAGTTTTGGTGTTTGGTGCGCTTGTTTATTTTATCTTTTTCTCACCAACCATTACTTCAAATTATTCTTTTGAACTCTGGCATAAGATTTTAATTGTCTCTATAGCTTTTGTTTTGTTTTCAGCAACCATCATTTTGTTATTTGTGATTGAAAGATATTACAAGAGAAAATATGGCGAACTAGCTTCTCCATTTAAAATTGCTTTTGTTGTTCTGGTGTCCGAAGTGCTTTTAATGTTACTTCTTAACTCATTTGTGAAAACTTTTACCTTTGAAGTTAATTTCTGGATTATCTTCTTTGCTCAAGCAATCGTTTTCTTCATAGATGTTCCTCTTAATACGTTTGTGGTGGAAGGTCTACTTCTACTTACATACCGAATCAAGAACAAACGCACGTAATTCATATTGCGTGCTTTTATTATCTATTGGTGAATAAGCGTTATTGTGATACAATTAACGCGTTTTGGAGAATAATTATGGAAAAAGCTAAAAATATCTCTTGGGATGAATATTTCATGTCGATGGCTGTTTTATCATCTCAACGCTCAAAAGATCCTAATACTAAAGTTGGAGCGTGTATCGTTGATCAAGATCACAAGATTGTTTCAAATGGTTATAACGGTATGCCAACCGGTTGCGATGAAGATCAATTAAGCTGGAATAAGGGCGAAGGTCTTGATTCCAAATATCTTTATGTTTGTCACGCTGAATTTAATGCCATTTTAAATACTCGTGATGGAGCGGCTCTCAAGGGTTGTACATTATATGTAACTTTATTCCCGTGCAATGAATGCACAAAAGCAATCATTCAAAAAGGAATTAAAGAAGTTGTCTATTTGGACAATAAATACGCTCACACAACAGAAACGCAAGCAAGTGCAAAAATGTTAAAGCTTGCAGGTGTTAAAACTCGTGAGTACAAAGGAAGAATCATTTCGTTCGATTTCAAATAATGAATTTGATTGAAGTAAAAAACTTATCCTATAGCTATGATGGCAAAATTAACGTCCTTGATGACGTTTCTTTTGTCGTTGAGGCTGGTAAGTATATTTCAATCATTGGTCATAACGGTTCTGGAAAGTCAACAATAGCTAAGCTATTAACGTGCTTATTAGAGCCTAAATCCGGTTCAATTGTTGCCTTTGGCTTAAAAGCCAATCGAAAGAACGCTAGAGAGATTCGCTCTCATACTGGTATTGTCTTTCAAAATCCAGATAACCAATTTATTGGCTCTACAGTTAGAGACGACATTGCTTTTGGTTTAGAAAATAGACAAGTTAAGCATGAAGACATGGAAGGCATCATTCAAGAATTTGCCTCTAAAGTTAACATGTCTGAATACCTTGATAAAGAACCCGAGAATCTTTCTGGTGGTCAAAAACAACGAGTCGCGATTGCGGGTATACTTGCGATGAAGCCAGATGTAGTCATTTTTGATGAAGCAACCTCAATGCTTGATCCAAAAGGTAGAAACGAGATACACGAAACCATTAAATTTATGAGAAAAGAGAATCCTAACTTGACTCTCATTTCGATTACTCATGATTTAGAAGAAGCGTTCGCTAGTGATCACATTATTGTCTTAAACAAAGGTAAAGTTAGTTTTGAAGGTTCTCCGAAAGAAGTTTTACAACATAGAAAAGAACTTGAGGAGATAGGATTAGACCTTCCATTTAAAGAAAAACTTGTTTCTTTGCTTAACGAAAAAGGCTTTTCACTTTCAAGCGATGAATCTTTAGAAAGGATTGTTGGGAAAATATGTCAATAAAGTTTAACCAAGTATATTACACATATTCTCCTAAGACTCCTTTTGAAAACGAGGCTTTGAAGAATATTAACTTTGAGATAAAAGAAGGTTCTTTCACCTGTCTTGTTGGTCATACTGGGTGCGGTAAATCAACACTTATTCAACACTTAAACGGACTCTTAGTTCCAAGCAGTGGTGAAGTGGTGGTGGATGACTATGTAAATACCAAAAAGAACCGCAAAATGCGAAGAAAATTAAGAGATTTACGAAAGAAAGTTGGCCTTGTTTTTCAGTTTAGTGAGAATCAATTATTCGAAGAAACAGTTGAAGACGATATTGCTTTTGGGCCTCAAAATTTCGGGGTGAAAAAAGAAGATGCGAAATTAATCGCAAAAGAAACTCTTAAACTCGTTGGTTTAGATGAATCATTCTTAAAAAAATCACCATTTGATCTTAGTGGCGGTGAGAAACGTCGAGTCGCTATTGCTGGTGTGCTTGCGCTTAAACCAGATGTTTTAGTGCTCGATGAGCCTACTGCGGGATTAGATCCAAAAGGCACAAAAGAATTATTAGCGATGGTTAAGAACCTTAACGATAGTGGTAAAACCATCATTCTAGTCACTCATGACATCAACATTGTTTACGAATATGCCGATAACGTAATCGTCATGGATAATGGCGAAGTGGTGAAGATTGCTACTCCAAGCGAGTTATTTTCTGAAAACGTTGAAAAGTATTCTTTAGAAACTCCTATGATTCAAAAAGTTACGAATATGTGTTTTGCCAAAGGTTTGAAATTAGATATTAATAAAATTAAAAATCTAGAATCTCTAGTCGATGAGATCGCTAAAGTGAGGTCTAAATAATGGCAAAGATCACTTTAGGAAGATATGTACCATATGATTCATTCATTCACAGGATGGATCCCCGTAATAAGATTTTCTGTCTTATCGCTTTAATGGTGGCGGTATTTATTTCTTATTCAACATGGGAATTAACTTTTATTGTTGGTGGATTATTAGCCTTATTTGTAATTGTTTTGTTAATTGTGTCTCACATATCGTTCAAGCAATTATTTGGCTCTCTTAAACCTTTATGGTTTATGATTATCATTTTGTTAGTTATTAACTGCTTAATTCCGCCTCGAGGAGAATCACCAATCGCCTTTTCGATTGGTTCGTTTAATGTTTATTGGAATTCTATCTTCCAAAGCTTAAAGATCATTCTTCGCTTAGTGCTTATGATTTCTTTATCAATGATTTTAACTGCGACTACAAAGCCGCTTGATTTAACTTATGCTTTAGAATGGTATTTAACTCCGCTTAAGATTATTAAGTTTCCGGCTCACGAAGTGGCGATGACTATTTCTATCGCGCTTCGTTTCATTCCAACTATTCTTACTGAAGTAGAAAGAATTATGAAAGCTCAATCATCTAGAGGTGTTGATTTCAAACACGGTAAGATTTCCACAAAAATGAAAGCAATTATTTCTTTAATTATTCCGCTTTTTATTTCGGCTTTCCAACGTAGTGAAGAGCTTGCGGATGCAATGGAAGCAAGGGGCTATGATCCAAAACAAAAAAGAACTCGTTATCACAAATTATCCTTCCATATCCTGGATATTTTTGCCTTTTTACTGTGTTCAGGATTATTAGGAGCGACCATCATTATGTCGCATTATGATTTCACATTTTTCACCCCATCATTCCTTCCATGGTTTGTGGTGTCGACTTTATTTATTGTTATTTATTGCCTCTTAGTGGGTATTATAGAAAGTAGGGTAGTCTCATGAGATATTTAGCAGTAGTTAGTTACGATGGTAGCAAATATGCAGGTTGGCAAGTTCAACCAAATGCATCATCTATCGAAGAGGAAATTGAAAAAGTTATTTCCAAAGTTTTAAATACGGAAACAAAGATTGTTGGTTCAGGAAGAACCGATGCTGGAGTGCACGCTTTGGCGCAGACTTTCCACTTTGATTCCAAAGAATTAGTGGATCTTGGTAAATTTACTTATTCGGTTAACTGTTTACTTCCTGACGACATTCATGTCTCAAGTGTTTCAGCTGTCCCTGATTACTTCCACGCCCGCTATAACGTCAAAGAAAAAACATATTCCTATTTAATTAATATGGGCGAGTATGATGTTTTTAAAAGAAATCAAGTTTATCAATTCTTAAGAAAACTAGACGTCGAGAAGATGAAAGAAGCTTTGAAACAGTTCAAAGGCAAACATTACTTTGGTAATTTCACCACCAAAGATGAAGACGAAGGAAGTTTCATTAGAACCATCTATAAAGTCGGACTCATTCAAGAAGGAGATGTTATTAAAATAACATTTACTGGTGATGGATTTATGAGATACATGGTTCGTATGATGGTGGGCATTCTCATCGAAATTGGTTTAGGAAAGTTTGAACCATTTGAGGTTTCTAGATTACTTGTTACTCCACATCGCAAAGTCATTTCATACAAGGCTCCAGCGGTGGGATTATATTTAGAAAAAGTCAAGTATTAGAAATTGCCTTATAAAATAAGAGTAGTATAATAGTAAAGCATTAAGGAGAATTACTTATGGGTAGACATCATGAAGTTAGAGCCGCGGCAATGGCTCGTACTGGCAAAATCAAATCAGCTTTATATGCTCGTGCTTCTAAAGAAGCATATATGGCCGCTAAACAAGGATCACCGGATCCAAAAACCAACCTTGCTTTAAGAGCGGTTTATGAAAAATATCGTGGAAAATCAGTTCCAAGAGATGTTTTTGATCGCGCTATTAAAAAAGCTCAAGGTGGTGAAGCAGTCGCTTACGTTGAAGGCAGATATGAAGCTTTTGGTCCTGGTAATTCCCTTTTAATTGTCGATACCTTAACAGATAACCCAAACCGTGCTTTAGTTGAAGTCCGTACTCAAATCGTTAGAAAAGGTGGACACCTAGGTTCAGTTATTTATAATTTCACTCAACTTGGTGTCTTAGCTTTTAAAGGCACCAACAGAGATGAAGTTGAAGAGAACTTAATCTTAGGTGATGTTGACGTTCAAGAAGTTGATCTTGATGAAGATACAATCTATGTTACCGTTGCTCCAGAAGCCTTTGAAAAGGCTAAAGAAGTTTTAGCGGGTATGGGTATCACCGAATTTGATGAAGCTGAAATTAGAATGGAACCAAATGAATATGTCACACTTAACGATGAGGACAAACAGAAGTTCCAAGATTTAGTGGATGCTCTCGATGAACTCGAAGACGTCCAAAACGTCGCTCATAACGTTGAGTTATAAGATTGGGGCTTGAAGCCCCTTTTATTTAGGCTATTTAAGTGCAATAATAATCTTATGAAAAAGAAATCAGTTCTTTTAGGACTTATTAGCCTTTTTTCATGCGCCAGTATTGCAGGTGCTGCTATCTTGTTTAGCAAAGGCTTAACTACAACTGCAAACTCCACTATTAGTGGATATCATGTTACTTTAGATGGTAGTAACTATTATCAAGGTGTCAATCAGTCAATTGAAACTTCAACAGGGCAATATGAGATTCCTTTTTTGTATACCGAAGCAACACCTGGCGTTGAAAATGAATATCACTGCGTCCTTGAAGGCGACGGCACAATCACTCACGGTGGTGAGATTAGATTCATAACTTCCATATTTGTCGACTTTGAATGTGAATATGATGATTACGTCCTTGTTGCGAAGTTCTCTAATGATGGTTATGCCTGGAGTGATTATTCATATCTTCAAGATGAACAAGAATTCGAAGTTGATGATCAGCCATATTATGTTGAAATCAAGTCTTATAGTTTCGTCACAATTAAATCATTGACTATTAATTACTCTTGTCTAAATAGACAAGAAGATCCAAATATCAAAACTGTTACTATTTATGCGACAAATGATATGCATGGACAGATATATCCAGATGTAGCAAACAAACGTATGGGTATGGCAAAGATGATGAGCTATCTAAAAAGAGAGAATGATGGCGACACCCTTGTTTTAGATCAAGGTGATACTTGGCAAGGTAGTTTATATTCCAACCTCAATTATGGAAATCTAATCAACGACATGATGAGTTATGTCGGTTATAACGCAAGAACAATTGGTAACCACGATTTTGACTGGGGTATCGATAAACTAGTCGAAAACACCAACCGATCATATGGAGGTTATACCATCCCTGTTTTAGCGGCAAATGTCTACGATTATAACTTCGATACCAAAGAAGTTGGAACCACTCAACAATCACAAATTGGCCGCAAATCCTTAACATATACGCTTGATAACGGCTTAAAAGTTGGCATCGTCGGTGTCATTGGTTCTTCACAAATTTCCTCTATTAATTCATTGGTTGTTCATGATGTTACTTTTATCGATCATGTTAACGTCCTTAAAGAAGAAGCGACCAAGCTTAGAGCGGATGGTTGCGATCTTGTTATTGGTTCTATTCATGGACCTAGCGGCGATGTTAGAGGCTATCATTTAGATGATTATTTTGATTTGATGTTATGTGGCCATTCTCATTCTAAAGAGACTTTTAAAGAAGGAGACTTATACTATCCTCAATTTGGTTCATATACCGAATATTTAGGAAAAATTGAACTTAAATACAACACTTTAACTAATAAGGTATCCACTAACGTTTATTCGATTACTCCTGAAGGAATGGAATCTTTGATTCCTACTGATAGTGATATTGATCCAGCTATTCAAAATCTCATTGATACGAACTACAGTTCCTGCGAAGAAGCGGCCAACCAAGTATTAGTGAGTAACGTTAATGGCTATTTCACTACTGCTGGTCTAGCAAATTTGGTCGCAGAAGCCATCTACGAAAAAGCCAAACCTCTATATGATGTTGATTTAGTGGTGGTTAACTATGCCCGAGAGCAAATTAATAAAGAAAGCTGGACCTATGCGGACATATATCAATCATTCCCATTTGATAACGATGTCTACGTTTTTGATGTTGATCCTTATGATATGCGTCCTTTACTTGGCCAATATGTGTGTCATGATCCAAGTTTATATATTAGTCACGATCAAACTTACAAGGTGGCAATACTTGACTTTGTCGCATATCGTACGGATTCTAATCGTAATTACAATTATTCTTGGGTCAGCGCTTATGATCCTAAGACAACACCTAAATTAGACAAGAATTACCGTGAAATATTGAAGGATTATTTACTTACAAAGGATAGTCTAGATTATCACGATTATAGTAGATATCTCGCAAAGTTTTCTTCAAATCCATCGTATGAGAGTTATACGGTTACATATCATTTAAATGATGGTAGCGGAGACACGTTTACTAACGATACGGCTTTTGATTTGAATGTTTCTATGCCATACGAGACCCCATCTCGTTCAGGATATATTTTTGATGGTTGGTACATGGACCCAGAATGCAGTGAGCCATTTGATTTTGATACTCCTTCTCATGAAGATGACGCTTACGCTAAATGGGATGAAGTTGTGCTAGGTAGTTATCGTTACTACAGCAATAGTCCAATGAGCATTTATTACGGAAAGCAAATATTACAATCGATAAACGAAGATGATTCTTCGGCGACCTTTGACTTTGTTTTCTACAATTGGTTCTCATACGGAGAATTTAGCTTTGAAGCTACTGGTGCCACATTCGCTTTGATTAGTTTTGAAATAAACATAAATAATGCTGATACCTATAATAGTGCAGATGTAACTCCAACTATCACCGAGACATCAACCGGAGTATATAAATATACTTTCGAAATAAACGTTGATAATATTGGAATTCAATTCTATTTAAGTGAGCCACCAACCTGGTATTCGTTAGAAGTTCAGCTTGTTGTTAGCTAAATTATTTAGAAGAAGGAACTATGTTCCTTTTTTATTTACTAAATCGCTATATAGTGGCTAAAGAAAAATCTTTTCTTTGACTTAGAATATATATATAGATATAATCTATCTCGCACAAGAAAAAGGAATAGTCCCGGTAAGATTATTGCTTGAGTAAGGAGGAAACAAAATGCAACGTCAAACAACGATCGCAAAACCAGAAAAAATCGAACGTAAGTGGTATGTCATTGATGCTACAGGCATTCCTTATGGTAGATTAGCCTCTTTTGTTGCAGTCAAATTAATGGGTAAAGACAAACCAATCTATACTCCAAACGTAGATTGTGGTGATTACGTCATTATTGTCAATGCAGAAAAAGTTGCTCTTTCTGGCGCAAACAAATTACAAAACAAGAAATATTACAATGTTTCCGGCTATAACGGTGGTCTCCGTACCAGAACTGCTGGTGAAATGATCGAAAAATATCCAGAAGAAATGGTCACAAGATCGATTTGGGGTATGTTACCAAAGGGACCTTTAGGTCGCCAAATTGTTAAGAAACTCTTTGTCTATCGTGGACCAGAACATAAGCACGAAGCTCAGAAACCTGAAGTTCTCGTGTGGAAGAAATAAGGAGAATGCATATGGCAGAAGTAAAAAAATATTACGGCACAGGTAGACGTAAATCATCTGTTGCTAGAGTCTATGTCACTGCTGGTAAGGGTAAGATTACCGTTAACGGTAGAGATGTTAAGGATTATATGCCTTACGCAACTCTTGTTATGGATTTATCTCAACCACTTGAAGTTACTGGTTCAACTGGTAAATACAATGTTGAAGCCTTTGTTAAAGGTGGTGGATTCACTGGTCAAGCTGGAGCAATTCGTTTAGGTATTGCCAGAGCCTTATTAGAGGCTGGCGAAGATCGTCACACCTTAAAGGTGAACGGACTTGTTAGTCGTGATGCCCGTGCTAAAGAACGTAAAAAATATGGTCTTAAAGCCGCTCGTCGCGCTCCACAATTCTCCAAACGTTAATTGTGTATTTATAGAAGGGTCTCGCACACGTGGGACCTTTTTTATTTTATATATTGAAATAACAATTTCAGTATTGTATATTATTAAAGCGCAAAATCGCACATGTTGGATCTTTAGCTCAGCTGGTTAGAGCGCGCCCCTGATAAGGGCGAGGTCGGTAGTTCAAGTCTACTAAGATCCACCATCTTAGT
>CAMYZF010000034.1 GCA_947303755.1 uncultured Erysipelotrichaceae bacterium | reverse complement strand
TGAAATTCCCCCCAAAAATTGGACAAAAATTTGTTACAATTTAGGGGGATTTTTATATGAAACATACGAACGAAGAAAAGCTCCGAATCGTTAAAGAATATTTTGATGAAAAAGAAACCGTAACCAACCTGGTAAAGAAATACGGTTTCGATAAGACCAATCTTTTGTATTGCATCAAATTATATGAACGATATGGTGAGATTCCTTTTAGCGATGAACAATCTAAAAGGGTGTATTCAAGAGAAGAAAAACTCAAAGCAATTAACGAAGTTAAAAATGGAAAATCATGTAGGGTTGTTGGGCTTGAAATCGGTGTTCCAAACCCTCACACAGTTCAAGATTGGGTCCATAAATTCGATAAATATGGTCCAGATGCCATTCAAGTTTCAAGAGGAAGAAAATCATATAAACTACATCCTGATCGTCAAGCGTATTTAGCCAATAAAGAACTCAAAGAAAGACTAGAATATCTTGAGGCAGAAAATGCATATTTAAAAAAATGCTATTCCCTAATTCAAAAGAAGAGCGAAAAATCAAGCCACAAGAAAAAGCATTGATTGTTCGTGAATTAGGGAAGAAACATAAAATATCTCTTCTATTAAAATTATCTAAGCTATCTAAATCTACTTATTACGACATTGCTCGTAATTATGAAAAAAGGCAAAGCAAAGACGAAGAAATGTTTGATTTGATCAATAGAATCTTTTTAAAGCATAATAAAAAATATGGTAGCCCAAGGATGACAATTGAGCTTAGGAATAGTGGAATTCTCATAAATGAGAAAAAAGTAGCGAGAATAATGCATAAGTATCATTTAAATGCTGCACCTAGACTCAAAAAGTATTGTTCTTATAGAGGTGAAGTTGGAACAAAGGCTCCTAATATTGTGAATAGACATTTTGATGTTGGTAGTCCTTACAAGGTGTTTGGTACTGATGTGACCCAATTCAGAATTGGTGAGGACAAATTATATTTATCTCCAATAATTGATTTTCATACTCGTGAAATTGTTGCGTATGATTTATCAGAACATCCTAATATGCATCAAATTAAACGTATGATGCATCAATTAGAACAAAATTGTGGTGATAACTTACGTGGTTCAATAATTCATTCTGATCAAGGTTGGCAATACCAGCAAAAATGGTTTCAAGATTTCATTAAAGAAAAAGGCATGATTCAGTCAATGTCTAGAAAAGGTAATTGTCTTGACAATTCTCCAACTGAAAACTTCTTTGGCAGATTGAAAGAAGAAGTGTTCTATGGCCAAGAATGGAGATATGAAACAATCTCAGATTTAAAAATAGCAATAAGTAAGTGGATTAAATACTATAACGAAGAGCGAATTGTAACCATCTTAAGGAATAGCCCAATCAAATATAGAAACTTTTTGTTCGTAAAACAAAATTGTAGTAATATATGAGTGTTCGAATAATTTGTCCATCAAATTGGGGGAACATCATAACCATTTTAGCGGGTCAAAGTGACTCGCTTTTATTTTGCAAATTGATTGGGCTATTCATTTTAGATAAGTATTGTGATATATTATTCATCGTTGATGAAAAATATCGTTGAGCTACTAAATAGAAATGCACTAGAGAATAAAAATGATTTAGCCCTTCAAGACGAAGATGGCTTTTTAACTTATGGCGAATTATTTGATTTAGTGCTTCAAAGAGCGTCCTTTATAAAGGACTTAGGCCTAGTTAATTCACCAATTATTGTTAAAGTCAGTCGTTTCAAAGAAAGCATTGTTAACTTTTTAGCGGTCCTTCTTTCTAATAATCACTATATTCCAGTGGATGAAGATATTCCTTTAGAAAAACTAAACAAAATCATTAAAGCGTCTAAAGCAGAATACGTTATTTCCACAAAGGAAGATGATTCGGGATTAAAGGTCATTGATTTTGCAAATGTAAAGAACGTCTATCCTTTCGAAGAATTTTCTAAAGATTTCAATGAAAAGAATTATTCATTCATCATGTTTACTTCTGGCTCTACTGGTGATCCAAAGGGAGTTATCAAAAATCATAAAAATATCATTTCTTTTGTTGAAAATTATGTTTCGACGTTCCCATTCTTAGGACAAGAAAGAATTGCGAATCAGACGCCATTCTTCTTTGATGCTTCGGCTAAGGACATTTATCTTTCTTTAAAACTTAAAGCAGCGTTATTTATTCCTTCTAAGACTAGATTCTCGCTTCCTATGGAAACGATTAAATATCTAAACGAAAACAAGATTACTTATATTTCTTGGGTTCCATCGATTCTTACAATGATTGCGAAGACGAGAACTCTAAATTTTGTTAAGCCAGAATCATTAAAATATGTTTTCTTTGTTGGCGAAGTTTTCCAACCGAAATATCTTAATATGTGGATTGAAGCTTTACCAAATGTTAGATATTTCAATATCTATGGTTCAACTGAAGTCATGGGTGTTTCGCTTTATTATGAGATCAAGAAACACTTTGATGGTGAATCAATTCCAACTGGCAAAGCTTTAAAAAATAACAACGTTTATCTCGCTGATGGAGAAATCATCGTCAATTCTGATCAAGTAGCGGTGGGCTATTTAAATAATCCAGAAAGCAAAACTTTTGAGTATTCAAATGGTAAAACACTTTTGCACACTGGTGACTTCGCTAACTACGATGCAGAACAAAACATCGTTTTTGCATCCAGAAAAGATTATCAAATCAAACATTTAGGTTATCGAATTGAACTTCAAGAAATCGAAGCGAGTTTAATTAATCTTGATTATATTTCTCAGTGCTGCGCAGTCTACGATGAAAATAGTGACAAGATTGTCTTATTTGTCTCGCTTAATAAAGACATTGAAGAAGCTAATCGTAAGATACTTATTGACGCGAAAGAGAAACTACAATTCTATATGGTTCCAAATAAAGTTATAGTTCTTGATGAACTACCACTTAACACAAATGGAAAAATAGATCGTCTTAATTTGAAAAGAGGATATCAAGATGGAAGATATTAAAAACAAAATTATTGAAATCTTAAACGAGATTATTCCTGATGTTAGTAATGAAACATTGGAAAGTAACAAAGAACTCGTTCATAGCGGAGTCCTTAACTCATTTTCAATCGTTATGCTTATCTCCGAATTAAGTGACGCTTTCGACATTGAAATATCTCCTCAAGAAATCGTCTATGAGAACTTTGACTCCCTAGATGGTTTAACAAAGATGGTTGCTAGATTGTCTGATTAATTATGACTTTTGAATTCGCTGGATTTGTTAGCTTATATTTTGCCTTCTTTCTAGTGGGTTCAATTTTTATTTACTGGGTAATACCGAAGAAGTTTAGATGGTATACGCTTATTGTCTTTTCGCTTGTTTTCTATTGCTTGATCAGCTGGAAATCTGTCTTTTTCTTAGCCTATTCAGTTTTACTGAATTATTTTGTTGCAAGATTTATCTCAAACAACAATGCGAAAGTTGATGCATATCTTAATGATCATCCAGATTTAGACAAAGAAGCGAAAAAAGCTTACAAAGCTAAGCAAAAGAAAATTCGTAAAACTATCTTAGTATTGGGCATCATTGGAAACGTCGCTGTTTTATTCGTCATGAAGTATCTAAATTTCATGATCGGTAACGTTAATTCCTTGATCGCTTTATTTAATCCAGAATATTCAATCCCATTAAATAGATGGATTTTACCTTTAGGTATATCCTTCTTTACCTTCCAGGCAATCTCGTATATTGTTGATGTTTACTGGAACAAGTATCCCGCTGAAAAGAATTTCTTAAAGTTCGCAACTTTCATGACTTATTTCCCAAAGATCATGCAAGGCCCAATTATCCGTTATGGAGAGATGAGTAGTGAATTATTTGGGGAAAAGACTTTTGACTATGTGAGATTCACCAATGGTGCGAAAAGAATGGCGTATGGCTATCTTAAAAAGATGGTTGTCGCCGATACTTTAGCTGTCTTCGTCACATATGCTTTCACTAGTAGTAACATTCCTGGCTTTGAAAATATGTCTGGACTTGAAACGTTTATCGCTGTTGGTTTCTATTTCATTCAAGATTATTGCGATTTCTCCGGCTATATGGATATCGCAATCGGCGTTTCGGAAATGCTTGAAATTAAGCTTCCAGAGAACTTTGCTAGACCATATTTTGCGGTCGCAATTGACGAGTATTGGCGAAGATGGCACATCACATTAGGAACATGGTTTAAGGACTATGTTTATTATCCGTTATCGATATCTAAATTCTCGATGAAATTAGGCAAAAAGGGTAAGAAGATATTTGGCTCTTGGGGTATGAAAATCCCTGCAATTACTGGCTTAATTCTCGTTTGGTTCCTAACTGGTTTGTGGCATGGAGCAAGCTGGACATATGTTGTTTGGGGCCTATATTATGGAGCGATTATTATCTTCTCTATTTGTATGGAACCAGTATTCAATGCTTTTTATCACAAGACCGGTATCAATCGTCAAAATAAAGCCCTAGTTATTTTTAGACACATTCGTACAATTTTCTTACTTATGATTGGCCGAATCATCTTTATGAGTGCAACCATGTCTGATGCTTGGAATATTTTCCTTAAGATGTTTAGATTTGATCAATATTCACTTTCAAATTTAAATAATCAATTGGGATATATTTCGATCATCACAGCCTTAGTTGGCTTTATCCCTGTTATTGTTATCGATATCATTCAAGAAAGAAATCCATCTGTTCCATTTTTGGATAAATTCAACAAAATGCATATTACATTGAGATGGTCACTTTGTATTTTGATGGTTTTATTCATCGTATGGTTTGGCTATTACGGTAGTGGTCTACCTCATTTTGAGTTTGGGTACGTGCAATTCTAATTATGAAAAAGTCGCAGATTGTTAAATTAATTACTTTCCCACTTATCTTAGCGGGTTGTGTAGCCTGCTTGGATATTTTCCTTTTTAGGAAAGTAAGCGATGATTTAACTAGTTATAGTCAATTTTATAAAGAACAAGAACAAGCATTAGATGTTGTTTTGATTGGCAACTCCACTTTAAGAGAAGGTTATGTTCCTACAGAGTTATGGAAAGAATATGAAATCGCTAGTAGGGGATTTTCATCTTCTCCGACTCACCCAGAAGTTATTTATAACGCGATAGATGAAATTGTTCGAAAACAAAATCCAAAAATTATCTTCATTGATGTTAATGGTTTAACTTTCCAAGAAGAAAAAAATGCTGATTTCTTTATAAAGCAATATTACAAAGCTCTTCCTGATGGAGAACACAAGAACGCTATTAAAGAAAAATATTCTTATTTAACAGTCGAAGATGGTGGTTGGGAACCATTTAAAAATCATAATAATTTCCGTCAACAACAATATTGGGAATCACTTGTTTATCCAACGCAGTTTAAGACCAAAGGATATCAGCCAAATAAAATAGTTACTAAAGTAAATAAGGTTGATGTTGATAGAAGCAAGGAACTTCCATTAACTCAAGATGGGGAACATTATTTTGAGTTGATTAAGAACGCTTGTGAAAAATATACAGGATCAATTCAATTTATCTTTGGAAAGATGCCAAAATACAATGATATTTTGGGCGCTGATAAATTCTTAGAAAGCGAATACATGTTCAAAACTATTGAAAACAAACTTCAAGGTTCGAATATTAAGTTCATGAATTTCACTTCGAGAGCAGAAGAAATGGGTCTTGATCCAAATAAAGACTTTAAAGATAACGATCACCTCAATCACTTAGGAGCTTTGAAGTTCACACACTTCTTCGGTAACTATCTTTTGAATGAGGTCAAACTTGTGAAGAAAGTAAAAGATGATTCGGTCAAAAATAACTTCAATGAAGCTTTCGAAACAACTAAAGAATATTTGGAAGGAATCGAAGCAAAATTACGAAAGAAAGTAGGGGAATAGAAAATGAGTTTTTTCACTAATCCAGACTGGCTTGGTAGATCAGGCCCATACGCCTTTAAATGGGATCATTTTCTCTTTATTGCATTAGCGACTATAATTGGTATTATCGCCGCAATTCTCTTACGAAAATGTCAAAGAAAGACAGTTAGAATCGTCTTAATTGCCATCTGGGGAACCGTTGTTTTCATTGATGTTTTCAAGTGGACTATCTTCTATATTTTAGTGTTCGACAATTACCCTGGATATGAGTTTAATTTAGAGAGGATGTTACCTCTTCACAGTTGCTCACTTTTTATGTATGTTATGCCATTCGCTTTATTTGGTAAGAACCGTTATGTTGTCACTGCCGCAAATTCATTTTTGGTGACGGTCAATATGATTATGGGATATATCACTTTATTCGTTGGTTTTGCAGGTAAAAATGCATCTGTTTTCTCGTTCTTTGGATTACACACTCAGCTTTATCACGCTTTGATTTTCATCGCTCCACTTATTATGGTGGTTACTGGCTATTACGATTTACAACGAAAAGACATTAAATATGGTTTAGCGACTTTCTTAATTTTCGCCGTTGTAATTTGGACCCTTGACGCCATTACAGGATGTGACTATATGTACATTTATGACGGTCATACTTTTGGAGTACTCAAATTCATCTATGAAAATGTCCATCACCTTGTTTGGACGCTAATTACTGTGACGTGTTACATATTGACCGCGCTCATCACACATTATTTCATCTATTTTCTTAAGAAATATTTACAAAAAAGAGCAGTAAATAAAATCAATAATTAATTATTAATAATTAAAAACTCTATTATTAGTATATCATCTCATTCTCTAATTCGTAAAAATATTGATTATTTTTAAAAAAAGACTTACATTTAAGTTTCTCATTAGGAGAGAAAACCCATGAAAAAGTCGTTAAAAATTATTACTCTCTCCGGAATAGTTGCACTAACTGTTCCAGTTTTATTAAGCCTTTCGAAAAACGCAAAAAGCGTATCTGCTTATTCGACATCGAGTTTACCAACTACAATCGATTTGAATGATACTTCTGCTTCAGACATTAGAAGTTACTATTCATCGTTGAATAATCTTAGTGACTCGGAGAGACAAGGCACCAATCTTTTAAAGAATTTAAAGACTATTCTTAAGAATGACCAAAAATATTATGCATATGATGGTAGTAATGATATTTGGAAAATATACGAAATAACCGATAGAGACTGGGATAAATCTCCTGCAAGTTCTACTACCTATGGAACGTATAACTCTTCAACAAATAAAATTACTAACTATACATACGGTACTTCTTCATCTTCATCGAAGAACAATCCATATATTCACGCTTTATACATAAATCGAGATGTCACCAACCAAACAACAGCTTGGGATGACCACCAACAAACACAATGGGGTATTAACCGCGAACACGTTTGGCCAAAAGCTGAAGGTTTTGAAAATAGCGGTGCTGGTGGTGCACGTGGTGACCCAATGCACTTAATGGCTGGTAACGGCTATGCAAATAATATTCATAGTAATTATTACTATGGTTATGTTAAAACATCTTCCTCTTACACTGATTGTGGAACTAAGTATTCCAACCAAAGTGGAAACTTAAGAGGGACATCAAAAACCGTTGATAGTGGTACAGTTTTCGAACCACAAGATTGCGACAAGGGCGATATTGCTAGAGCAATTTTCTACATGGTCGCTCGCTATAACTATCTTTCTGGTTCCGATTCCGACGGTATTGATTCTAATAACCCAAATCTTGCATTGACACAATCAATCTCAGATTGGGCAAGCAGTGGTTATTCTTCAACTACCAGTAAAACTGGTAAGATGGGAATTATGACTGACCTTTTAGCCTGGCATCATGCTGACCCAGTCGATGAATACGAAATTCATAGAAACAATTTGTTATATACAAACTTCACAAATAATAGAAACCCATTTATTGATTTCCCGGAATGGGTTGATTTCATTTGGGGTACTGCCGTTTATAACGGAAATACATATCAGTCCTATGATTCTACTCCAACTGGTTATGCAACCCCATCAACCGATACAATCAATGGATATAATTCAGGCGGCACAACCGTATCTGTTACAGGTGTTTCTTTAAATAAAAGTTCTACATCGATTACTGTTGGTGGTGCAGAGACTTTAGAAGCGACAGTTGCTCCAGCAAATGCAACTAATAAGTCGGTTACTTGGACATCAAGCAACAACAATGTTGCTACTGTTGGAAATGGGACAGTCAGAGGTGTTTCCGAAGGTAGTGCAACAATCACTGTTACAACATCTGATGGTGGATTTACTGCTACTTGTACTGTTACAGTTACAGCTGCTCCTACTCCAGATCCAGGTTCATCGGTAAGCGATGTGCTGTTTGCTAAAGGATTTGGTGGTTACATAACAAGTTCATATTCTGCTGGTGGAACTGACTATACCGCAGTTGCTAATTCAACCAATAGCACCGGATCCACATATGCTCTTCAAGTTTTTAATGGAAGCACCGGTGCTGTTAGAGGCAATAAAAGCGGAAGTAATAACTTTAGTGCCAGAAATACAACAACATATAGTGGATACTATATTTCTAGTGTTTCGTTGACGGTTTCTGGAGGTACCTTGGATGGTTCTACTAGTAATAGATCTGTCGTTTATTTTGGTAATGCTGCATATTCTAATCCAACTACCGCTCCAACGGGCACATCGACAGCTCCATCGCCATCTTCCTCTGGACAAGCAACTTTAACTTGGACCAATTCAAGTACATCAAACAACTATTTTATACTTTATAATCTGAAGACTTCTGATACTGCGATAAGCGCTGATGCAAGCACTGCTTTAACTATTACATGGTCTCCTGTTTCAGCGAGCACAAAAACATTAGATAGTATTTCTTTGGATACTAGTGATACTCAAACAACATTTAATGTTGGCGATACATTTAGTTACGAAGGCTTATCGGTAACCGCCAATTATGATGATGGTAGTAGCGACATTGTCACACCTACAACCGTCTCTACTCCTGATATGTCAACAGCAGGACAAAAGACTGTCACTGTCACTTATACAGAAGATGATGTGACAAAAACAGCCACATATAATATCACAGTAAATGCTGTTACATTAGCTTCTATTGAAGTTAGCAATGCGAAAATAGATTATTATGTCGGTGACACATTTGTAAAACCAACTGTTACCGCAACCTATTCAAATGGATCAACTTCGGATGTCACAAACAGCGCCACATTTACTGGCTATAATTTATCAAATGCCGGTAATCAAACAGTTACCGTTAGTTATACTAACGTTTTAACACAAACCACTTCGTATAATATTACTGTTACTGCGGTTACAGTTACATCTATTGATGTAGCAAATCCAAAAACACTATTTAGTGTCGGCGATTCATTCTCTTTCGGCGGAACTGTTACAGCTCATTATAATAATGGCTCATCACAAGATGTTACAGCATCCGCAACTTTCAGTGGATACAATATGTCGACTGCTGGTAATCAAACTGTTACAGTTTCATATGGTGGCCAATCGACAACATATCAAATCACCGTTTCTAGCAGCAGTGTTGCTGCTATATGCATCCAAGATTATGCTTCTGCTCATAGCTGGTCAAACGGTACCAAATATTCAACCATCGAAGTCGATCAAATAATCACAGCAACAGCTAGTGGCGGAGCAAACGATGGTAAATATTACACATCAGGATATGAATGGAGATTTTATCAAACAGGTCCAGGTTCATTAACAATCAGTTGTGAAGATGGCTACACTATTGATACTATTACAATCACTTATGTGATTGCGAATACCGGTATTTTTAAAGACTCTAGCAACAACGATGTCGAATCTGGCGTAAGCCAAACCATCAACGCGACAAGTGCAACTTTTACAGTTGGTAATACAAGTTCTGCCACAAACGGTCAAGCCAAAGTTACAGCAATTACTGTTACATATCATAGTTCAGCATCTCCTATGACCGGAATTACTGCAACCGTTTCGAAAACATATAAGGTTGGCGAAACAATTTCTGCAAGTGATCTAACAGTTAAAGGCGATAATGGACAAACAGTTACAGGATTTAGTTTTGCTAATGATGGATATCAATTTACATATGCTGATGCGGCTGGTGGTGGCGTATTAACTTCAAAAACATTTGCTGATGCAGTTACGTATCAATCTTTTACCGCTTCATTAACTGTTGAAGTTTCTAGAGAAGCTTATGTTACTCCAACGGGAACAAGTCTAACCATAACTTCTAGTTCCGTTTTTAACGAAATTGGTGGTGGTAACAATAATCTTCAGTCTGGCTCTGTTACTAAGGGCGGAATAACTTACGACTATTACAAATCTTATTACTATAGTGGTGGCTCTGCTTTGTCTTTTGGTAACGCTTCTAACCAACAAGGATATATGAAAAATGCAACCGCCTTTGCTGCCGGTATTTCTAATGTTACCGTTACAAGCAGCGGTAGAATCATAAATATTCGTTATAGTACGGATGGCTCAAATTGGGTTTTAAAAGCGAATGCAGATACATCTAAAAATGATTACAAATATCTTAAAGTCGATTGCATTGGTGTTTCTGGTTCGAATTATTCAAACATTACAGAAATCGCTATTACATTTAAACCTGTTGATACAGCGGTTAATGTGTCAAATTACATTATGTATGAAGATATTAACAATCAATGTACAACAAAATTCTCTATTGCTTCAGGATATTTCAATAATATGTCTGCATCTGAAAGAGCGATATTTATGAACTCAAGTGATTATGTTATTGCAACCGCTAGAGAAAGATTTGAAGCATGGGCACGCCATCTTGATAAAACAATTGCCTATTCAAATGGCGACTATACAATTGAAAATTCGCGTGTCTTGAATACCATTAATAGCACCATTAGTGATAATACAACATTGATCGTTGTAATTGTTTCTGTGATCATGGGTGGAATTGCGATTGGTGGTTACTTCTTTATTCGAAAAAAGAAATATCAATAATATACAAAATTGAGAAGGTGCCTTAAGGCATCTTTTCGTTTGATTAGAAATGACAAAGTTAAAATATCGTTGCGCCTTTTTATCAAAAGCGTATATTAGTTAAACGTTATGAAAAATCCTTTTACTGTGCGTAATATGCCATTTATTGCTATTCTTGCTTCAATCGAGATTGTTTTGCAGTTTATTGGCAATGCTGTTCAATTAGGCCCAGTAAGCCTCAATTTATCACTTGTCCCTATAACTTTGGGGGCAATCATCTTTGGACCGTGGGTTGGCTTATTTTTAGGCATTATTAATGCTTTATTTGTTTTACTCGCTCCATCGACAATGATTTTTTATAACATTTCCGTGTGGGGGACAGTTTTAACTGTATTTGTTAAGTCCTCTTTGGCGGGTTTTCTAGGTGGCTTGATTTATATGCTTCTTAACAGATGGAACAATTTAGTGGCAACTATTATTACCTCGATATCTGTTCCTGTTATTAACACCGGATTATTTATTGTTGGTTGTCTATTATTTTTTAAGCCTTTACTCGCAGATAACGTTGGAACATTTTCAAATATTTATGAATTCCTATTAATAGGGATGATC
>CAMYZF010000033.1 GCA_947303755.1 uncultured Erysipelotrichaceae bacterium | reverse complement strand
TCTAAAGAAGGTACCACTATAACTACTTTGCATAGTTCCTGCTTCTAATCTACCGATAAAATCGGTGATATATGAATATCTAGGATCTTCATGATATTTACTATAAATATAGTCATATCTAGACATCGCAAATTGAATTGCGGAAGTATCTTCTTCACCAACGTTATATAAAGTGTTAACGAATTCAGCTTGAACAGTATCGCTTAATGAAGCAAACGTTTCTTCAAGATCTCCCCAATTTTTACTAGTAATGGAGAACGTTGATCCTGTTTCATCACAAACATTTGTGGTACTTATGAATGAAGATGTAAAAGTATCAATTGCGGTTTGTTCTTCACTTGTTAATTCACATTTGCAAAGCACCACAGGATGTAAAAAGTCTGTAGTTTCTATATCTTCTTTATCCGCCATAGCGAAGCAATAATTAAGCATGTCGACGCACAAACAATTACCTTTTTCAGGTCCTTTAATTAGCTCACCATAATCTGTATGTTCAACAATAATTGAACATGGATTGTCTTGTAAGCTAAAAAGAGCGTCTAAATTTAAATATTTGTTTTCATAGTTGAGTAGGTGATAACCAGATTCATCTTTAGTGAGTGTGAACTTAATTCTTTCATATTCGCCCAAATTATGTGCGTAATAAACTCCACAACCTTCTTGATCATAAGCTAGTATTACTTTGTTTCGATTACTACCATCAAATGCATATGGTGCACTTTCTTCAACTAAGAAATATGAGCCACGGTAGTCCGCTAACTCACCAATCCTAGTCGCCGAATATGTTGGTTTATTAACAGTAATAGGGACAGTGAATTTCTTATTCGTGTAATAAACTTCTAAAAGCACTTCGCCTTCTCCAGTAGCAACATCAGGATATGAGAAATTATTATCTAAAGAATAATCATATGTAACGTGTTCAGTGCCACTTTGAGAATAAATATCAATCTCTAAACCAGTTAAATCAATAGCCTCACCATAGTTATAAGTAGTTTTGCCTGGTTGTTTAGTCACTACGATACTATAAAGAGAGTCGTCTTTAATTTTGTAAATATTTACAAGATTACCCATATTACTACAAAATCTAGGCGCGTAGTCATAGGTGAATGTCAATTCATTATTAGGATATCCAGCTTTAACGTTTTTAGCGTTTCTAATATAAGTGTGGACAAAGGTTTCTTGAGTGTTTCCTTTTTGTTCGACATTGAATTCAACATACCAAGAAGACTCTAAACAATTGCTTACTTCCACAGCGATATCACGATCTTTGAAATAACCAATATTCTTAAATGTGTTATCACCGTAATAATCTTTTTCATTATGAGCAATATAAATATCGCTCTTTTTTTGACCAGTGACTTTCATTCTATCCGCTCTAAAAGCAAAGGTGTTTGCTTCCGTTCCTGCTTCAACAGTAAAGATTGTCGCATTAGAGTTGTTCAGTGTAACTTCGTTTAAATTACTAGAAAGAGTCACTCCATCACCACTACCGTGTAAATATCCTGGGTTACCCCAAATATCATCCATCGCTTGTCCATCATCACTAACGAAGATGACTTCCGTGCCGATTTCTAATTCTGCTGTAGTGTTAACTTTAATAAAACTACCGCTAATAGGTGAAGAGCTAGTAGCATCAACTTCCACTACATTGCTTTTACTAAAAGAAGCGACAATTCCTGGAATAGCAAGCGCTCCAACAATTAACGGAATTAATATATTTTTTCTTTTCATATCTTATGTCCTTAAAATAACATTTGTTATTATATAGACATAATAAAAATAGTGCAAATAATAAAAGGTAACACTAACAAACGCTAACTTTCTTAGACATGTTTAATAATAATATAAATTAGTTTTGCTTTTTGGGATACCAAGAAATAAGAAAAGGGCCTACGATGTAGGTCCTTCTTTTTGATAGATAATTATCGATAATTATTTATTTTTTCTTACCAACAAAAACCACATCTCTAACAGCACCTGAAGAAACAAGCGCGCCGATGAAGGCTAATAAGCCTAAAACCCACATAATCCATGGTGCACCAGCGGACACTGAGACTTTAACGTAACTTGAGTTAGCAGCTTCGATCATTGAAGTTGAAGTGACTAATAATGTTGCAAAGACTGCGACGACGACGTAGAAAATCATGCCGACGATGAAGAATGGAAGAATGAGTCCTCTAGCACCCTTCATTGATGGAATGAAGAAAGCACCGATAGCTGCACAAAGATTTAAAACAAATAAGACAATACCCATAACGGCAAAGACTTTGTAAACAGTAACTAAAGCTTTAATTGCTTGTTGATATGCTTCCCAGCCTGAGGCTGAAACTTCGCCACTAGCAACTGCAGAAACAATACTTGAAGCGTTGACATATTTGCTAATATCGATTTGGCTTTCAACCATTGCGATAGCTTCTTTCTTTTCGGCTAAAACATCAAGTAATGATGCTTTGTAGGTTGTTGTTGAAACGACAGAACCAAGAATAGGATCTGTGATTGTGACAGTTCTAGAAACTGGTAAACAAACAATTAAAAAGAAAAAGACTGCTGAAAGAATCATGATTCCACAAAGTAAGACTTTCTTTAAAGTAATTTGCATTTTTCCTCCTCCTTTCTTTAAAAATGTATGCGTCAATAATAAAAAACAATTAACCCTTTTTATCGAATTAAATGCTATTCATATTTCCACATATCTAAGTTAGATTTTATCATTTTTGAATAATTGCTTGCAATAGCGAAAAGAGAAACAAAATAGCTCTCAAAACAAAATATCTGTATGTTCTTTTTATAATTGAAAATTATTAAAACTCCTATACAATATAAAATGGTGTATGATAGCGAAAACTAGGCATATTAAAGACACAAAAAAACTGATTGGTTCTTTACCTGCTGTTAGGTATGTTGATCCGAAATATATTTATCTTGCGACCACGAACGCTAGATGTAGTAGTTTTGAACTATATATTAAAGAAGGCGATCATGTAAATTGCTGCCAACTTATTGGCATGCGTCATGGTCCATTTTTTGATCAACCAATCCATGCGACATGTTCAGGTACATTTGTTGGTTACGAAAAGCATTATCACCGTAACGGAAAGTTAATTGATTTCATCAAAATCGAAAATGACTTTAAGGATACTTTTGATAAATCTTGTTTCAAAAGATCTCCTGAAGAAATCGCTAAGCTTAGCAAGGATGAAATAACTGAAATTGTTAAAAACTGCGCTCTTGTTGGATTAGGAGGCTCCTCATTTCCAACTTATGTGAAGTTCCAAACAGATAAAAAGATCGATGTTATTTTGATAAACGCGATTGAATGTGAACCATATATTACCGCGGACCATCGTTTGATGCTTGAATTCCCTAATCGTGTTATCGATGGAATTAAATATGCAATGCAAGCTTTTGATTGTAAGAAAGCTTATATTTGCATTAAATCAAAATATAAAGACATCAAAACTGTCTATAAACAATTATTAAAAGAATATCCTGATTCCGGAATTGAACTTTGTTGTGTTGGAAACTACTATCCACAAGGATGGGAAGTTGAGATGATAAGAAAAGCCACTGGAATCAAATTAAATCCAGGAGAACTTCCATCCAATAGAGGAATAATCGATTTTAACGTATCCACTATAGTGGGTCTATATAAGGCTATCAAATACAACATGCCTGTTGTTAAAAGATTCGTTACTGTAACTGGTGATGGAATCAATTTTCCAAAAAACTTTAGAGTTAGAGTGGGTACTTCAATCAAAGATTTGATTCCACTTTGTGAAGGATACAAAAATCCAGATAAAGAAAAAGTATTCATTTTAGGTGGCCCAATGATGGGTGCATCTGTTCCAAGCGATGATTGTATCATCACCAAAACCGTTACCTCCATCATTATCTTTGATAAAATGGAATTCAAGGAAGAACCATGTGTTAGATGTGGCAGTTGTGTTTTATCTTGTCCAGTTCATCTTGAACCGGTTCAGATTATGAACGCGGTTAAGGTTGCGGATAAAGAAAGAATTAAAAAACTTAATCCTTTGAAATGTATTGAATGCGGACTTTGTGCCTATTCATGCACCTCAAAGATTCAAGTTACTGATTATATTAGAAAGGCAAAGATTTTCGCGAAGTTATGACGATCGTAAAAGAGAGCGCTCCACACTTAAGAAGAAAAGCTTCCGTCACTCGTATGATGGTCGATGTTTTAATCGCCCTTGCTCCGACCTTAATCTTTTCCTTTGTCGTCTATCCAATTAAGACTTTAATTACTTATGTAATTTCATTAGCAATTATGGTTGGAGCGGAATTCGTTTATGTTGGTCTTAGAGGCATAATGCCTAAAGACGGACAAAAACATTCTTTCAAAGAAAGATTCGCTTATGCCTATAAAGGTAAATACAATCAAAACAACATTCTCACTCCTGCGATAAGCGCGATCATATTCACACTCATTATGCCTGCTGGTGCACCTATATATGCAATCATTGTAGGCGCATTTGTGGGAATAGTTTTTGGTAAATTAGTCTTCGGTGGACTTGGAAGCAATATCTTCAACCCAGCCGCAGTTGGTATGATTTTTGCGAAGATTTGCTTTGGTTCTCAATACGTAACCTATGTTCCAACTTGGTATTATCAAAAAACTGATATTGTTGCATCGGCCACTCCACTTGGCTATATCAATAACGGAGCTTATGCCTCAACTGGTAACTATGGCTTATTCGATTTGTTCTTTGGACGTATTCCAGGTGCGCTTGGTGAAGTTTATAAGATCACAATCATTATTGGCTTAATCTATCTTTTAGTTAGAAGAAGCGCCGACTTTAGAATTGTTGTTTCATATTTAGGAACATTCTCCATCCTTATGCTTGTTGCCGGTTTATCAGTGATGGGTCTTGGAACTGGAATTAATCCATTTATGTTCCTTCTTTATAACTTACTTAGTGGTGGTGTTTTATTCGGCGCAACATTTATGTTGACTGATCCAGTAACTAGTCCGATAAACGCCCCATCAAGATGGATATATGGTATGGTTGCAGCCGTTGCAACTGTCTTTATCCGTTTATTTGCAGCTTTACCAGAAGGTGTTGGCTTCTCAATTTTAATCGCGAATATGGTGGCCTGTGTGCTTGATCACTACGAATGGTCATCTTCTAGATATACATGGAAGAAGTTCTTAACGATGGGATTACTTATTGTTATTCCAGCGTTAGTGACTTTCTTAGCAATTTTCTACGGAGGTACATTTAATGGCTAAAAAACATTACATTATTGTCTCCGTAACTTTAGGTGCGATCGCCGCCTCTGCAGCAGCCTTAATTGGTTTAACAAACTTCATCACCAGAAATAGGATTGAAGAAAACAAGAAAATCAAGATTCAAGAAGGTATTGCGGAGATTTTTGGCAAAGAAGCCTCTATCAAAAATGAGTATTCAATTGAGAAAAATGACTATCAATATGTCAATTATGTCTACGAGATTCAAAAGGACAATACGATTGGTTATGCCTTCAAGAGTGAAGGTTCCAACATGTATGGAAAGATTTCTTTAATTGTTGGATTTGATGCAGCAAACAATTTTGTCTCTTTGAATATCGTTGAAGATGAACAAACATACGCGACTGCACTTGAAGATGATTACATCGCTCCTGTGAATGGAGGTAGTCGCGATATCAACGATGTTAACTGTGGCGCAACCTTTGGAGCAAAACTTGTACGCGATATGGTTAACGAAGCCAAAAAGGCTAACGAAGAAAAGGTGTGGATAAAATAATGAAAAGGGAAAAAGGCTACACAAAGAAGAATTTCCTAAAAGGCATTATTGCTGAGAATCCATTATTTGTTTCGATTCTTGGTACATGTCCAGCTTTAGCGACCACTAAAACTATTGAAGCGGCGTTAGGTATGGGAATCCTTTTCACCATCGTTTTAATCTGCTCCAGCGTCTTGGTTTCTTTGCTTAGAAAAGTTATCTCTGAAGAAATTAGAACTCCGGCCTATATCGTTATCATTGCGACATTCGTCACTATAGTGAAGATGCTTACAAATGCATTCTTACCAGAATTATTCTCAACCTTAGGAGTGTTTATTTCTCTTATCGTTGTTAACTGTATTGTTTTAGGTAGAGCTGAAGCTTATGCTTCAAAGAATAATGTCTTCGATTCCTTTATCGATGCACTCGGAATGGGATTAGGTTATACCTTAGCGATTCTTTCTATGGCGGTCTTTAGAGAGATCCTTGGAACAGGCGCTATTTCCTTTGGAAAGATCTTCTATTTCATTCCATATTTCAAATTACAAATCATTCCGAAGAATTATGTTTTATCCATCTTCCAAAATCCAGCGGGTGCCTTTATTGTCTTTGGCGTTATCCTCGCTGTTATTGCTTTCTTCTCAAATCGTAAGAAAGAATATCAAGCTTACTTAGCAAGACAAGAAAAGATCCGCAAAGCGGAAGAGGCTAAAAAGTTAGCGGCTCAAAAAGCGGAAGGAGGTAACAAATAATGAATATTTTTATCTCATTTGTTTTAGCAATTATCTCCAGCATGCTTATTGATAACGTCGTTTTATCAAGATTCTATGGAATCTGTCCGTTCCTTGGAGTTTCTAGAAAAGTTAACTCTTCTTTAGGAATGGGTGTAGCGGTTGTCTTTGTCATCATGCTTGCAACTGTAATTTGTTGGCCACTTTATAACTTCATTCTTGTGCCAGCGGGTATTGCCTTTATGGATACGGTTGCCTACATTTTAGTCATCGCATCAATCGTTCAATTAGTCGGATTATTTATCAAGAAATATTCACCATCTTTATATAAATCTCTTGGCATTTATTTACCACTTATCACAACTAACTGCGCGGTCTTAGGCGTCGCTCAAAGCAATACTGATCAAGGCTTATCGTTCCTTAATTCCATTGCTAATGCAATGGGAACTTCAATTGGCTTCCTTTTAATCATCGTTACATTCTCTTGCATTAGAGTGAGACTTGAATCAAGTAACACTCCAAAAGCATTTAAAGGACTTCCAATCGCCTTAATCTGCGCAGCACTTATGGCTATTGCATTAGTGGGTTTACAAGGATTATTCTCAGGTATCAAATTATGAGTAAGGAAATTTCTTTAGTTATCGCGATTGTTGTCTTAGTAGCTTTGCTAGGAATTTTCCTCATTACTTTTGTCGCATACCGTAAAACACCTTTACCAAAAGGCTGTGAAAATTTAAAAGCTGACGACGAGAAATGTGCAGCATGTTCAAACACTCAATGTGTTTTCAACAAGAAAGAAGAGGAGGAAAAATAATATGGAAATATTATGGGCTACTCTTATTCTTCTTGGAATTGGCCTAATCCTTGGATTAGGTTTAGCGATTGCTGCTAAAGTCTTGCACGTCAAAGAAGATGAAAGAATCGATGAAGTTGCTAAACGTTTACCAAATTATAACTGTGGTAGTTGCGGTTATGCTGGTTGTAAAGCTTTAGCAGAAGCCATCGTTAAAGGCGAAGAAGAAAACCTTCGTAAATGTAAACCAGGAAAAGAAGACCTTAACTTTAAACCAATCATTGAATATTTGGATCAACACCCAAATGATGACGGAAGCAAAGTTAAAGTCCATCTCTAATATGAAAAGACATTCCTTTTTAGCGTTATTTCTAATCCTTCCTCTTGTGTCTTGTTCTAATTCAAATAATGAACCAGCCTTTGAGAAGAAGGTTTTTTGTTTTGATTCAATGATGGAAATCAAACTCTATGAAGGTAGTGAAGAAGATTTAAATAAGATCGAAGAAATTTTCCTTCGTTTTGATAAGCTCGCCGATAACTATCAGGCTAGAGATCTTACAAATGTCTACACACTTAATCAAACAAATGATCCTGTTTTAGTTAGTAGTGATTTATATGATCTTTTAATGGTGTCTAACCTTGCTTCTAGTAAGGATGCGAAATACTTTAATCCTTTATGTGGTTCGCTTTCTAAATTATGGAAAGAATCATTAAAAAACCAGCAAATCCCCAGCGAAGTTACTATTCAAACCGAAGTCATTAAGATTCAAGATTCTTCAATTTCTCTATTAAACGATAACTATGTTCAACGTGTTGGAGCAGCTGAAATCGACTTAGGTGCGATTGCTAAAGGATATGCCTTGGATGAAGTTAAAAAATATCTAGATTCAAAAAATCTAAACAAATATCTGATTAATGGTGGATATTCCAGTATCCTTCTTGGAGAGAAAAACTCTGAGGACGGATTCTTCTCAGTTGGAATTAAAGATTTAGAAAATTATTCCTTATCACTTAAAAAATGTTTTGTCTCAACTTCTGGCGTATCAGAACAAGGAGTTAAGATTGGCGAGACAACATATTCTCATATCGTTAATCCATACACTGGTAGCGCGATTAATAATTACGATACTGTAGTAGTTGTCTCTAACTGCGGTTATCTTGGCGATGCAATTTCAACTTCGTTAATGATGTCGTCGGTTGAAGAGATTAAAAAGGTCGAACAAAGTTGCGGTGTTAAGGTCATCGCAATTAAAGATAGTAACATTGTTTATAAAAGCGAATAATGGATAAGAAAACTTTAAGAAACGATTTGATTTTGATTGGTTCTTTGCTGCTTGCAGCAATTATTGCTTTTGTTATTGTTCTTACAACTCGTAGCAAAAACAACTTAGTGGCGACAGTAAGAGTTCAAAACCAAGTTGTTTTAACTATCGATTTAAACAAAGAAAATGATGGCCATTATTATGTTGATGGCACGAACGGAAAAGTTCATATTCACGTTAAAGATGGAGCGATAGCGGTTATCGAATCAAATTGCCCACATCAAGACTGCGTTCATATGGGCTACATAAAAGAAAGTGGAAGACCAATCATCTGCGCTTATAACTGTGTGAGTATCACAATTGAAGGATCGTTAAATAACGACATCGAGGTTGGATGATGAATACGCATAAATTAGCCTTGATGGGTGTATTAACTGCTTCCGCAATCGCCATTGCGATTTTAGAATCATTTATTCCTAGTATTGGAATTCCAGGAATCAAATTAGGTTTAGCGAATATTGTTATATTAATAACTCTTTATGAATTAGGAGTTATGGAAGCTGTTTTTATCAATATCATAAGAGTTTTACTTGTCGCGATTGTAAGAGGAACGCTTTTATCGATGGGATTTTTTATGTCTTTAACCGGTGCTTTCTTATCACTTGCGATAATGATTTTGTTTTATTTTACAATTAAGCAATTTTCGATAATTGGAGTCTCAGTCATTGGAGCAATCTTCCATGTTGTTGGTCAAATCTTAGTGGCGATGATTTATTTAGATTCAGCTTACATTCTTTTCTATCTTCCAATTATTGCAATCTCTGCGATTATAACTGGTGTTATTGTGGGAATTGTCGCTAGATTAATAATTCGAACAGGTGTCATAAAGAAGCAAAGAGAAAAATATAATTTCTAATAAAAAATGGAATATAATTCCATTTTTATTTTCGTCTAATCTCTTTGATTATATTTTCAATGCACTCATCTAACTGTTCGATAACTTGGTCGAATTGTCCTGTATACCAAGGATCATCGATTTCATCTAATTCGGGAGTGTATAAAGTAATAGGGAAGATAATATTTTTATAATCATCAAGCATATAAGATAGATTTCGTTTATTATACGAATCCATGTAGAAGATATAATCTGCTTTATCATAATCTTGCTTAGTTATTTGTTTTGCGTGATGAGAGTAAAAAGGAATTTCTTTGTTATAAAGCGCTCTTTTCATTGGAGGATATATATCGTTTCCAATCTCTTCGGTTGAAGTTGCTCTAGAAATAACGTTGATAGCATCTTCTAAATGATATTTGATCAATTTATTTTTCATTATCCATTCTGCAGCAACAGAACGGCAGATATTTCCATGACAAACAAAAATAACAGTTTTCACAATTTAAATTAAATCACAAATCTTATTTTGTGATAAGATACTAAGCGGAGTTATTTATGAAAAGACAGGTTTACGTAGTTGCTGGTGCAATCATTAAAGATAAAAAAGTTTTTGCTGCTCAAAGAGGCAATAAAGGTGAAACCAAATTCAAATGGGAATTTCCTGGTGGAAAGATTGAACCAGGCGAAACACCAGAACAAGCTTTAGCCCGTGAACTTAAAGAAGAACTCAAAATCGATGTTAAAGTCTATGAATTAATTACCTCAATTGTTGATGAATACGAAACTCAAGTTTTACATATTGATACTTATAGATGTGAGTTATTGGGAGGCACTCCAACCTTAACAGAACACATCGATATGGCTTGGTCAGATAAAGATGAATTGGATAAATTAACTTTCTCTCCGGCCGACAAACCAACTTTAGCGAAAATTAAAAAGGATTATCTATAATGCAAGTATATGTAATTATTTTAATTATTATTGCTGCTGTTATCCTATTTTTAGCTTCTGTTTTACTCGCGAATAAAATTGTTTCAAATAATGTTTATGGAAGAAGAGGCGACGCTTCGATTTCCATCAAATATCCACTTCCAAGTGATTTTCAAAATCTTGATATTAAGAAAGATTATTTTTTAAATAACAAAAAAGCGCGAATCTCCGTTTATCAATACAAAAAGAAAAATACCGAACCAGTTGCAGTGGTGCTTTTATCACACGGAATTGGTGGTGGTCATTTCTATCTTTTGCCTTTGATCAATTATTTATGCCAACGCGGATTACTTGTAGTTGCGTTTGATCACTACGCGAGTGGAACAAGTGAAGGCAAGAAAATCGAATCGATGACTCAAGGTGCGATTGATGTTAAATACGCTGTCGAATACATTGAAAAGAATTTTGTGAATCTTCCATTTTATGTTTTAGGACATTCTTGGGGAGGATTCACTGCTTCACAAGCATTAAGATACTCAAATAAAATCGAAAAGTGTGTTGATATTGCAGGTCTTGATAGTGAAGCTGCGATGACCAGTGGACCAGCCTGGTTTTTTGTTAAACTTGCTGGACTACTTGTCTATGGTAAATATGGTTTATATTCTACAACTGGTATTTTTAAGAAAACCCATGCAGAAGTCCTATATCTTCAAGGAAAACAGGACTTAGCGGTCAATCCTAAAAAGACAGGTTTTAAATATCAAAAGAAGTTCAAAAATCGTCGCAATATTCATGTGGTTATGCTCGATAATAAAGGACACGCGCCAATCGTTGAATATAGTTCTCAAGTTAGACAAAATAACGTCATGAGACAATTCGGTCTTCTTGGTGGTGTTTTAGTGCCACTTGAAGTCTATGTCGATTTCAGCAAAAACAACATTCCAGATATGAATGTCTATAAGATGATAGGTGATTTCCTTCTTAATTAGTGTTTTTGTTTAAGAATATACAAAGTAAATTCGTTAACTGTGTTAAGTCTACCAATCATGTCGGTAGATATTTTTATATTAAATTCAGATTCAACTGAAGCGACGATGGACATATAGGTGAATGAATCGCCACCTAAATCAACGATAATATGTGCGCTGGCAGGGATTTTGGTTTTATCGATATTTAAAATATCGCCAATAATGTCGGTCACATGTTTAGAGGTTTCTTCAATTTCTTTTTCGTCATAACCTTCAAACGAGATTAAATCGCCTCTATTAAGTTTTACAAATAATTCAGGTCTATTTTTAAGATCATCAACTAGTTGATATCTCAAAACTTTCATTGATGCATTGATTGGAAGTGGCATCATAGAAAGGTAGAAATCTTGAACTTGCATTGATCTAGGAAGTCTTTCGTTAGCTTCAGAGATTTTGTTTTGGATATTCTCAATTTCTTCTTTGCTTAATTTATGCTCAACATGCATGACCATAGTTAAAACTTCATTGCCATCACTTTTGACACCAAGAACACTTAAATTTTCTATTTCACTAATATCAGCAAATTTTATTTCAACTTCATCAGGATAAATGTTTTCACCATTTGATCCAATGACGACATCTTTGGTTTTACCTTTGATAAAGACATAACCATCTTTATCGATATTAACAACATCGCCTGTATGGAAGTAACCATCTTTATCAATAATAGCCTTTTCTAATTTGCCATTAATGAGCGTTTCGCTGTGGATTTGCGGGGCTTTTACCAATAATTCATCATTTTCGACTTTATATTCAACATTCGTTAAAGCTTTACCAACACTAGCTTTATTTCTTTGAATAACATTTGGTGATAATTCAACGGAAGTAACACCAATTTCAGTCATTCCATAACCATTATAAAGTGGATAGCCCACTCCATTGATGGTGCGCATTGTATCTTTAGAAATAACACTTCCAC
>CAMYZF010000032.1 GCA_947303755.1 uncultured Erysipelotrichaceae bacterium | reverse complement strand
TAATTTTAAGAAATTAGCGAGATTATCAAGCTTGTAAGATAAACATAGTTTATCAATCAAGGAATACTTGTCCTCTTCAGACACAAAATATGATTCGAGATATTTAACGATTTCTGGGTGCTCACTAAAGATGTTTAAAAGATCGATAAATGCGTTTTTGTATTCGCTACATTTATTCTCTTTCTTCGCTAGCGAAGTTATCGCTGAGGCATATTTAGTAGCAATAGATTCCATTACTTATCTAAGTCCTTGATAAAATCATCGATTAATTTTTCGTTATCTTTGGAATTAACTTCACGAGATAAAACTTTCTTTGAGGCATCTAAAGCAACTGAGACGATTTCTTTATGTACCTCATCTTTGCTCGCTTCAATTTCTTGAGCGATGCTTTGTTTAGCTCTTTCGATTTCTTGATCAGCTTCAAGCTTGGCTTGTGCTTTGATTTGTTCACGTTCTTTACTAGCGTCAGCCTTGGCTTGTTCCACTATTTCCATAGCTTCTTTTCTTGAATCAGCGATTTTCTTTTCCGCTTCTTCAACTTTGACTTTTGCATCTAATTCTCTTTGTTCAGCATTTTTAATCTTGCCATCGACATATTCTCGTCTTTCCTTAAGAAGTTTCTTAACTGGTTTATACGCAAAGTAAAACACAGCGAGTAACAAAACAATAAACGCTAAAAAGATAGCTAAAGCATCCCATGGATTTGGGAATAAATAATGCAAAAAGTCTTCCTGTTCAAATGGTTTTCCTTCACAAGATGAAGCAACCAAAATGACAGGCAATAATGGAATTAACTTACCAAGCCTTTTCATTGTGACACCTCCTTAGTGACCGTAAACGAAAATTAAAAGAATCGAAATAAGTAAAGCGTAAATACCACAGGTTTCGACAAGTGCGGCACCAATAATCATTGATGAACGAAGTTTGCCATACATTTCTGGGTTTCTAGCCATACCTTCAATAGCTTTTCCTACAAGGAAACCTTCACCGATAGAAGAACATCCTGAGGAGAAAATGGCTATTGCTGATGCTAAAGCGATTAAACCTACATCTGTCATTTAATAGCCTCCTTTCTTGTAGCCATCGCTACATTATTATCTAAATCTTCTGGTTTTTCTTGAGCGATAAATAACGCAGTCAAGAAGACAAACACCATGGTTTGAATGAAACCAGAGAATAAATCAAAATAAGCATGTAAAAGTGGAGTGGCAATCGGCACTAAGAAGATTTGATTGGCCCCACTATTAATAAAGGCGAAAAGCGAAGCGGAAACGGATTCAAGCGACCAGTTCACAAGTGAAAGTAAAACCCAGCCTACAATCGCGTTACCAAACATACGAATGGACATTGAAATTAATGGAGCCCACATCGAGATTAAGTTGATTGGTAAGAAGAATGGGAATGGGTCGATGAAACGTTTGAAGTATCTCCAATGGTTATATCTAACTGCTGTGTAGTGAATAAAGAAGAAGGTCACTAACGCTAAAGTTAATGGCACAGCCAAGTTATTCATTGGAGTAGGTAAACCAGTAATACCAATGATAAATGATAGGAATAGGAATGGAATTAATCCTAAAAGGATTCCACCAAAGTTTTCAAAGCCTTCACCCATCGTATCATTTACAAAGGCATCGAGTTTTTCAACCGCCCATTCAACGATCATAAGTAAGCCTTTGGAAGCTTTCTTAGGATCTGCTCTACGAGCCTTGATACCAACGATAATCGCTAAAACGATTAGAACAAAAATAATGCATAGACCAATAAAGATGGCCGCACTTGGGAATTTGAACTTCAAATACTCTTCAGTATAAATCCCTGCCATTATTCCTCTTTCTTAGCAATATCCATTGGGCTTTTGCCAGATCTTGCCATCACGATAATAACGATAAGTTGCATTGGAGTGATTCCAATTAAATAACCCCAGAAAGCATTGTTAAACACTTCTACTTTCCAGGTGAATTGAAGGAGCACCAAAATAAGGATTCCACCAGCGTATAAAACCATTCTGGTGAAATACATCAGTAAAAACAAAGCAGCTTTAGAGCTCCTAAGAGCCATCTCAGAACCTTTGTAAAGGAAGAATAAATTGATCATCTCTACGACAGTTCCAATTGCGACGCCAATCATCCAGCCCCATTGACCAAATACTGCGCCAACAATTGAAGCGAGAATAAAGACTAATCCAATAAGACAAGCTAAAAGAAGCATCTTCTTTAAATCAGATAGCTTGCTCCAACATTTTTTCATATACGTATATTATGCGCGAAGCCAAGAAAAAAAGTCAAACAGAAGTCTGACTTTTTCATCTTGAAATATCTAATTAAACACGAACTTTTTTAAGGACCGCGGTTTTGATGATACCTTTATCCATCTTGAGTTCAAGTTCACCTTGGATAAGAGGTTCACAATACGCTCTAAAGGTCTTGTCCATGTATGAGTCATTTTTCATCATATAGCCAGGAACTTTTCTTTCAACGTTAGCGATTTTGCTAATATCAACTGGAACGTATTCAACTTTGTATGGAGCGTCACTAACACGTTTAATAGCGATCATGTGACCAGTCATACCTTCAACTGCGTATCTAACAGCTTCTCTACCACAAGCTTCGGCTTCTTCGGAGTCAGCTTTGGAGGTTAAGAAGGAGAAGGCTCTTTGTGGAAGGGATAATTCGATAGCACGAACCGAAATTCCTAAACGCGCATTGATGAGTTTGGCTAAGTCAGCAGCTGCGCCACCAAGTTGCTTATGTCCAAAGCTATCAATTTTGACATTGGATTCGTCTCTTTCAAATTCAATTCCTTCGGAAATAGCGACGACACAGAGTCCTTTCTTATCATAGATTTCACCAAATTTTTGAACAAAATGTTCGGTATCAAATTTGTTTTCTGGAAGATAAATTAAATCCGGTCTAGCTTCTTCTGGAAGTAAGTCGGTTGCGGCAGTTAACCAGCCAGCATTTCGGCCCATAACTTCGATAATGTAGCCTTTGTATCTATCATATGATTGAGCATCAGCGATAATTTCACGAGTGACGTTAATGACGTATTTAGCTGCGCTACCAAAACCATTGGAGTGGTCGGTTTCGGCTAAATCGTTATCGACAGTTTTTGGAACACCCATAACTTTAAGATCCATGTTAAGTTCCTTTGCTAGCAAAGAAAGCTTGTAACAAGTATCCATGGAATCGTTACCGCCATTAACGAAAACATAACCAATATCGTGTTTCTTTAAAGTTTCGATAATGCGCTTATATTCTTCGTGATGTAAATCTTTAGGAAGTTTATGACGGGTTGTGCCTAAAACTGCTCCTGGAGTTTGTTTAAATAATTCAATTGTTTCTGGATCTTCTTTGCCTAAATCAATGATTTTATCATTAAGAAGTCCATCAATTCCATTTAAGGAACCATAAATATGAGAAATCTCAGAATGTTTTTGAGCTTCTATAATCGCTCCATAAAGGGAAGTGTTAATAACTGATGTTGGTCCACCTGATTGAATGTAAACCATTGCTTTTGCCATAAGTTGTATCTCCTATAAAAAGAATAAATAGAGACTATGCTCTATCAATCGCAAATATATTTTCCATAAAAAGTTATAGTTTGTAAAGCGGATAATCTTAATTTATAAGATTTCAGTTAAAGAAAGCGCTTGCAAAGATAAGGATAACTCAGTTATGATATAGACACGAAAAGGAGGCTATTTATGTCCTTTAAATTAACATTTCTCGGCAAAGAAAAAACCTTCGAGAAAAAAGTCCAACTCGTCGATTTAATTGATAACAAAGACAAATCAATTATCTGTGCGAGAGTGAACAACCGCCTTAGAGAATTAACTTACGAAGTAAGTGAAAACGCTAAAATCGAATTCCTCACCGTCAAAGATCCTGATGCAGTTCGTATTTATGAAGCTTCATTAAGATATGTTGTCGCGATGGCGTTCGCCCGTGCCTACCCAAAAGTAGAAGTTAGATTCGCATATAACGTCTCACGTTCAGTCTTTATTCAAATCCTCACCCCAGGAGTTTATGCTAACCCATCAATGGTTAGAACCATTAAGGCTGAAATGGACAAGATCATCGCTGCTGATTATCCACTTATCCGTGAAAAATATAGCACCGAAGAAGCAGTCAAAATCTACAAGAAGAACAATCTCAACGATAAATTAGATGCTCTTCAATATCGTCCGGAAAAAACTATTCATTTATATGAATGTAATGGTTACTACAACTACATGTTCTCCAGAATGGTTCCGTCAACCGGTTTCTTAAAAACATTTGATTTATTCTATTATTCTCCAGGTATTATTCTTCAATACCCAAGAGCAGAAGTCGGCGGAGCAATTCCACCATTCGAAGATGCTCCAACATTCGGTAAAACTCTTAAAGAATCGCACGAGTGGGCTAAAATCGCTGGTGCGGATACTGTCGTTGGTATCAATAGACACATCGAACGCGATGGCGTCATCGATTTCATCCAACTTTGCGAAGCAAGACATAACAGAATGCTCGCTGAACTAGGTGAAAAAATCGTCTCAGATAGCAATATTCGTTTGATTTGTATCGCTGGTCCTTCTTCCTCTGGAAAAACTACTTTCGCGAACAGATTAAGAGTCGAACTTCTCTCTAGAGGTTTAAAACCAATTAGAATTTCTCTTGATGACTACTATTTACCAAAATCTCAAGCACCACTTGATGAAGATGGTAAACCAGATCTAGAATCAATCGAAGCTCTCGACATTGAATTATTCAACCAAAACATGCTTGATCTAATCAACGGAGAAGAAATTCAATTACCGAAATTTGATTTCAAACTTGGTAAACGCGTTCCAGGTCGTACCTTAAAAGTTGCTTTAGATGAACCAATCATTATCGAAGGTATTCACGCGCTTAACGATAGAATGACTTCTTTGATTCCGAGACATCAAAAATTCAAAATCTTTATCGCTCCACAAGCTCAAATCAACCTTGATAACACTAACCCAATCAGTTTAACTGATTTAAGATTGTTACGTCGTCTAGTTCGTGACTACAAATTCAGAGGTGCATCCGCTGAAGAAACAATCTCAATGTGGCCAAGTGTTAGACGTGGCGAATTCAAATGGATTTATGACACCCAAGAAGGTGCGGATTATGTTTATAACTCAATGTTATCTTATGAACTTTGCGTTATGAAAAAATATGCCCTTCCACTACTTCAAAACGTTGATGTAGAAAGTGAATATTTCCCAATCGCTGAAAGATTGATTAGAATGCTTAAATACTTCGAAGATATGCCAGATGAATGGGTTCCGTGTAACTCACTTATGAAAGAATTCATCGGTGGATCTTGCTACGAAGGTGCGTAAGAAAAACTTAAATTAAAGACCTACTGAGTAGGTCTTTTTTTATGCTTGTTTATTTGATTTTTCAATGAATATTCGCGATTCGTTTTGATGGATGAGAACCAAAGACGAATAGTAGACATTGCGCATGATAATGTATCTTTGCGCTTCTTGTTTATCAATACGGTTAAGATATAGCTCACTAAATATCTTCTCTAACCTGAAGAATGATTCATACAAATTTAAAATGGTTAAATGGTAATAATATTGAGAACGTGAATAAATTAATAAAGGAGATGAATGAGCGATTTCAGAAGCCATTTCGTATATCTTTGAATAATTGGAAAGGCCTGCTAAACGTTCCACTCCGTCTCTAAAATTAAATTTAAATTGCATATCTTCGTTATAATTATCGATTGCAGTTAGCCAACCATATTCGATAAACTTCTTCATATCTTTGCTCTTTAAGCCAAGATTTTTCATATCTTCTTTGATTTTTACGAACTCATCATCGGTTTCTTCTTTACTACGCAGTGCACCTCTATATGCTAAAGCATAACGAAGATGTTTTAGATAACTTTGGACGACTTTATCGCCATATTTATCAACAAGAAGGAGAATACACTCATTTTCATGAAGTGTTCGCCAAGTAGAAAATGCTTCTGTTTCAAAGCCTTTAATCATTAACTCAATGATGGCTTTCGAAATTTTGAAAGCTTTATTAGCCATATCAACAAGTAAAGTTTCAGAAGGATTCTTTTGAGGAAATTTCTTTAAAATTCCTAAAATGAAATTCAAATATAATTCAATTGTCGATATTGCGGGAGAAAATCTATTGGTGAATTGATCGTTTTTATAATCAAGATGTTCGTTGGTGAAATATTTATCTAAAGCAACAGAAACAATTTTGGATAAAGCATCATCCTTATCTTTAACATCTTTATTAATCGAAAAGAAAAATCCATATTCATTAATTAGGTAAAGAACAAGAGCCACACTATTAATTGGCACCGATTTGCCAAAAACGTTATTATCAGATAATTTAATCGCATTTTCAAAAGCAAATTCGTAGCATTCAAAAATCTCATTTTTATTAATTTGAGCAGGCACTCTTAATTGTTCATAAAGTTGATCAAATTGTTCACGATTTAGCTTATTTTCATTCATATTGTCTTATTTTGGAAGTTTGAAAGTTCTTGCGGATTTCACTGCAGTTTCCCAATATTTACATGCTTTTACTGCTGTTTCTTTGCTGACTTTTGGAGTAAATGATTTAGCGATACAGCGCATCCTTGCAATATCGTCTAATGAACGGAAAAACTTTGATTTATATCCCGCCATATAAGCAACACCTAATGCTGTTGATTCGGTGCAACACGGTTTTTCGATATTGATTTGCAAAATATTAGACTGGAATTGCATTAAATAATCACTATTTGATGCACCGCCATCAACTTGTAAAGATTGAAGCTTTATACCAGATTCTTTTTCCATAACATCAAACACATCTTTTGATTGGAAAGCGATCGATTCAAGCGCCGCACGGCAAATATGACTTTCAGTAGTAGCTCTAGTTAAACCAAAGATTGTTCCACGGACATCGTTGTCCCAATATGGAGTTCCTAGTCCCACAAAAGCTGGAACAAAATAAACACCGCCATTATCTTCGACTAGTGCAGCCATATCATTAACTTCTGGAGCAGTTGAAATGCACTTTAATCCATCACGAAGCCATTGAATAACAGCTCCACCAATAAAGACAGAACCTTCTAAAGCGTAATTGATCTTGCCATCAACATTCCAAGCAATAGTTGTTAATAAACCTTTGTTTGAAAGAATTGGTTTTTCGCCTGTATTCATAAGCATGAAGCAACCGGTACCATAGGTATTCTTGCATTCACCTTTTTCAAAACAAGTATGTCCAAATAGTGATGCATGTTGGTCGCCAGCTACCGCGTTGATGTGTACTTTCTTAGTAAAATAGCTTGCAGCACCGTAATCACAAACAGATGGAAGAACCTTTGGAAGCATCTCTTTTGGAATGTTGAATAATTTGAGTAATTCTTCATCCCATTTAAGTTCAAAGATGTTATAAAGCATGGTTCTACTAGCATTAGTTGTATCGGTAGCGTGAACCGCTCCATTAGTTAAACGATATACAAGCCAAGAATCAATTGTGCCAAATAATAATTTACCTTTTTTAGCTTTTTCTCTACTTCCAGGAATTTTATCCAAAATGAATTTTAGTTTTGAAGCTGAGAAAAATGGATTAATTAGTAAGCCAGTTTTATTGTGAATAAGCTCTTCTTTATCTTTAAAATCGTCGCAAATCTCGCTTGATTGACGTGATTGCCAAATAATTGCGTTATAAATTGGTCGACCACTTTCTTTATCCCAAACCACGGTTGTTTCACGTTGGTTTGTAATACCGATTGAATCGATTTCATTCCAGGTTGCATTGGCCTTGATTAAACATTCGTTAACAACATTAACCACACTAATCCAAATCAAAAGAGGATCAGCCTCAACCCAACCTTCGTGAGGATAAATTAAAGATACTTCTTCTTGAGCAGTCGCAGCAATTTCACCTTTTTTATCAAACAAAATTGCGCGTGAAGAAGTTGTGCCTTGATCAATAGATAAAATATACTTTTCCATTATTTGTCCCTCAAAATTGTTTCGATTTCATCGATTTCTTTCATAACGTCTTTTGACAAGACGTCACTTCCGTCTTGGGTTACTAAAACATCGTCTTCAATACGAACACCAATTCCATATTCCTTGAAATATAAGCCGGGCTCGCAAGTAATAACCATACCTGGTTCAAGTACGGAGTCACGATCATTTCCATCATGTGTATCTAAGCCTAGATGGTGAGAAACACTGTGATAATAAACTCTGCGAATATCTTCTTTTGATGCAATTAAGCCTTGAGCGAAACATTCTTCAGCCAAAAAATCCAAGGCAAATTGCTGGACTTCTTTTAATAAGATTCCTGGACGAATGAATTTTGCAGTTTGTTTATTACAATTTAAAACGATTGAATAAATCTTAGCTTGGAGTTCATTATATTTACCACTAATTGGATAGGTTCTAGAAATATCGGCGCAATAATTTCCTTTACATGCGCCAACATCTAGAAGCACTAAATCATTTTCTTTTAAAATATCTTGGGCATTTGGATAATGAAGAATCACAGCGTTTTTACCACCTGCAACAATTGATGGGAAAGCTAAGGTTGCATTCAAATCTTCTTTAACTGTAAATTCGAAAATGTTGCGTAAATTGTATTCGAATCTACCAGTTTGCATTTTGCTCAAAACATTGCGTAAAGCCACATCTGTTGTGTGAATTGCATCACGAATTAATTCAATTTCTGCAGGGGATTTTATAATTCTAAGCTTCATTATCTTGCTATAGACATCTTCAATAATAATGTTTGGATATTTGCTTAAAAGCTCTTGTTTAAATTCATTGGTGGATTTACATTCATCAATCTTTAATTCTTTCTCTAAATCGAGATAAATCTTTTTAATTTCTCCAAAATGAGTCATTCCTTTACCTAAAGCAACGTCAAGTTTGCCTTCAAAAGAGCTTCTTAGACAAACATTTTGGATATTTGAGATTTCTCTAGCTTGATCATCAACAAGTTTAATTCCTAACCATTTCTCTTCTTTTTCATTTTTCTCATCGATAAATAGATAGGTTGAGGTTTCTCCATCAGCTTTAACGAGCATCAATATGGAGTTTTCTTGTTCGATACCTGTTAAATAATAGAAATTACGATTAACACAAAAATCATAATCCTGATCACCACTTCTTTTTTTACCAACACCAGCAAAAAGAATGGTAATTGAACCATCATCTAATTTTTCAAACAATTTTTCACGTCTTTGTTCGTATTCTTGTGCTTTAATCATATTTCTACCTTCTATACATCTTTCTTTTACCCATCACTTCAATTGATGAATGAGGATAATAATTAGCTAATTCTTCTCCTGTTTTTTCATCAGCGAGAACATCTACATTAATTCTATCGTTATATGTTACATTTTCAAAAGAAAATTGTAACTTTTTGGATAATCGCTTAAGTTCATCAAATTCCTTATAACTTAAAGACATGTGATAAACATATTTTTCTTCAATAGCGACGATGTCGCTAGAGTTAATAACATTAACGCCAGTTTCTAGATATGTGGACATAAGTCTAGATGCACCTAATAGTACTCCACCAAAATATCTCACGACAATCAATAATACTTCGTCCATTTCTTTTCTTTCTAAAAGTTCAAGAAGAGGACGTCCTGCAGTCTTAGCGGGTTCACCATCATCACTACATTTCTTTTGATTACCTACTACGTAGGCATAGCAATAATGTTTCGCTTTCGGATACTGTTTTCTAATATCCAGCAAATACTGTTTTATCGATTCAACCGATGTAGCGTGAATAAGCACACCAATAAATGATGAGCGATCTCTAACTAAGGTAATTTCGTTTCTCTCTAAAACTGTGTACATTATGTCTTATTATACTTTTTCAGATTAAAATAGTATAATCAATTCCAATGCAAAACATTAGGAACGGATTAAGACTAACACCAACAACTGATATCAAACTTTGGAAGCAGTTGGTTTTCTTTTTGCTTGGTTTCATTGGCTTAACCGTTACTTCTCTTCTTTTAGAAGTCGCGGTTGTTTTATATGGAAAAAGTGCTTATCCAAATCCGTATGATTATTCCATATTTATTTCCTCAACAGGTGTAAATATGTTTATGAATGGTGCGGCTTACTTAATTGTTTTTGTCGTCTTCATCTGCTTAATCCAAGGTGACGTCGAAGAATTCTTAAAATCATTTAAAGGTTGGAAACCTTATGTTGCCGCCGCAATTGGTTTTTCAGCAATACTTGTTTTTAACATTACTTACAATTCGATTTTAAACATTTTGAATGTTTCCATAAGTGATAATGCGAATGAAAGTTCTTTAAATACGATGGTTACAGACTTCCCATTCACTAGCATTGTTATTTTTGCTCTAGTTGGTCCAGTTGTTGAAGAATTAACATATCGTGTCGGATTATTCTCTTTATTAAAAAGAGTTCATATTTCATTAGCGTATATTGTCACAATCATCGTGTTTACTTTAATTCATTTTGATTTCACAACTTCAAATCTAACAAATGAATTATTAAACATTCCGTTTTACGCTTTTGCTGCTGGAACATTCTGTTTCTTATATCATAGATATGGTCTAGCTAGTAGCGCAGCGGCTCATATCACCAATAATCTATTCTCAGTACTAGCGACAATAATTAGTAATTTTAAATAATTATGAAAAAGATTTTCTTCATCGATAGCTTCATTTTAAAAATCATCGCCTTTTTCCTAATGACTCTAGATCATATTGGAATCTTTTTGGTGCAGATGGAATCTGAAGCCGCCTATAGAACAGGAGAAATCTTTAGATTATTGGGTCGCTTCGCTTTTCCACTATTTGTTTTAATGCTCGTTGTTGGAGTTAGAAGAACTCATAGTTATCCTAAGTACGCTTTAAGGCTAGGTATTGTCGCTACAATTGTTTTGCTAGCCCAAATAGTCATCACCAACTTCATCGATAATTCTTTTGAAGGTGCGTATTCACCGCTATTAGATTTACTATGCTATGGAACTTTCTTATATCTTTTGTCTAAACGAGACAAAACTTCTTTCTTAGCGTTAATTCCTTTAGGACTAGTTATTCTTTCCTTTGTTTTAGAGATAGTAGAAAGACAATCAGATCTAACAATAAGTTGGTTCCCGGTTTATCTTAGAAGTGGCTATTCAATCTTTGGATTAATAATCGCCGTGATGATGTATTATTCTTATCCACTTTTAAAGAAGCTATTTGAAACATATCATATGGATGAAGATGGCTATGAGAATAAGACAACATTTAGATTTTATCTAAATCTTTGTTATTCATTCGCGGTTTTATTCGCAGTAGTCGTCATCTATTTAATCGCTAAAATACCAAACTGCGATATATATGGGGTAAACATTGAATCCTATTCTGAAACATGGGCTTTGCTATCGATTCCATTCATCATGTTGTTTAACGGAAAACGTGGCTACAAATCAAAATGGTTTCAATATGCATCTTATTTGTATTTTCCACTACACTTGGTTATTATCTACTTGATTTTCTATTTAATAGGTTAGGAGAAAACTATGATTATACACATTAAATCTGTCGATCAATTCAACAAAGAAATCGCTAGCGGAAAAGTCTTAGTAGATTTCTTCGCTACGTGGTGTGGACCATGCCAAATGCTCGCGCCAGTTCTCGAACAACTCGATAAAGAAGTTAACATTAAAATCTTAAAAATCGATGTTGATGAACTCAGCGACTTAGCCAGAATCTATAGAGTAATGTCTATACCAACTTTAGTGATTTTAGAAAATGGCAAGATGGTTAAACGCGAAATGGGCTATATGCCTCTAGAAGCTCTCAAAAAATTATTTTCTTAATTACCTTCTTTTATATTAAATAAAGATGTGATAATATTTTTGACGCTTGAGTGGATCATTGGTCTATCGGCTATGATGCCTCCCTGTCACGGAGGCGAGACGAGTTCGACTCTCGTATGATCCGCCATGATGCAGGCGTAGTTCAGTGGTAGAACATCAGCCTTCCAAGCTGATTATACGGGTTCGATTCCCGCCGCCTGCTCCATTAGATTATTGAGTGCCAATGGCACTTTTTTTATTCCGGAATATGTAAGTTTAAAAATCCAAGCGCATAACTATAACGATCTTGGAAGAAGCTTTTAATTTTATTAACTTTGCTAACAAAATAAGTTGAGTCATAAGTATTATTTACAAAACGTTTGTAATTTTTTTCCATAGGTTCGCTTAATAGAGCAATCTTGTTATCTAAATAATTATTTACATTCGTAGGCGAGAATTTATTTTGACCAATTCTAATAAATGTTTCTCTAAACAACGCCTTAAATGTTGCATTTTGAATAAGTTTTGAAAGCATTAAGCCAAGTAAACAAGTATCTTCTAATGGTCCGCTTTTCCAGTGCGCACTGGTAAGGAATGGGTCGACGTTAACAAGGCATTTGGAATGAATCGCACTTGAATCATCAGTGTCATACATCATAAAGTGCCATT
>CAMYZF010000031.1 GCA_947303755.1 uncultured Erysipelotrichaceae bacterium | reverse complement strand
AATGTTAATATTTATAATTAAATTGCTATACCATTTATTGAATGGTAGAATACTAAATTGTCCTATTAAGGAGATAAACTATGGCGAATATTATTGAAAAGATATTTAGATTTGAAGCAAGAACTTTAAAGAAATACGAAAAACAAGCAGATAAAGTTATAGCCTTTGAAAAAGAAATGGCAGCTTTAAGCGATGATGAACTTCGCGGTAAAACAAAACAGTTCAAAGAAGCTTTGGCAAACGGTGCTACTTTAGAAGACATTAAATACGAAGCTTTTGCTGTCGCGCGTGAGGCTGCAAAAAGAACTTTAGGCCAATTCCCTTACAAAGTTCAAATTATCGGTGCGTTAGTCATGCATGATGGCGATGTCGCCGAAATGAAAACTGGTGAAGGTAAAACCTTAACCGCTACAATGGCCATTTATCTCAATGCTTTAAAAGGTGAAGGTGCATATGTTGTCACCGTCAACGAATATCTTGCTCAACGTGACGCCGAATGGATGGGACAAATCTATAGATTTTTAGGTTTGACTGTTGGTTGCAACATTCACGATTTAACAACCGAAGAAAAACAACAACAACACCAATGCGACATTTGTTATTCAACAAATGCTGAACTTGGTTTCGATTATCTCCGCGATAATATGGCGATCTCTCCAAAAAGAAGAGTTCTTCGTGGACTTAACTATGCAGTTATTGACGAAGCTGACTCTATCTTAATTGATGAATCAAGAACTCCACTCATTATTTCTGGTCAAGCTAGAACAAGTGCGTCTTCTTATAAGACCTACGACTTATTCGCGAAAGCCTTAAAGAAAGGTGTCGACTTTGAAATCGATATCAAAGATAAAACTTGTTCTTTAACCGAAGAAGGTAACAAACGCGCTGAACGCATGTTTGGAGTGAGAAACCTTTACGATCCAGAACATCAAGAAGATGTCCATAGAATTCAACAAGCTTTAAAAGCCAACTACATCATGACTCGTGATGTTGAATACATGGTCGATAAAGAAGGCGAAATTCAATTAATTGACCAGTTCACTGGTCGTATCTTAAAAGGACGTGAATATTCCGATGGCTTACAACAAGCAATTCAAGCCAAAGAAAACGTCAAGATTAAAGAAGAAACAGTCACAATGGCGACTATCACATATCAAAACTTCTTCCGTTTATTCAAGAAGTTGTCTGGTATGACTGGTACCGCGAAAACCGAGGAAGAAGAATTCCAAAAGATTTACAACATGCGTGTCGTTTCTATTCCGACTAACAGACCAATTGCTCGTATAGACGCGATTGACTACATATACGCCCATAAGAGCGAGAAGCTCAAAGAGCTTGTCGAAGAAATCAAAGTGAGACACGAAAAAGGTCAACCAATCCTTGTTGGTACTGTCTCCGTTGAATCTTCTGAAGAAGTTTCAAAATTATTAGATGACGCTGGTCTTAAACACGAGACGTTAAACGCAAAAAACCACGCACGTGAAGCGGAAATCATCGCTCACGCAGGCGAAAAAGGCGCGATTACGATTGCTACCAACATGGCTGGTCGTGGTACCGATATTAAGATTAATGACGAAGTCAAAGCCTTAGGTGGACTTTGTGTCTTTGGTACTGAACGTCATGAATCAAGACGTATTGATAACCAGTTACGTGGTCGTAGTGGACGTCAAGGTGACCCAGGCTTCTCTCGTTTCTATGTTTCCTTTGATGACGATCTCTTAATGAGATTTGCCGCGGAATCAGTTCAAAAAAGAATTGAAGCTCTTGGTCCAGGACCACTTGAAAGTAAGATTTTCTCTTCCGTTATTACAAACGCTCAAAAACAAATCGAAGGTCAAAACTTCGATATTCGTAAGAATCTTTTAGATTATGATGATGTTATTTCTAGACAACGTAAAGCTATTTACGAAAAACGTGATTCCATCATGTATGCAGATTCGATCCAAGATTTAATTCAAGAATTCTTTACAACCGCCGGCTATTGCTTAGCAAAGAAAGCTGTTCCAAGTGATTCTAGAGATGGTCTTATAAACGGCGAAGAACTCCGTAAGATTATCGAACCAAAATTTATGGCGGAAGGAAGCTTCAAAGCTGCTGCTTATGATGAAGCGCCATTTGAAGACGCTGGTCAAGATTTAGGCGATAACCTTTACGATATTTATCTACTCCGTAGAAAACAATGGGGCGATGAAATCGCTGATAAGGTTGAAAGAGAAATTGCTCTTCAAACTATCGATCAAAATTGGACTAAACAAATCGACACCATGGCGAGACTTCGTGAAGGTATCCATTTAAGAAGCTACGCGAATACAAATCCTCTCCAAGATTATGTTAATGAAGGACAAGCTCTCTTTAGAGAATGTCTTGAAAATATTTCCACAGAAGCAGTGTTTAAATTCTTGAACGTTGTCGTTCAAATTAAACGTCCTGCTCAAGAAGCTCCAAAAGAAGTTTCTAAACCAGATGAATCTGAAGTAACTGACGTTGAAGCAAAAGATAAGGTAGAAAAGGAATAATGAAAGAGCTACAAGAACTTCGAGTTGAATTCAATGATTTAACCGAAATGGTCTATAGACTCGGTGATTCTCTTTGACCTCGCTTTTTTAACTAGCAAAGTTGAAGAATTAGAAAAGAAACAAAATGAAGAGCACTTTTGGGATGACCAAAAAGCTGCTTTAAAAGTAATCGACGAGTATAACGACGCGAAGAGCGAGCGCGATACTTATCTTCATATCGAAAAATCACACGCCGAGATAAAAGATCTTCTTTTCGCTTGTACTGAAAGTGATGAAGATATGAGATCTTTACTCGAAGAATTGATCTCTGATTTATCTAACGAAGTTAAGAAATTTAGACAAAGACTCCTTTTTAAAGGAGAGTTTGATAATTTGAATGTCACTTTGGAAATCCACTGTGGCGCGGGTGGTACTGAATCGCAGGACTGGGCAGACATGCTCTCCCGCATGTATGTCCGTTGGTGCGAACGCCATCACATGAAATTCCAAGTCATCGATTCTCAACCTGGTGAAGAAGCTGGAATTAAATCGATTGTTTTCCAAATCACAGGTAAACACGCTTATGGATTACTTAAGAGTGAAAAAGGTGTCCATCGCTTAGTGAGAATTTCACCTTTTGATGCGAATAAAAGAAGACATACATCATTTGCAAGTGTAAACATTGTTCCGATCTTTGAAGGTGACATTGATATCAAGATTAACGATGAAGATATTCGCGTTGATACCTATCGATCTGGAGGCGCAGGTGGACAAAATGTTAATAAAGTCGAAACCGCTGTGAGAATCTCACATATTCCAACCGGAATTGTTGTATCTTGTCAAGTCGAAAGAAGCCAACTTTCTAATAAAGAAATGGCAATGCAAATGCTTAAATCTCGTTTATATCAGCTTGAAATGGAGAAAAAACAAGCTGCACTTAAAAATATCGTTGGTGAACAGAAAGACATCGAATGGGGTAGTCAAATTCGTTCATATGTCTTCTGTCCTTACACCATGGTTAAAGATAACAGAACCAATTATTCTGAGTCCGATGTTGATGCGGTTATGGATGGCGAATTAGATGGCTTTATCTTTGCATATCTTGAATATTTAGCCAGAAATAGTGAACTAAAATAATGGAAGAAAAACGCTTTGAATTAATCTCAAAATATAAGCCAACTGGTGACCAACCTCAAGCTATCGCCGAATTAGTTGATGGTCTCGAGAAAGGTAAGAAGGTCCAGGTTCTTTTGGGTGCGACTGGAACAGGTAAAACTTTTACTGTTTCAAATGTCATTCAAAAGGTGCAAAAACCCACTTTGGTTTTAGTTCATAACAAAACCCTCGCTGGTCAATTATATGCGGAATTTAAAGAGTTTTTTCCAAATAATCGCGTTGAATATTTCGTCTCAAACTTTGATTTTTATCAACCTGAAGCATATCTTCCAAAATCCGATACTTACATCGATAAAAACGCAGTCATGAATGAAGAAATTGAGATGTTAAGAACTTCTGCGATTAATTCAGTTATCGAAAGAAGAGACACAATCGTTGTGGCCTCTGTTGCTTCTATTTATGGTTTGACCGATCCTGATGAATATCGAAGACTTGTTTTCGATGTTAGAGTCGGTGAGACCTTAGAAAGAAAGAAGTTTTTAAATCAGTTAATTGACGCTCAATATCAACGTAATAATTTAGATATAAAACCAGGTACTTTTAGAGTGAGAGGAGACGTCATTGAACTAGCACCTCCATTCGTCGAAAATGTCGTCATCAGAATCGACACTTTTGGTGATGAAGTTGAATCGATTAAATCAGTCAATATGTTAACTGGTGAAGTGCTTGAATCTTACAAGACTTATCCAATCTTTCCAGCCTATGATCACGCTTCGACAAGAGAAAGAATTAAGGCAGCAGTAACAAGCATTTCTGCTGAGTTAGAAGAACGCTTAAAATTCTTTAAAGATAACGGAAAATTATTAGAAGCCGAAAGACTTGAAATGCGTACCAAACAAGATATGGAAAACATGCTTGAATTTGGCATGTGTCCAGGTATTGAAAACTACTCAAGGCATATTGATAGACGTGCGCCAGGTCAAAGACCATTCTCGCTTATTGATTACTTCCCGAAAGACTTTTTACTCATCATAGATGAGTCTCACGTATCTTTACCTCAAGTCAGAGGCATGTATAATGGTGATCGTTCAAGAAAAGAGACACTTGTTGAATATGGATTTAGACTTCCAAGTGCGCTTGATAATAGACCACTTAATTTTGAAGAATTCGAAAGCTTAATGCCTCAAGTAATTTGTACCTCTGCGACACCTGGAGATTATGAACTTAATAAAGCAGGTGGAAAGGTCGTTGAACAAATCATTCGTCCAACTGGTTTACTCGATCCAGAAATTGAGGTTAGAAAGACTTTAGGGCAAATCGATGACCTTATTTATGAGATTAAAAATAGAATTGCTAAAAATGAAAGAACAATGGTCGTTACTTTAACAATTCGTATGGCAGAAGATCTCACTGAATTTTTAAAAGAAAGAGGCATTAAAGTTGCCTATCTTCATAACGAAACAAAGACCCTGGAAAGAAGTGAAATAATTTATCAACTTCGAAAAGGAAAATATGATGTTTTAGTGGGTATCAACTTACTTAGAGAAGGTTTAGATATTCCTGAAGTATCTCTCATCACAATTTTAGACGCTGATAAAGAAGGTTTCTTAAGAAGCACTCGTTCACTTATTCAAGTTATTGGTCGTGCAGCGAGAAACAAAAATGGTAAAGTTATTATGTATGCTGACCACATGACCGATTCAATGCGAGAAGCTATTGATGAAACTAATCGTCGTCGTTTGATTCAACAGCGATATAATGAAGAAAACGGCATCATTCCTGAAACAATTATTAAAGAAGTTCGTCCTCCAATTAAAAATATGGAGACTGAAAAAGATAAATTTGCTAAATTGGATAAACACTCATCACGTTCTGAACTTCAAAAACAGATTAAACTTTTGGAATCCGATATGCGTGCCGCTGCGAAGGCTTATGACTTCGAAAGAGCTGCAGAACTTAGAGATATCATTTTCGAATTGAAAGCTTCAATGGAATAAAAATATGATAAGTCCAAGACAAAAAACACTTGATAAAGCTGATAAACGAATTTGGGAAATCGATTTTCTTAGAGGTGTTTTAGTTATCGGAATGGTAATTGATCATTTCATGTTTTTCCTTGGTTTTTTCAGAGGATTTTATCCCGATGTTTTGCCTAATTGGCTCGCAAATGTCTCGTATTTTGCCAGTGCGTATTGGTCTAATTATGTCAAAATCGCAATTAGATATTTAGGTGTAGCACTGTTCTTTTTCTTAACAGGCGTTTCATCAAGATTTTCAAAATCGAATCTAAAAAGATCTATTGTGTGTATATCAGTAGGCGTTGGATTATCACTTATTTTTATGACTTTCTCGCTTATTAGCAAAGTTAATCACTATTCACTTTTCGGTATTATCACTTGTCTTGGAACTACCATGCTACTTTATTGGGCATCCAAACAACTTTACGTCAAACTCGCTAAAGATGAGAACAATTGGAAATGGTGGGCCCTTGGAATTGGTGTTGTCCTCACCTTAACCGGTTTCATAGTGAATCTTTGTTTATCAAGCAGTCTTAAATTTGGTCATATTTTCTTATCGATGTTTTCTGAATTTAATCCTGGGCAAGTTTCTTCTGATGAACCACTTACATTTGGTAAAGCAATTTTGGCTATCATTGGTTTTTATCGTTGGGGTAACGACTGGATGGGCTTATTACCATATCTGGGTATAGCTTTCTTAGGTGGTTTTGTTGGCGAACACGTTTACAAAAACAAAGTCTCAATTTTCTTTAGAAACGATCCGCTTAAGAACGCCGAATTTAATCGTAATGCTACAAGAAAAACTTGGGTTATAAATTATTTAGGTGCTAGAACGTTTATCATTTATGTCTTGCACCCAATTGTTATTGTTATATTCCTTCTTATCGTTTTCTCGATAAGCTCATTAAGCTGGCCTATTCTTTAGTTTTCGATAAAGCATTTGCTTTAGTAAAAATAATGTGAGAATATATATAAGCAACTTTGAAAGGAGAAAGAAATAATGCAGTGGTATGACATCGTATTCCTAGTAATTGGTCTTATCATCATTGTTTTATCCTTGCTCCAAGGTGGTAAATCCGAAGGTGCGTCTGGCGCTATTACTGGTGGTGGAATGAACATCTTCGTTAAAACCAAAGAACGTGGTTCTGAAAAAGCAATCACAATCCTCACATTTATATTTGTGGCGATATTCATGTTCTTGGCTGTTCTAATAAGCAGTCTTCAATAACAAAGTTGATGAAAGAGAACGCTTAGCGTTCTTTTTTCTTCTCTATTATGCTATTCTTATCTTCGCGGAGGTTATAAGATATGAAAAAATCAGTCTTAAAAAAGTATGCTAATTTGATTGTTAAAGTTGGCGCAAATGTTCAAAAAGGACAAGATGTTATCGTTGTTGCTGATGTCGATCAAGAACAACTTGTCACTTATGTTGTCGAAGAATGCTACAAGGCCAAAGCAAACGCTGTTGAAGTAAGATGGCAAAGCGATAAAGTTGCTAAAGTTATTTATAAAAAAGAATCAATTAAATCCCTTTCATATGTTCCAACCTGGAAGATTGAAAGAGAAAAAGAAGTTAATAAAAAACTTCCTTGTTTAATTTATATTGAATCAAGTGATCCTGATGCCTTAAAAGGTGTTAATCAAGCGAAGCTTGCTCAAGTTAGCAAGAATCTTTTCCCGGTCTTTAAACCACTACGCGATGAAAGAGAAAATAAATATCAATGGGTTGTCGTTGGTGCACCTTCTAAAGCGTGGGCTAAAAAGGTGTTTCCAAAGTTATCATCAAAGAAAGCCGTTGAAGCTCTTTGGGATGCAATTTTAAAAACATCTAGATGTGGTGATGATCCAATCAAAGCGTGGGATGAACACAATAAAGATTTAGCTAATAGAAGTAGCTATTTAAACTCTCTAAATTTAGATTATCTTCATTATGAATCCAGCAATGGCACCAATTTCAAAGTCTGGTTAATTCCTGACGCTAACTTTTTAGCGGGTGGAGAACGCATCATTCATAGTGGCGTTTACTTTAATCCAAACATTCCAACCGAAGAATGTTTTACCTCTCCGATTTCTGGAAAAGCAGAAGGCATTGTTTATTCTTCGAAGCCACTTTCTTATCAAGGCGAATTAATCGAAAACTTTTCAGTCAAGTTCAAAGATGGAAAAGCAGTAGAAGTACACGCCGAAAAGGGTGAACATCTTCTAAAGGAAATGATCGCCATGGACGAAGGCGCGTGCAAGTTAGGCGAAGTTGCCTTGGTATCGTTTGATTCGCCAATCAATAATACTGGATTACTTTTCTATAACACTCTTTATGATGAAAACGCTGCTTGCCATTTAGCATTAGGCAAAGGCTTTGAAAACACTATTAAAGATTATGGAAAATACACAAAAGAAGAACTTAAGGCAAAAGGCATCAATGATTCTTCAATCCACGTTGATTTCATGATTGGCTCAAAAGATTTAAATATTACCGGATATACAAGAGACGGTAAAAAAGTCGCCATCTTTAAGAATGGCAACTGGGCTTTCTAAAATACCAGAAATTTAAGAAAAATCGCTGGTTTGCAGCGATTTTTTATTATGCATAATCAATATTTACAATGTTTGAGAAGGCAATATTCCCTTCTTCAAATATGAGTTTTCGATTATATATGTCAACTCTTTTTATTGGTGAGATTATTTGATAAACATATCCATCAAAATAATAGGAAATCTTCAATGTCTCTCCATGGTAGTTTGAAAGAATCTGATTGATTTTTGCGGCTCTTTCTGCAGAAATTGATGGTTTATCTTTTTTGCCTTTTTCATAAAACATCTCTTCTAAGATAGTGCTTTGCTCCACCAAAGATGAAAAAGGCGCCCATTTCTTCATTCCGCGATTACTCATCTATGGTGCCCTCCTATCTGAGAATGTCTTTCTCTAATTGTGCTAGATTCTAGCAAAGAGGAACCCTTTAAAACAATATTCTTTCCATATTTTCTTTTTAAAACGTCAATAACCTTTGTTAAAGCTCGTTTTTCTTCCGATGTTTTTTCGTCTTCGAACAAAGATAATTGGCGGTGGGAATTGTCACTTAGCTTTCCAAAAACAATATGTATTCCTCTAATTGGAAGATTCACAACATACTTATTATAAAGTTTGACTAAATCGTTTGTGAGCTCATCTGTATCATCGGTTGGATAATCCAAACTTGTTTGATGAGAAGTCACACCTTGGTTGGAAGAATAATGGATTGCTATTCCAATCTTTTGAGTGAATCTTTCTTGCTCTCTAAGTCTAAGGCAAAGATCTTCCGCCATTTCTCTTACGATGAGTCTTGCATCTTCTACTGAATAGTCTTTAAAAAGGACCTGACCCACTGTTAATGATTTATCTTTTGGAACGTATTTATCGCGAATATCTGTTTCATCAATTCCGTTTGCATGTTCCCAAAGTTGCTCGCCTATAACACCAAACTTTTCTTTTAGAAAAGACTTATCCGTTTTAGCGAGTTGGCCAACATCAAAAATACCTAACGCGTTTAACTTTCTTTCGTAACCAGAAGATATTCCCCACATTTTAGATAATGGTTTGATTTTCCATAATTTGTTTTCGATATCTTTTTTAGTCCAATTCGCTATGTATGGAGGTTTATTTTTTGCATCATTATCCAAAGCTACTTTAGCCAATAGCATGTTATAGGAGAGCCCAGCAGTAGTGATCAACCCAGTCTTCTCATTTATTGCTTTTTGGATTTTTCTAACAAGTGCATAGGGGGTGCATTCATACATTCTTAAATATGGCCCTAGATTCACAAAGAATTCATCAATGGAATAGATGTGGATATCGTCTTCCCCAATTAAATCAGTAACAATCGAAATTACTTCTGCACTTTTCTTAACATAATGTTCCATTCTTGGTTGAGCGAAAATCATTCCTTCAATCTTAGGTAGCTCATGTCTCCTGCATCTCGATGGAACGCCTAATGATTTTAAATATGGTGTAACTGATAAAACGATTGTGCCATCTCCTCTAGTGGGATCACAAACCACCAAAGGTGTGGTGAAAGGATTGAGTTTCCTTTCAACACATTCCTCAAAGGCATAAAACGCCTTCATATCGATAACTGCGATCGCCTTATCCATAGACAAAATTGTATCGTAAAAATAATAAAAATATAGTCTTGAAATTTATAAAATTTATTTTCTAAAAATTTTTGTCATTAATGGCAAAAATATTTTCCAAATATGATACAATAATTATGAGGTTACTATTATGGATATAATTGCGTATATTTCTTTAGGCGTAAGCGGATTAGTTTTAATCGCTTTAGTTGTTTTAATCATTCTTTTAACAAAGAAGAAAGAACCAGTTCAAAATAATCTATCTTCAAACGACCAACAAGCTCTTGGTGAAGTCAAAGCCAAGATTGATTCAATCGATAAACAGGTTGAAAAAACTGTTGAAGTTGTCATGGCCAAAGAGATGGTTAAGTTAACAAAGGAATTTGGTAATAATACTGAAAAATCCTCGCAAAACTTGTCTCATTTCCAATCCGAAGTAACCGAATTCCTCACTAAAAGAATTGAATCTTTAAACAAACAATTAGATGAAAAAATCGCTCAACTTGATAAGAAGGTTGATGACAAATTAAAAGAAGGTTTTAAAGGTACATCTGAATCAATGGCCCAAGTTAGAGAAAGACTTCAGGCTATCGATGACGCTCAAAAGCAAATGGAAAACCTTGGAAAAGATGTTGTCTCCTTAAAGAATGTATTAGAAGGCAATCAAACTAGAGGACAATATGGTGAATATCAATTATCGATGGTTCTCCATAATGTTTTTGGTGACACGATTGGTTGTTATGAAGAACAATACACGATGAAAAAAGTCAAAGATGGCGATGATGTTCGAGCGGATGCGGTGGTGTTCATGCCAGAACCAAACAAGATGATCGCTATCGACTCCAAATTCCCATTCCAAGACTATAAACGCATCTTTGATGCAAAAGAAGAAGAAAGAGAACCGCTCCGTAAAGCTTTTGCGGCAGCAGTTAAGAAACATATCACCGATATTAAAGACAAATACATTGTTGAAAATAAGACCGCTCCAGAAGCATTAATGTTTATTCCTAACGATGGAGTGTTTGCTTACATTCATAGCGATCTTCAAGATGTCGTCGAATACGCTAGAGAAAAACGCGTTATTATCACCTCTCCATCCACTCTTCCACCAATCTTAGTAACCATTAATATGGTTAGAATCGATGCTGAAAGAGCAAAGAACGCTAAAGAGATTGCAAAACAACTTGCTAAACTAGGTAAAGACTTCGAAATGTTTGGAAGAGAATGGGATACGCTTTCAAGACAACTTGAAACTGCGACTAGATCTAGAGAAAAACTTGATTCAAGAGTGTCTAAAATTACTGGTAAGTTTGAATCCATTAACTCCGCTGAATTAATTGAAGAACAACCCGAAGAAGGTAATGTTAGAGAAATTACCGTTTTCGATGAGGACTAATTATGGCAAGAGTAAAAAGATTCTTAGGCCAAAACCTTTATGAAATAAGTGGTGGTTCCATTAAACAATTTTGTGGACCAACCTTATACCAAATCGATGGAAACAGAGTTAAACACTTCTGTGGCCCAGCAGTCTACCAAATAGATGGTGATTCAATTAGAGCCTTCTGCGGTCCAACTCTTTTACAATTAGACGGGAATAGAATCAAAAGATTCTGCGGTCCATATATCGCCCAAATTGATGGGAATAGGATTAGAGAATTTTGTGGACCATATCTTTATGAGATTGAAGGATCTTTGTCTCATATGGAATTAATGGCGCTTATCGCCATCTTATTCGCGTAACTAACACGCAATATCTTCTTGAAAATAAAGCGCGCTTATTATTAAATAATTAAGCAATGGGCCCATAGCTCAGCTGGGAGAGCGCCTCGTTCGCAACGAGGAGGTCGCCGGTTCGATCCCGGTTGGGTCCACCAAAATGATAAATTAGATCTATGTTTATAGATCTTTTTTCTTGTTTGCACATCAACTTTTTAGTTGGTGTTTGCGATGAATACGGTAGCCCTAGCTAATAAGCGACAAGCTTTTTTGTTGTCTTCCCTTACTTGTTTCTTATTCTTATTATTTTTTAATTGTTCTGCAAAATATAGGCCTGTTCCATATAGTCCTTCAAAACAGAAGATAGACACATAGCCTATTGGAACATCAAAGTTACCATTATTAATGATTTCGGCCATGTAATTACTATAGTTATTAGATAAGGCGTTTTTGAATATTTGCAAAGGTAGGGTTTCACCTCTGTAGGTTAGATTCTGAATTTGATTGTAATGTTTTGCAATCATATTATAGGTGGCTATTAATGATTGGTATTCGATTTCTTCTATGTTGGTTTCTTTGGCTAATATCTTTTTGTATTCTTCAGCGTATTCGGTGTTGATTATATTGATCGAAGCTTGGGCTAATAGATTATCTTTGTCCTTATAGTAATGATAAAAAGTCATCTTTGTTTTGTTAGCTAAAGCGCATATCTCATTAATAGTGATATCGTGATAGTTTTTCTTGCTTAATAATTCGAACAACGCTGCTTCAAATTGGTTTTTTGTTTTATTGATTTTCATACTTATACGTTATGCTCACTTTTACTTGAAGTAAACAAAAAACTTTACTTTGAGACTATGAAAGTATAGTTTAGACATGCTTTTTCTTGAATATATGTTTTTATTGGATGAATATTTTATTAGACCTATTTAATCAATATTAAAGAGTGAAGACCAACTGATTGCTTTTTCTAGCATATAGATGGAGATTAACATGAAGAAGAAACGTTTATTTAAAAGTTTAGTATTGTTATTCAGTTCATCCCTTGCGTTAGGAACTTTTTTGAGTCTTCGATTAACACATAAAAAAGATAACATTAACGTCGCCTTAGCTGAAGGAACACCTTTACCTTCCTCGGGAGGTACGTTGGCTTCAGGCACTTATTATCTAGAGGGAGATACAAATTTAACTAATTATATAACCGTCGATACTGGTAATAATGTTATTATTAATCTTAATGGTTTTACTTTAAAAGCTAGAACTAAAACAGGCGATGAAGATGATCAACCTGTCGTATATGTTAATGGCGGAACACTAACAATTAATGGTAAAGATAACGTTACTGGTAATAGAGGCACATTAACCAATGGTACAGGTTATAGAGTCGGAGGTTATACTAGAGGCGGCGCCGTTGCTGTTTATGGTGGTGAAGCAATAATTAACGATTGTAATCTCACAAATAACCGATGCTGTTTCGGTGGTGCAGTATTT